>NZ_OZ246980.1:3185000-3485000 GCF_965232525.1 Bauldia sp. | reverse complement strand
GACATCGAAGGCGTGCCGCAGCCGAACGTCGAGGCCGGCCTCGCGGCGACGGCTGAGTTCGTAGAGGCCAAGCGCGGCCAGCGGGCCGATAAGGACAAACCCGGCGGCAAGCGGGAACAGCAGCGGGAGGATATCGTAACCAAAGACGAGCCTGGTCAGCACCAGACCGATCAGCGGATAGATGAGGCCGAGAAAGACGATGTGAGTCGGCCGGGCGGCGAAATCCGCGTAGCCCGCTACCAGCGCAGCTCGCAAATCCGCGACCCCGATCCGACGAACGACAGGTAGATCGACATCGCTGCCGGCATTCGCAAGCGTGTGTTGCGCAGCCATGATATGCCCTCCTTGCGCATGAGCCGATGGGCTGCACCTCAGTGCATATCACAGGGTGCGACCGTTTGACACAGAGACCATATCCGCACACAGCGCCCGGGTGGGGTCACTTTGCTTCACGAATGGTGGATCGGACGGTGATGCAAGCGTGATCAAGATAATCTCCGGCGGACAGACAGGTGTGGATCGTGCTGCGCTCGACACCGCGGCGCGGCTGGGACTCCCCCGTGGCGGATGGTGCCCTCGCGGTGGTTGGGCCGAAGATCACCCGACCCCGCCCGGGCTGCTCTCCGCTTATCCGGAGCTACAAGAGACGCCGTCAACCGAGCCGCAACAACGTACCGCCTGGAACGTTCGCGACAGCGACCGGACCTTAATTCTGGTCGATCAACGCGGCTTGGACGCTTCGCCGGGAACGGCCCTGACCAGGGATTTGGCGATGCGCGAAGGACGGCCCTGTCTGGTTGCCGCGCTTGTCGATGAGGCAGGCGTTAGCGAAGCCGCGGCCTGGATCGCCGCAGGCGGCGACAATCTCGTCCTCAACATTGCCGGACCGCGAGAGAGTGAGGCGCCCGGTATATACGACGCGGCGCGCGCCTGGCTCGAGCGTGTGCTTGCCAAGCTACCGCGCGGCTAGCGGGTCTCGGCCGGCGCGGTCTCTGCCGGCTCTTCGGGCTTCGATCGGCGGACCAGTTCCCGCATGCGTGCGAAGATTACGTAGAGCGTGGGAACGAAGATCGTGCCGAGGATGGTTGCTGCGAGCATCCCGGCGAGGACGGTAATGCCCACCGAGCGGCGCGCGCCGGCGCCGGCACCGACGGCGAGCGCAAGCGGCAGGACGCCGAGGATGAACGAGAAGGCGGTCATCATGACGGCACGGAATCGGAGGCGCGCCGCTTCCTCGGCGGAATCGAGGATCGACTTACCTTCTTCGTGCAGGTTTTTCGCGAACTCGACGATCAGGATCGCGTTTTTGGCGGCGAGGCCGATCAACAATACCAGTCCGACTTGCGCATAGACGTTTAGCGCGACACCAAGCATGAACAGCACGCTCAGCGCGCCGAACGCAGCGAAGACGACCGACAGCATCACCGGGATCGGCGTCGTCCAGCTTTCGTATTGGGCCACAAGAAACAGATAAGCGACGAGCACCGACAGGAAGAGGATGCTCATCCCCGCGGCACCCGCTTTGATCTCCTCCAGCGACATGCCGGTCCACTCATAAGTGAAGCCGGGCGGCAGGGTCGTCGCCGCCAATTCGTCCATGGCGGCGATTGCCTGGCCGGAACTGAGACCCGGCGCCGCCTCGCCATTGATGGTTGCGGAGCGGAACAGGTTGTAGCGCTCGATAGTTTCTGGGCCGAAGATCGGTGCCACCGTCACCAGAGCGCTGAGCGGAACCATGTCGCCGTCGCGGTTGCGGACGAACAGATCACCAATCTGATCCGGCGTGGCGCGGCGGTCACCCTCGGCTTGAACATAAACCCGATAAAGCCGGCCGAATTGATTGAAATCGTTGACGTAGTACGAACCGAAATTCGCCGCCAGAACCTGAAAGACGGCGCCGATATCGACCCCACGCGTCTTGGCGATCTCGCGGTTCAGATCGATAAAGTACTGCGGTGTATTGGCTTGAAACGTACTGAACACGCGGCTGAGGTCAGGGTTGCCGTTCGCCTCAATCACCATTGCGTTGAGCGCGGCGCCCAACTCGGCCGGGCTTCTGGCCTCGGTATCCTGAAGAACGAATTCAAAGCCGCCCGTCGTCCCGAGACCGGGAATCGGCGGTGGATTGAACGGGCGCACCGTCGCGCTCGGTATGGCCAACAGTTTCGGTGCCACGCCGAGGAGTACTCCACGCAGGCTGAGCTCTGGGGTGTCGCGTTCGTCCCATGGCTCCAGCACCGCGATGCCAAAAGCGGCGTTTGACGCGATCGCGCCTGAGAGAAGACTGAACCCACCAACGGTAATGACGTCAGCGACGCCCGGCGTTTCCTCGAGGATTGTCTCGACATCAGTGAGAACGGTCTTGGTCCGTTGCAGCGACGCGCCGTCCGGCAGCTTCACGTCGACGAAGAATGCGCCACGGTCCTCCGGTGGCAGAAATCCTGTCGGGATGGAGGTTCCCATCCATGCGGTCACTGCGGCGACGGCGACAAAGGCGACACCGGCGATCGCCGTCAGTCGGATGAAGCGACGGACGACCGACACGTAGCCGTTCCGCGTCACGGTGAGAGCATTTTCGAACCAGGCGAGGGGTCCGCGCTTGCGCCCCTTCGGCGGTCGCAGCAGTGCGGCACAGAGCGCCGGACTGAGTGTCAACGCGTTGATCGACGAGAAGGTCACGGCGAACGCGATGGTTACGGCGAACTGAATGTAGAGCCGCCCGGTTAGGCCGGGGGTGAAGGCAAGGGGAATGAACACAGCCAGGAGCACCAGCGTTGTCGCGACGACCGGTCCGGTCACTTCGCGCATCGCCTTGCGGGTTGCGGCCTTCGGATCGAGACCGTCGGCGAGGTGGCGCTGGACGTTCTCGACGACGATGATCGCGTCGTCGACGACGATGCCGATCGCCAGGATGAGGCCGAACAGGCTGATGGTGTTGATGGTGTAGCCGAGCGCCAGCAGCGCCGCGAACGTGGTGATCAGCGACACTGGAATGGCGATCGCCGGGATCAGCGTCGCTCGCCAATCCTGCAGGAACACGAAGACGACAATCACGACCAGGACCAAAGCCTGGAACAATGTGACGATCACTTCGGCGATCGACGTCTCGACGTAGAGCGTCGTGTCATAGGGTACGTCGTAGACGAGATCGGCAGGAAACCGCGTAGCGAGCTCGTCCATCCGCGCCCGCACGGCCGTCGAGACCTCGAGTGCGTTCGCGTCCGGCGTCTGATAGACCGCGACGAGTGCGGCCGGCGCACTGTTCAATTCACCGAACCACCCATAGGTGGCGGCGCCCAGTTCGACGCGTGCAACGTCGGCCAGTCGCACGACCGTGCCATCGCTGTCGGCGCGAAGGATGATCTGTTCGAATTCCTCCGGAGTCGAGAGCCGGCCCTTGGCACGGAGCGGATATTGGAACTGCTGTGCTAGCGGCGCGGGCTCTTGTCCGACGGCGCCGGGCGACACCTGTATGTTCTGATCCTGGATCGCCTGGATGACGTCGGTGGCGGTGAGGCCCAGGCTGCTCAGTCGGTCGGGTTGCAGCCAGATCCGCATCCCATAATCGCGTTCACCGAGGATGGAAACGCCGGAGACCCCATTCACACGGGACAGTGCGTCACGGATGTTGATGCTGGTATAGTTACTGAGAAAAATGTCGTCATAGGTTTCGTTTGGCGAATAAACCGCCAACGCCAAAAGAATCGCGGTCGACTGCTGATTGACCAGGACTCCCAAGCGATTCACTTCTTCGGGGAGGCGCGCGGCGGTTGCTGCAACCCGGTTCTGAACGTCCACTTGGGCCACATCGGCGTCGGTTCCGACATCGAATGTGACCGTCAGATTGTAGCTACCGTCATTCGAACTGCGCGAGGACATGTAGGTCATGCCTTCGACGCCGTTGACCTCGGCCTCGATCACCGCCGCGACCGTCTCCTCGACGACATCGGCGCTAGCGCCGGGATAGGTGGCGGAGACCTGAATCTGCGGCGGAGTCAGTTCCGGGTATTCCGCGATCGGGAGTTGCGACAACGACAGCACCCCGGCCAGCACCATTACAATGGCAATGACGAAGGCGAACTTCGGCCGATCGATGAAGAAAGCGCTGAACATCAGCCGGAAACCGGATTCGCGGCGGGAACCACCGTGACTTCGCCGCCCGGTCGAACTTTCTGGATGCCGTCGACGATGATCTGCTCACCGACCGAGAGGCCACTTTCGGCGACGATGTCGGCACCCGCGATCGCGCCGGTCGTAATCTGGCGGAGCTCGACCCGATTATCGCCGTCGACCACCAGCACAAACGGCCCGGTCTGATTGAGTTGCACCGCCACCTGAGGAATCAGGATTTGCGGTTCCGGTTCGGCGCTGGTCAGCACGACATTGACGAACTGACCAGGCAGGATGATTCGATCCGGATTAGGGAAATCGATGAAGACGCGGACAGTCCCCGTATTCGGGTCGACCTGATTATCGACGAAAGACAGCGTGCCGTCTTGGTCAAAGAGTTCGCCGTTGGCGAGGCGGATACGCGGGACAATGTCCGGCAGTTCCCCGGCCATGAAAGCAGGCACGACCTCGAGGTAGGTCCGTTCGGCCAGCGAGAACGACACCCGGATCGGATCGAGGTCGATCACCGTGGCAAGAACGCCGGTGTCGGGTCCGATCAGGTTACCGGTGTCGACCGCGCTTGGGCCAATACGTCCGGCGATCGGCGCGTGGACTTCCGTGTAGCCGAGATTGAGGTTGGCGACCTCCAAGTCAGCATTTGCCGCCGAGACGTCAGCACGAGCGCGGCCCTCGGCGGCGATCGCTTCGTCGAGGTTAGATTGCGGAAGTGTCTCGCGTTCGACAAGCTCGCGGGTCCGTTCCAGCGTCTGTTGCGCTTCTGTTAAGACTGCATCGGCGCGTTCCACGCCAGCGGTCGCCGCCGCCACCGCTGCCTGATATTCGGCGGGATCGATCTTGAAGAGGAGCGCGTCTTCCTCGACGTCGGCACCTTCGGTGAACGTCTGCTCGGCCAGGAAACCGGTGACGCGAGCGCGAACCTCGACTTCGCTGAACGCCTCGGTCTTGCCGACGAACTCTTCGGATTGGGCAAAGGGTTGCTCGGTGACCGGGATCACGGTCACCGCTGGCGGCGGTCCAGCGCTCGGATCGATGCCGGCCGGCGTATCACCGCCGCAGCCGGCGAGGAGGGCGGAGACCGCTACGGTCGTCGCGCCGATGGCCAGTCGATTGAAGAACGCCAAGACCTGCTCCCCGTGTCACCTATGTCAGCGGCGAATACTATCGCCAAATCGGTCGCCGGTGCCACAACGCCGAGTACACCACCGGCTGAAACGAAGAGAGCCCGGCGCAGGGCCGGGCTCTCGGGTAGCATCAATACGAAGCGTGTCAGGCGTCTTGCAGATTGGCCGCGGCGTCCTTGCCGCGGTCGCTGACCACCTCGAAGCTGACCTTCTGGCCCTCCCGAAGGGTCTGCATGCCCGAGCGCTCGACCGCGGAGATATGGACGAAAACGTCCTTACCGCCCTCGGTCGGTTCGATGAAGCCATAGCCTTTCTGGGTATTGAAGAATTTCACAGTGCCAATCGGCATAGTCGGTTCCTTTAGTCACAGCGCGAAGCGCGTCGCCATATCGACCGGCGATTATCGCACGGCCTTCTCCATATCCAAGTTCGCGATGTCTTGAGGAAGTCCCGATCGCCGGGCCGCCGCACCAAGGCAGATCACAATCTCGAACATCTGCGTCTATACGCAAGCCTGCGGCAAGGCGCAAATGCTGGTATTTGATGAAAACTGTCGCGAAGTCAGGCCGGGCGTGCCTCGCTGACCTCGAAAAGGTGGCCGTCCGGATCGCGGAAGAAGGCGCGAATCTCGGCGCCATGGTCTACCGGTGGCGTAAGAAACGCGGCACCGCGATCGCGAAGCACGGCATAGGCGGCATGGCAATCCGGCACGCGAATGGTCATCGCATGGCTCACCCGGTCGGGGGTGTCGGGCGATGCGAATGTGACATTGGGTTTATCGGAAGTCGGGCCGCCGCCGGTGACAAGCAGCAGCCAGGCGCCGGCGAAGGTAAACACAGCGGACGTACCACCGTATTCGCGATAGAGATCGGCGCCGAGTACGTCGCGGTAGAAGGCCACAGATTTGGCGAGGTCGCTGACCACGAGAATGTGGGTGAGGGCCATGCCCTCGGCCGGGAAGGCGTCGCTCATGTCCTGGTTCCTATTGTCGACACGAGGAGCGTATCATCCCGTCGTCCGATGGCCGACGCGTCTTTGCGCTTCCGGCGGTCGATCCGGTCGGTCAACGCGAAGTGTTGCGAGGCATGTTCGTCGACTCGTCCCCGTCGAGTTCAGGACCTCGCGCGGACCAGCGTCAGCCCCTGCGACGATGAGCGCAGACTTTCCGATGCGCTGACGGTAGCGTGGCGCACCCCACGAAGCGGATACACGACCACAGGACGCGAGGCCACACGATGACCGGAGCAACGCCATCATCGCAACCGTGGCCATCGGGGGACCGTCGGGGCAGTGACCGGGGTGGCCCATGGCAGTAACACCACGACAAAGCCTAGGATACCAGCAGTAGCGGCGTAGGGGCCGCGCCGTCAGGAGGGCCTCGCATGGCTGATCAAGACCGGGTTCTCCTCACCGGGGGCCGCTTCCCCGGCTCGGTGGGACTGGCCCACGCCCTTATCCACTACGGGACACGGGTCGATGTCGCCGACTCCTATAAACTCGCCCCTTCGCTGCACGCCCGGGGAATTGCCCAGCCCCACGTCGTTCCAGCGCCCGCGAAGCATCCGGTGGCCTTCACCGATGCCGTCGCGCGCATTGTCGCGGACCGCGACATCGGCCTGGTGATCCCGACCTTCGAGGAAGGCTTTTATTTGTCGCGGTACCGCGACCGGGTGCCGGTACCGATCTTTGCGCCGGCGTTTGAAACGGTTTTGCCGCTGCATGACAAGGCACGGTTCCAGGCGGTGTGCCACGCCCTGGATCTGCCGACGCCGCCATCCGTCGCCGTGACGTCCGGGGACGCCCTCCGGCACGCGATCGGTCGCTTCGAACGCTATCTCGCCCGGCCGGCTTTTTCACGCGCCGGCGCCTTCTGTCTCACCAATCATGGACCACGGGCCGGGGAAATGCGGCTCGACGATTGCCGGCCGACCGATGACAATCCCTGGCTTGTTCAGGAATTTGTCGACGGACGAGACGCCTGCTCGTTCAGCGTGGTGCGCGACGGCCGGGTTGTGGTCCACTGCGCCTACGAGCCGGTGATCGCAGCAGCCAGCGGTTTCTCTGTGCAATTCCGGTCGATCGACGATTTCGGCGCGCTGCGGGTCGCACAGAAGGTCGCCGGGCATTTTGGCTATACCGGCTTCCTTGGCTTCGACTACCGTCGCACGGAAGACGGGTTCGTTTTGATCGAGTGCAATCCCCGGCTCGATGCCGGCGTCTTCGTCACGCCGTTTCACTGGATCGGCGAGGCGGTCCTTGGCGAGCCCGAAGACCTCCGGATCGCGCCGGCCGGGGTGAAGAAGCAGTACGATGCGCTTCTGATCGGAACCGGTGGCATCGATCTCAGCGTCGGCGAAAGGCTGAAGCAGTTGTTGACCACGCCCGATGCGCTTGTCGAACAGGCCGATTTCCTGCCGTCCATCCTCTACTATGCGCAGCGGCGACATTGGAAAGCAGTGGCGCAGAAGGAGCACATCCCCGTCGACACGGCATCCCACGCAGACATCGCCTGGGACGGAACGCCGATGCCCGAGCCCTCGGAAGGCAGCGAGGCTGTCTGACGGGCGCCCGTGCGCCAATCGTCCCGCGCCGTGTGCGAGGGGTTCGCTACCGACACGGCCTCCCCCTCGGGCCGCGAACGCGCCAACGGTCAAACTGCCGCCACGACGGGGTGGCGGTGGAAACCGTTCTGCGAAGAACCTCCGGTTTTCGGCCACGCGCCATCGGTCTCGCGCCGCGTCTGGCGGCCGGGTCGTGCGTCCTTGTCCTGCCCTCGGAATAGGCCGAGGGTGGTGGGCGGCGTGAGCCACCTCTCATCTTGTGTTGTATGCTGGCGGCTTGTCGCCGTCCGGTCCATGCTCCGGCCGCGTCCATCCATGCTGGCACGTCTTAAGGTGGGCTATATCCCACAGACCCCTCGTAGTGGAGGTCGGACTCTCCGGACAACACGTCGGGACGGCCACCGACGGCCGGCGCGGGCGCCGGCCCCTCCACGTCGGTCCGATGCCGGTAGCGGGCAACGTCCCCCGGCGGGAGAGGGGGGACTCATCATAGGGCAATATTCCTAGGCGGGATAAGAAAATGGTTATACCCGCGGTGAGCCGAGGAGGCGAGCGCGGGCCCTCAGGGCCAACCTCCGCACCGTCACCCCGACGAAAGTCGGGGTCCAGGCAGAGCAGTGTCGTCTGTGATTGCGCCGAGTGTGTGACACCACCTGCGATGGATTCCGGCTGACGCCGGAATGACGGTGGTGGAGACTTCGGATGGCTGCGCTACGCAATCGCGGACTGGAGCCATCCGGGGGGCGGCTCCCTCGCCAACTTCGCTCATGTCCTGCTTCGGCGGGCGGGGCGCGGTGAGGCCGAAGGCCGAACCGGGTGAGAAGAAGGTCTTCCGGCTCGAGCCGACACGAGATGGCTGGTCTTATCGTTGCCCAAAGGAGATGGCGAGCGCAAAGTCGCACTACCAAATGTCGCTGGCCCTTGGGCGTAGCCGTGGTAGCGGGATTTCTGTGTTGCCGGCAGTGGACTGCGGAACTTGATCAATTGGTGGAGAGGGAAGCCTAACGGGGTTATCTGGCGTCATGGCAGGAGGCTGAGAACTGTTGTTGACGATAGGTTCGGCCAAATCGGTTTTGAGAAGCATCTCGCCTGTGGGCTCCGTGTGGATGGATGTAGCACCGGGGAGGACAGCAGCGGCGATCCCGGCAAACAGTGCCAATGCTACCGTGATGTAAATCATTGTCGGCCAGCGCTTCGGCGGACGGCATGCCGTCACTGATTTACTGGAGGAAATCTCTCCCGCATGGATAGCAATTGTCCTTATGACTTTATTGAATGCTTCACCGGCGTTTGCCCTCGAAAGCTGAATTCGGACCCGCAGACCGGCATCTGCCCAGAGACTGAGCTCGTCGTACCGGCAAACGGGTAACTGAACGTTGTTATTGAAGCGACGATCGGGTCCGCCGTCCTTGTTCACAAACCGCCAGGTTGTGCCGACGATTGTTGCGTCTTTTGGAACAGGGCTGTCCTGGATGAATTGAACGGGATACAACGACGAATAAAGCTCCCGATAGTCGACAGCAGCTATAGACCATCGATCCGAAAACAAAACGGCATCCGGCAGAAAATAGAGAGCTTTCTTTCCGAAGCGAAGACACGGAAATGAAGCGCGACTTCTGATCTGGGACGGGCAGTCCATGCTAGGGTAGGTTCGCCTACGAGATGCGAGTTCGGTTGCGCCTGCGTTGCGCTTCCAGTCCGAAGTGTATCCCTCGGCATCCACTGCCCATGCAGCAGCCGATTCTTGCAGATGAACAAAGGACTCTCTCAATGCCGCTTCCGCCTCCGCAGCCATACCCGAAGGTTCATAGGAAACGGAGACCGATCTTCGGTAGTGATCGAGTGGAAAGCCAACAAAGCCCCAGGCGAGCCCAACGAAAGCAAGATAGACCGCGGGGGACGGATCACCCTGGAGGTCCCACAAGCCTAAGACCGCCAGCGATGAGGCAACGATAACGAATGGGGAGATTGGTACCCGCCGACCGGCGGAATTGAGAATCGGTGCAAGTTCACTCGTCGAAAGCGCGGCGATCCCCTCTGCAGACGCGCTCTCAATCGGATTGAGCACTACATGTTCACGCGGCCAGTGGGGTGAGGACACCTCAGATTCAAACGCCCCAGGCTCGGCCACGGGTGGGTCAGCATATGGTGTATGGTGTGACCAGGAAACGCCCGAGCCAGGTATGCCGACCGTCGTACGGCTGCCTTTCGGCCCAATATTGTGGCGGACGCCCTTTCCGCCGAGCGACACCGAAACACCACTCTTGCTAAGGTTGAGGCGTACTCCCGGCATAATTTTTGCCGACTGCCTGAACCGGAAGGCCATCATCTTCTCCCGAGGCTGACCAAAGGTCAGTCTAGGCGAAAACGCCGCCGACTTTGAAGCTCCTGATTGTAGAAATCGACGTGATGGCGGTTCTGACGATTAGGCTGTATTGACAAGCGAGGTTAAGTCAAAGCCAATGGTATCAAAGCCGATCAAGCAAGCGGATCCCGCAATGTAAACAGCTTCCGGGGCTGGAGTTGGTTGGGCGGGCGATCGCCGCCTCGATACTGGCAACAGGGTTACAGACAAGTGCGGACGACCTCCCGGCCGCCCGCTCTCTGTTGTCGCTGAGCCGCGGCCGTCACGCCGCCTCAGTCGAGGCCCATCTGGGCGCGGATGCCGCCCATGAACGCCGCGTCGTCCTGGCTGGCGCGGGCGGCGAGCATCTGTTCGGCGTCGGCGCCGGCGGCATAGCGCAACTGGTCGGTGCCGTCGGTGACCGCGGTGTGGATCACTTCGGCGACCAGCGAGGCGGGCGCCGCTTCCCCCAGAATGTTCTCGAAGGTCGTAAAGACCCCCTGGACCACCGGCTGGTATTCGGTCATCGACTCGTCATTGGTGAAGTCGAACGAGCGGCCGGCGAAATCGGTGGCGATGGCGCCGGGCTCGACCACCTTCACCTTCACGCCGGTCGCCGCCATCTCGTAGCTGAGCGCTTCGGAAATGCCTTCCACCGCGTATTTGGTGCCGTGATAGAGGCTGCCGAGCGGGAAGGCGATGCGGCCGCCTATCGACGAGATGTTGACGATGACCCCGTCGCGGTTGGCGCGGAAGTGGGGCAGCAGCGCCTTGGTGACCTCGAGCAGGCCGATGACGTTGGTGTCGAACTGGCGCCGGATCTTCTCCATGGTGGCGACCTCCAGCGGCCCGAAGGCGCCATAGCCGGCGTTGTTGACCAGCGCGTCGATCCTGCCGAAGGCCTCGATGCCGGCGCCGACGGCGGTGGCGATCGAGGCCGGGTCGGTGACGTCGAGGCGGATGACGAGGACATTGTCGAGGCCCGTGAGTTCGGTCTCCTTGTCGGGCGTGCGCATGGTCGCGACGACGTTCCAGCCGTTCTCCTGGAACAGCTTGGCGGTGGCCTTGCCGATGCCGCTCGAGGCGCCGGTGATGAGGATGGTTTTCGCCATGGTGGGGACTCCCTGGGACGGTGTGTGGTGGGCCGACGCGGCAGCATCGTGGCGAGGCAGCGCCGGTGACCGGCCCTATTTGGGTGCCTGATCCCGCCTTTCCACTAGCAAGGTGCGCCATTCCGCCTGCGGATGGCGCCGTTCAGACGCGCTTACGCATGGCTTGCGGTCGCGGGTGGGCCTATCTCTGCCTTCGGTGGTTGACACTGTCACCTTGAGCGTTATTTGCACGTCAGTAGACACTGTCAACCAAGGAACCTGCCTATGGCTGAGACCCCCGATACCGACATCGACACCATTTGGCGGACACGCTATGGCCCGGTGGCCGTGGTCACCGGCGCATCCGACGGGATCGGCCGGGAAATGGCCATTGCCCTCGCCGGGCGGGGGCTCGATCTCGTCGTCGTGGCCCGGCGGGCCGACCGGCTGGAAGCGCTGGCTGCGGAACTCGAGCAGCAGTACCGTGTCACGGTGACACCGGTCGTGGCCGATCTCGCGACGCCGGCCGGAATCCAGGCGACGATCACGGCGGCGGACGGGCTCGATGTCGGGCTCCTGGCAGCCAGCGCCGGCTTCGGCACGTCCGGTGCTTTCGTCGACGCCAACCTCGCCGCCGAGCGGCAGATGGTGGCGGTCAACTGCCTGGCGGTGATGGAACTCACCCATCACTTCGGCCGCCGACTGGCCGAGCGGGGGCGAGGCGGACTGATCCTGATGAGCTCGTTGGTGGCGTTTCAGGGGGTGCCGAACGCCGCCCACTACGCCGCGACCAAGGCCTATGTGCAGTCGCTTGCCGAAGGGCTGGCAGTCGAACTCAGTGGGGCCAACGTCGACGTACTCGCCGTCGCTCCAGGGCCGACCGCCAGCGGGTTCGCCGAACGCGCCGACATGCGGATGGGGGCGACGGTCACCGCAAAGGCGGTGGCGCTCGGCGCGCTCGAAGGACTCGGGCGGCGCACCGTGGTGCGTCCGGGGTTCCTGTCCAAGGCACTGGAGGCCTCGCTGGCGCTTTTGCCTCGTCGCGGCCGGGTGCGGATGCTAGGCAAAGTAATGGGGGGCATGACGCAGCATCAGCATGACGGACAAAGCAGCGAGGCCGAGCGACCGGCGCGAAGCCTGTCTTCGTGAAGCGATCGCGATTGTCGAGACGTCGGGGGTTGAGGGGCTCAGCCTGCGGGAGGTGTCCCGGCGCCTCGGCATCTCGCACCAGGCCCCGTACAAGCACTTCGCCAGCCGCGATCACCTGCTCGCCGAGATCGTGGCAAGGACGTTCGATGCGTTCTCCGCCCACCTGGAAGCGCGGCCGCGCCACACCGATCCGTTCGACGACATGGAGACCATGGGGATCGCTTGCTTCACCTATGCGGAAGCGAACCCGCTCCAATACCGGCTGATGTTCGAGACGCCACTGCCGGACCCGGCCGAACACCCGGCGATGAAGGCGGCGGCGCAGCGGGCGTTCGGGCTGCTGGTCGCGGCGATCGAGCGGCTACCGCTGCAAGGGCCGCGGGCGCGCCGAGACGCGCCGATCGACCTCGACGCCCTGTTCGTCTGGTCGGCGATCCACGGCCTGATCAGCATGCTGAACGCACCGGCGATGCAGACGCTCGATTTCCCCGCCGAGACGCTCCGCGCCGCGATCCCCCACACGCTGGCCTGCATCGGCCGGGCGATCGAGACGCGCACTGACGACTAGTGGTTCGACTCCAACATTTTGCTAACCTCCTGCGGCACACGCTCGAGCAAATGTCGGAGTCATAGAACCACTAGCAAATATTTGATTTTAGTGGAGCTTTTGAATTTGACATTTGAGCAAGAGCCTGGCCGCAAACGGGACTCAAATGCCAAATTCGCTCCACTAGCCGGCCGATCCGCCATAGCTCAATCGTCGATCGACAGGAGCGGCGGGGCGTCCTCGACGCTAGTATCGAACACAACCCGTTCGTCGACAACGCGGACCGCGTCGCGGGCGACCCAGCCGAGCGCCAGCGGATAGAGCCGGTGCTCGACGGCAAGGACGCGCCGGGCCAGCGTTTCGGCCGTGTCGCCGGGTAGAACCCGCACTGCGGCCTGGGCGATGATCGGGCCGTCGTCCATCGCCGCGCGGACGAAATGGACGGTACAGCCATGCAGCTTGACGCCCGCGTCCAGCGCTCGGGCGTGGGTATTGAGCCCGGTGAAGGCGGGAAGCAGCGACGGGTGGATGTTGATCAGGCGGTCCAGCCACTTGTCGACAAAGTCAGGGCTCAACAGCCGCATGAAGCCGCCGAGGCAGACGATCTCGATGTCGGCGGCCTCCAGCGCCAGGGAAACCGCGCCCTCGAAAGCGGGCTTGGTCGGGTACGCGGTGTGGTCGACGACAGCGGTTTCGATGCCGGCATCGGCGGCGATGGCGAGGCCGGGAGCGTCGGGGCGGTTGGAGACAACCAGGCCGATCGCAGCCGGGTAGCGGCGACTGGCTGCCGCGGCGATCAGCGCCGCCATGTTGGTCCCGCGGCCGGAGATGAGGATGCCGACGCGCCGTTTCATCAGACGCCGCCGAGGTTGAGATGGTTGTCGAAGACGATCGCCTTGTCGTCACGGGCGACGATCTCGCCGACGGCAAACACGGTCTCGCCGGCGTCGGTCAGTGCGTGGCGGAGAGCGTCGACGTCGTCCCGTGCCGCGACGATCGCCATGCCGACCCCGCAGTTGAAGGTCTTCAGCATCTCCGCCTCGTCCACTGGCCCGGCCTCCGCGATCCAGCGGAAGACAGGAGGCACGGGAATAGCTGCGAGGTCGATCCGGGCAGCGAGGTGGGGCGGCAGGGCACGGGGTATGTTCTCCACTAGGCCGCCGCCGGTGATGTGGGCCAGCGCCTTGATGCCGCCGGGATTGCGGAGTGCGGTGAGTAGCGAGCGGACGTAAATCCGCGTCGGGGTCAGCAGGGATCGCCCGAGGTTCGTGCTGGCGAAAGGCGAGGGGGCGTCGAAGCCGGTGTCGTTGCGTTCGACGATATGGCGGATCAGCGAGAAGCCGTTGGAATGGAGGCCGGCGGAGGCCAAGCCGAGAACGACATCGCCGACGACGACGTCGCGGCGCGGCAGAAGCTTGTCGCGCTCGACGGCGCCGACCGCGAAGCCGGCCACGTCGAAGTCCGCCGATGCATACATGCCCGGCATCTCCGCGGTCTCGCCGCCGATCAGCGCGGCGCCGGCGAGTCGGCAACCACGTGCCGCGCCGGCCACCACGTCCATGGCGACGCCCGCATCGATCTTGCCGGTGGCGAAGTAGTCGAGAAAGAACAGGGGTTCGGCGCCCTGGACGACGAGATCGTTGACGCACATGGCGACCAGGTCGACCCCGACGCCGTCGAGGATACCGGTGTCGATGGCAATCCGCAGCTTGGTCCCGACCCCGTCGGTGGCGGCGACCAGAACCGGGTCGCGGTAGCCGGCCGCGGCGAGATCGAACAGGCCGCCGAATCCGCCGATCTCCCCGTCGGCGCCGGGGCGCCGGGTGGTGCGCACAATCGGCTTGATGGATTCGACGAGCTGGTTGCCGGCGTCCACATCGACGCCGGACTCGGCGTAGGTCGCGGGCTGGGGGCGGTTGGTCAAGGTCATTTCTGTCGGGTTGGATGATCTCGGTGGCGGCACTTGACCTTGTTCATAGCAGACCGCACGGCGAACCTGGCTGAGAAGCACCGTCGCATTGAAAAAAGGAGCCGAACTTGGCAACATCACCACATCAGAAAACCCCATCTGGGCGACGTCGGCTCAGGCAGTTCGAGTTTGGAACGGAGTGATCGAAGATATGAGAGAAGTAGTTTTGGGTTTGCTATGCGTTGTAGCGATCGCTCTGACACCTGTGAGTGTCGCACTTTCGGCAGAACCATACACAATCAACCAGACATGCGAAGCGGACACTGGTAATTGGTGCAGTGTCAAACACACCATCGACAAGGATCCCACAGAGTGGCTTTTGCAGTGGGCTTGCGTGACCGGAGGAGGCCAGCAAATTGCGCCCGTGAATGTGAGATGCGCATCAGGAAACGACACGAGGGTTACTTGCAAGGCACAAAGTAATAGCGGTGTGTACGGGGTATGTTATTGCCATTTCGCGGGAAAGAAAACTGATCCGAGCGAGCATCAGCAAGTGTCAATGGGTATTTACTGCTCTACTAGGTAAAGTAGGGGGAGAGAGTTGATTGCGGTAAACGTCGGTATGCAAGATAGTCAAGGCGTAGACTAGGCGGCTTAGGAAAAATCTTCTGTTCGTTTGGCCGTTTGACGTTCACACACTTCATGAACTCGATGTTTTAAGCACCAAGCTCAGCAATCTTTCCTTCAAGAAGTCTGTCGATGACCTGCCCCATCGAAGTGGCCAGCTCATTAAGTTAGGTCCGGCAGTTAATGTCGGCTATTTCAAGCTTATATCGGATGTAAGCGAAGGCGCGCCTTGGAACGACCTTTCCCGGTGGTCCGTGTCAATGATCCGCAGTTCGCGCACTTGACGGGCGTCAACGGCGTTCCTAACCCGTTATTGCAGACTACCGCGCCCAAGCCATAGTGGTGATCTATCGGCAGTTCGGGACGATTGTCAGGTGACGCTACCCAATCTCATCAGTATCGGCCGGCTATTCCTGGTGCCGCTCGCGATCTGGCTGATCGTGTCAGGCGAGCACGTGACGGCCTTCTGGATCTTCGTGCTGGCCGGGGTCAGCGATGCGGTGGACGGGTTCCTGGCCCGCCACCTGAACATGCACTCGATGCTCGGCACCTACCTCGATCCGCTGGCCGACAAGGCGCTGCTGGTGTCTATCTACGTCACCTTCGCGGTGCTCGCCGAGATTCCGGTCTGGGTGACGATCCTTGTGGTCAGCCGCGACGTACTGATCATCGGTGCAGTGCTGCTGGCGGGTCTGCTGGGCCACCCGGTGGAGATGCGGCCCAACTTCCTTTCGAAGTTGAACACTGTGGCACAAATCATTCTAGCTGCTGTAGTTTTGGGCGACCTGGCCTTTCCCATCGACCTGTCGATGCTTCGGCAAGTGATGGTCATCGCGGTGGGCGTACTCACTGTCGCTTCGGCGTTCGTCTATGCGTTCGACTGGGTCCGGCACATGGGCACCGACAAGTCCGAGCCTCAGCCGGAGCCGCGTTCGGAATCGATGTTCGACGAGAGACTCCCGGAGTGAGCCTCAACCGCCAGATCATCTTCTGGGTCGCCACGCTGGCAGTGCTGGTGATCTTCCTCCTGGTCTTTCGCGCGATCCTGCTTCCCTTCGTCGGCGGCATGGCACTCGCCTATCTCCTCGACCCGGTCGCCGACTGGTTTCAGCGGCGGGGCCTCAACCGACTCGCAGCAACGCTGATCATCCTGGTGATGTCGGTGATCGTGTTCGTCGCCGTGCTGGTGCTTATCGTGCCAGTGCTAGTCAATCAGTTCGTGCTGCTGATCGCTAACATGCCAGCCTACATCGATCAGCTCGAAGTGCTTATCCAGTCGCTCTTGCAGAGCGGCTGGGCGGAGCGGCTGGGCGTCAACCCGGAAGAGGTTCGCAACTCGGTCGGGACGTTTCTGACGCAGGGAACGACCTGGATCAGCACCTTTGTCGGGTCGGTCTGGAGCGGTGGGCTTGCCTTCGTCAACGTGATCGCGTTGCTGGTGGTGGCCCCAGTCGTGGCCTTTTATCTCCTCTACGATTGGGACCGGATGATCGGCCTGATCGACAGTTGGCTACCGCGCGATCACGCTCCTACCATCCGCAAGCTCGCCGGCGAGATCGACCGGGTGATCTCCGGTTTCGTGCGCGGCCAGGCGCTGGTCAGCCTGACGCTCGGCATCTTCTACGCCACTAGCCTGGTGATTCTCGGTGTCAATTTCGGCTTCCTGATCGGTCTGGTCGCCGGGCTGGTCAGCTTCATTCCATATCTGGGTTCGGTCCTTGGCTTCATTGTCTCGGTTGGCATCGCGCTGCTTCAGTTCTGGCCGGACTGGATCTTCCCCGTCGCCGCGGCCGGCATCTTCATCGTCGGGCAGCTCCTTGAAGGCTACGTCCTGCAGCCCTTCTTCATCGGGACCAATGTCGGCCTGCACCCGGTGTGGCTGATGTTCGCGCTGTTCGCGTTTGGCCTGCTGTTCGGTTTCGTGGGCCTGCTGGTCGCGATCCCGGCGGCGGCGGCGGTTGGCGTGCTGGTGCGCTATGCGCTGGCGCAATATCTGGCGAGCCCGATCTACAAGGGCCAATCGGCGAAATCCGACGACTCATGAGCCGTGACCGGTCGGCGCCGCCCGGCCAGCTTCCCCTCGAACTGCCACACGAAACCGCGCTCGGGCGAGCAGACTTCATCGTCGGCGAAAGCAACCGGAACGCCATCGCTCTCATCGACTGCTGGCCAACATGGCCAGAACGCGGCGTCCTGCTGGTTGGTCCCGAAGGATCTGGGAAGTCGCATCTGGCTGCAATCTGGTGCGCGATGTGTGGCGGTCGCCACGTCGAGGCCGCGGCGCTGGATCGGGAAGACGCCGCCTTCGACGACGAAACAACGGCCCTCGCGGTCGAGAACCTCGATCGGATACCGGTCGACGAGGCAGCGCTGTTTCATCTTGTTAACCGGGCGATCGAGCGCCGAAGGGCGTTGCTGTTCACCAGCCGGAAGCCGTTGTCGAGCCTTGGCTACGCCTTGCCCGACCTGGTCTCGCGGCTGCGCGCGACCCAGGCCGTAAGTTTGGCGCCGCCCGATGAGACGTTGCTTCGCCAGCTGCTGACCAAGCTGCTGGCCGACCGGCAACTGGTTGTCGACCGGTCAGTGATCGACTTCATCGTGCTCCGCATGGAGCGGTCGTTCGATGCCGCCAATCGTCTCGCCGCCGCGCTCGACAGCCGGGCGCTGGCCTCAAATCGGGCCATCACCCGCCGGCTGGCGAGCGAGGTTCTTGACGATCTCGCGGCTAGTGGGCCGTGATTGATCGCTTCCGCCCGCGGAATGTTGGCGAAATCGTCACAATCGAGGATTATGTGATTATTCCTCAGGGCGAGTATTGATGGATCAGAAAAACCCAGACATTGCGACACAGGCCGGCGCCGAGGTTATCGACCTGACCGATGGCGAGCGGTTGCGGGCCCTGCCGGAGCGGTTCATCAACCGCGAACTCTCATGGCTGGAGTTCAACCGACGGGTCCTCGAAGAAGCCAGCAACGAACAGCACCCGCTGCTGGAACGGCTGAGGTTCCTGTCGATCTCCGCCAACAATCTGGACGAATTCTTCATGGTCCGGGTCGCGGGCCTGCGGGCACAACAGCGGCAGGGCATCGATCTGGTCAGTGATGACGGGCTGACCCCGACCGAGCAACTGGAACGCATCGGCGAAGCCGTGACCGAGCTGTCGGCGGATCAGCAGTCGGTTTGGGCGAGCCTGCGGGGCATGCTGGTCGCCAAGGGTATCATCCTCGTCGAGGCGAGCGAGATCACGCCCGAGGAACGGCAATGGCTGGAGGCCAAGTTCCTCGAATCGGTGTTTCCGGCGCTGACACCGCTGGCCATCGACCCCGCCCATCCGTTCCCGTTCATCCCCAATCTCGGATTGACGCTAGCGCTTCAGCTCAGCCGAGCGAGTGGCCGACCGATGACCGCGCTGATGCGCGTGCCGGCGACACTGGGCCGCTTTCTGCGTCTGCCGCCATCGGAAGCGGGGCGGGACCGTTTCATCTCGATGGAACAGGCGGCCTCGCTGTTCGTGTCGAGGCTCTTCCCCGGCTACAACGTCGAGGGGCAGGGCGCTTTCCGTGTCATTCGTGACTCCGACATTGAGGTCGAGGAAGAAGCCGAGGATCTGGTCCGGTTCTTCGAGAGCGCTCTCAAACGGCGGCGGCGCGGATCGGTCATTCGCCTCGAAATCGACTCGGCGATGCCGGAAGATCTCCGCGACCTCGTCGCCAAGGCGCTCGACGTGTCGGGCGGCGAGATTTCGGTGGTCGACGGCATCCTGGCGCTCAACGACCTGTCACAGCTGATCGGGGTCGATCGGCCGGACCTGAAGTTCCGACCCTATACGCCGCGCTTCCCGGAGCGGATTCGCGATAAAGGCGGCGATTGCTTCGCCGCTATCCGCCAGAAGGACCTAGTGGTCCACCATCCCTATGAATCGTTCGACGTCGTGCTCCAGTTCCTCGGACAGGCTGCCGAGGACCCGGATGTCGTCGCGATCAAGCAGACTCTCTACCGGACTTCTAACGACTCGCCGATCGTCGAGGCGCTGACCGAAGCGGCCGAAGCCGGGAAATCGGTAACGGCGCTGGTCGAACTCAAGGCGCGCTTCGACGAGGAAGCCAACATTCGTTGGGCACGGGATCTCGAACGCGCCGGCGTGCAGGTGGTTTATGGCTTCATCGATCTGAAGACCCACGCCAAGCTCTCGCTGGTGGTGCGTCGCGAGGCGGGTGCGCTGGCCAGCTACGTCCATATCGGGACGGGCAATTATCACCCGGTGACGGCCCGCATCTATACCGACCTGTCGTATTTCACCGCAGACCCGGCGATCGCCCGCGACGTGGCGCGGATCTTCAATTTCATCACCGGCTATGCCGAGCCGGCGGAGCTGGAGCGGATGGTCATCTCGCCGACGATGCTCCGGCCGCGCATTCTCGAACTCATCCAGGGCGAAATCGCGTACGCCAGGGCGGGAAAGCCGGCGGCGATCTGGATGAAAATGAACTCGCTGGTCGACCGCACCATCATCGATGCGCTCTACGCGGCAAGCGATGCCGGTGTCAAAATCGACCTCGTGGTGCGCGGCATCTGCTGCCTGCGCCCAGGCATCGCCGGCCTGTCCGACAACATCAAGGTCAAGTCGATCGTCGGGCGCTTTCTTGAGCACGCCCGCATCTTCTGCTTCGGTAACGGCCACGGGCTACCGTCGCCGGAAGCGACGGTGATGATCGGTTCGGCCGACCTTATGCCCCGCAATCTTGACCGTAGGGTTGAAACCGTTGCGCCGATTCTCAACCCGACCGTGCACCAGCAGATCCTCGACCAGATCATGGTCGCCAACCTCGCCGACAACGAACAGAGCTGGGCCGTCTTGCCCGACGGGTCGTCGGAACGCATCATGAGGAAGAGCGGTGAGTCGCCGTTCAACGCCCACAAGTACTTCATGACCAATCCGAGCCTGTCCGGTCGTGGCAAATCTATCAAAACTGACCCGCCCAAACCGCTCCGCAAAAGAACGAAAAGGCGTTGAATCGGACGTCGAGGACGCGCCCGGCCGACTGAACGGGGGCGGTCCGGTCGGGGTCATCGACATCGGGTCCAACTCCGTGCGTCTGGTGGTGTACGAGCGGCTTTCTCGCATCGCCACGCCGCTGTTCAACGAAAAAGATCTCTGCGGGCTGGCTCGTGGGCTGGAAGCGAACAAGAGGCTCGATCCTGCCGCCGTCGCCGCTGCGCTTGCGACCATGCGGCGCTATCGGGCGTTATGCGACCAGATCGGTGTCGCCCGCATCCATGTGCTGGCGACGGCTGCGCCGCGCGAGGCGTCCAACGGCGCCGAATTCGTCTCGGCCGTCGAAGCGATTATCGACTCGCCGATCCAGATGCTCTCCGGCGGGGAGGAAGCGCGGCTGACGGCGCTCGGCGTGATCTCTGGTATCCCGGCGGCGGATGGCGTGGCGGGTGATCTCGGCGGCGGGAGCCTCGAAGTGGTCGACGTGGCCGGCGGGGCGATCGGCGCCGGCGAATCGTTCGGGCTCGGCGGCCTGCGCCTTCAGGAAGCGTCGCAGGGGTCGATGAAGAAGGCGGAGAAGATCGTCGCCGAAGCCCTTAAGAAATCTGAGGTTCTCGCCGGCGGCGCAGATCGTTCGTTTTACGCTATCGGCGGGACGTGGCGTTCGCTGGCGCGGCTTCATATGCGTCAGACCGGCTATCCGCTCAACGTGACCCATCAGTACACGATGGACGCTGGAGAAGCGCTCGACTTTTGCCAGATGGTCACGCGGCGGGACGTCGAATCCCTCGATTCGATTGAGGTCGTGTCGCGGAACCGGCGTCCGCTGCTGGCCTATGGGGCGGCCGTGCTCGCTCAGGTCATCGACGTCATGAGGCCCGAGCACATCGTGATGTCGGCGCTTGGAGTGCGGGAGGGGCACCTGTTCGATCTGCTGTCGCAGGCGGAGAAGAAGCGCGATCCACTGATCGTCGCGTGCGAGGAACTGGCGTGGCTGCGCTCGCGGTCGCCGCGTCACGCCGGCGAACTGGTGCCGTGGACCGAGCAAGCGTTTGCGGCGATCGGCCTCGAGGAGACCGAGGAAGAGGCACGCTTGCGTCATGCCGCGTGCCTGCTCGGTGACGTCGGCTGGCGGGTTCATCCGGAATATCGCGGCGAGCAGAGCCTCAACCTGATCGCCTACGCCGCTTTCATCGGCATCGATCATCCAGGCCGCGCTTACCTGGCGCTCGCCAACTTCTATCGCCACGAGGGGCTGATCGACGAGGCGCTGAGTCCGCGGATTCGCGAACTGGCCTCGACCCGCTACATGGAACGCGCCCGGGCGCTCGGGGCTGTATTGCGGACCGCATACCTGATCTCCGGGGCAATGCCCGGCGTCGTCGGTCGCACACGGTTGGAGCGCCGCGACGACACGCTGGCGCTGGTGCTGCCGTCGGACCTGGCGCCGCTTGGCGGATCGCGTGTGGCGCGGCGGCTCGGGCAGATCGCCAAGACTGCGGGGCTCAGCCCGGTGATCGCGGTGGAATAGGCGACCGCTCGGACCCAATGCCGGCGAAAGCGGCTGCGTTCAGGTCTGTCCCTGAGCTTTGCGCCGGGCGTTCTTGACGGTGATCACCTGGTTCTGACGCACCGCCAGCGCCATGTCGCCGTGCTTGAGCTTAAGCGCCGCGTCGCCGAACAATTCGCGACGCCAGCCATGCATCGCAGCGACCTCGGCTTCATCGTCAGCGGCGATCGCTTCCAGATCGTCGACCGTCGCGATGACCTTGGCCGCGACGCCGTGGTTCTCACTGGTCATCTTCAAGAGGACCTTGAGGAGATCGACGGCCGCGCCGCTGCCGTTGGTCGATGATCGCGTTCTCGGCAAGCGCGGCAGGTCCTCCTTGGGCACGGCGAGAGCCTGATCGACGGCGGCGAGAATGGCCTCCGCCGCACGGGACCGTTCGAAGCCCTTGGGGATGGTGCGCAACTGGCCAAGGGCGGCCGGGGTGGTGGGCTGCTGCTGGGCGATTTCGTAGATCGCATCGTCCTTGATCACCCGGTTGCGCGGCACGTCACGAGCCTGAGCCTCCTGCTCGCGCCAGGCGGCGAGCTCCTTGAGCGCGGCGAGCTCGATCGGTTTGCGGACCCGCATCTTGAGGCGCTTCCAGGCCGCTTCAGGCTCCATGCGGTAGGTGTCGGGCGAAGTCAGCACCTCCATTTCCTCGCGCACCCATTCGGTCCGGCCCTTGGCCGCCAGCCGGTCGGCGAGGGCGTGGTAGACATCGCGGAGATGCGTGACGTCGGCGAGTGCATAATCCTGCTGGCGTTCGGTCAACGGGCGGCGCGCCCAGTCGGTGAAGCGGGACGATTTGTCGATGCGCGCGCCGGTCAGCTTCTGAACGAGCTGATCGTAGCTGACCGAGTCACCGAAACCGCAGACCATGGCGGCGACCTGGGTGTCGAAAACCGGGTGGGGAATGAGATCGCCCAGGTGATGGACGATCTCGATGTCCTGCCTGGCGGCATGAAAGACCTTGACCACCTTCTCGTTGCCCATCAGCCGAAAAAACGGCGCGAGATCGAGGTCCGGCGCCAGGGCGTCGACGATGACCGCCTCGTCCGGGCTCGCCATCTGGATAACGCAGAGCTTCGGCCAATAGGTGGTCTCCCGCATGAATTCGGTGTCGACGGTGACGAACTCGAAACGGGAGAGACGTTTGCAGGCTGCCGCGAGGTCCGCGGTCTTGGTGATAATCGGCATAGTCTCCTATAGCGCAGGCCGGGCGCCGAATCCCAGCCCTCAGCGGCTCAGGAGTGCCCTGCTTCACACCCTGTCATAGGGCGATGTCGAAAACACCGAAGTGCTGATGGGTCAGGGCGAGATTCTTCGCCAGGCTCGCGAATTCGACCGCGGGGTCGCCGCCGAAGCCGTCCCAGTCATAGAGCAAGCGGCCGTTTGCGGCATTGTAGATCAGGTGGTGGTCTGACTCGGTCGCGGCCGAACCGATGGTGAACTCGCTCGCCTCCACCGTCTCGCCAAGCTCGCTGAAATAGATGTCGCGGAGGACGACCTTGTCTTTGTCGACATCGAAATCCTTGATCCGATCGACCTGGTCTTCGTCGTAGTTCTCGGTGAAAGCGAACCTATCCTTGCCATTGCCACCGATCAGCTTGTCCTTGCCGAGGCCGCCGGCGAGAACGTCGCGCCCATCCTTGCCAACCACTCTGTCGTCGCCGTCACCGCCGACCAACACGTCGCCGGCTTTGCTGCCGAGGAGGACGTCGTTGCCGTCACCCCCGTCGAGGTGGAGCTTGACGGCGCCTTTGGGCAGTTTCGCCGCATCGATCCGATCGGCGCCGCCGAAGCCCTTGACCTGAACGTGGTCACCATTGTCGCCGACGTGATCGACGATAACTTTCGCACTGAGGCCTTTGACCTTGACGCCGTCTTCGGTGGCCTTGACGACAATGTCGTCTTTCTCGTCAGCGCCATCGATGATCACGACATCAACAGCTTTGTCGGCCTTCTTGCCGTTCTTGGAGAGATCAACCTCGACGACCTTGACGTCGGTGCCGTCCATATCGTCGATCCAGACTTGGTCTTCGCCGCCGCGTGTCTTGATCTGAATGGTTTCGACATTGTCGATGCCACGCGGTTCGTGTCCGATGCCGAGGACTGCGAACGCCAGTCCATCCTGCGCGGTGACGACGTAGTGCTCGTTCTCCTGGGTTCCCTTCAGCCGGTAGATGTCGTCGCCGCGGCCGCCATCGACAAAGTCGCCTCCGTCGCCGTCGTGCCAAATGAAGATATCGTCGCCTTTGCCAAGTTTGACGGTGTCCGGGCCGCCGCCGGCGCGGACCTTATCATCGCCGCCGCGAGCCAGGATGCGGTCGGCAAAGGGTGTTGGCCAGCCCGATACGGTGCCTGACGTGAAGCCGGGGGTGATGATCTCAGCAGCGCTCGTCCCCAAGATGAGCTTTTCCATAATGTCTTGTCTCCCCGTTGGAATCATGTGGCCGACAGCGATGGCCATGGAAATCAGCGCCGCGCCGCTGATGCTGCGGCGGCGCGTCAAAATCGAAAATGTGTGTCTCGCGTCTCGCGACGGACCGAAATGGCCGCGGCGATAAGGGATAGAAAGATCCGGTCAGCCAACCACCGCGCAGAGCAGGGCATGGCCAAAACGACTTTCGCCTCTATCCGACGAGGATCCGACGGGCTGTGAACGCGGTCACAGGGCATTGCGGACGCGATGCACGCGGGCGCGCTTGACAAGCCGCGCTGGGCCATGCGTTTGTCCGCGCGTTTTCACCGCGCTCCCTTAATCGACGGATTCCCATGCACCGCTATCGCTCTCACACCTGCGGCGACCTCCGCCTCGACAATGTTGGCGAAACCGTGCGGGTTTCGGGCTGGGTCCACCGGGTCCGCGACCATGGCGGCTTGCTATTCATCGACCTGCGCGACCACTACGGCCTGACCCAGTGCGTGGTCGATCCGGATTCCGATGCGTTCTCGATGGTCGAAGCGGTGCGGGCCGAATGGGTCGTGTGCATCGACGGCGAGGTCAAGCGCCGCACCGAGGACACCATTAATCCGCACCTGCCGACCGGTGAGGTCGAGGTGTTCATCCGCCAGATCGACGTGCTGTCGGTCGCGAAGGAATTGCCGCTCCAGGTGTTCGGCGACCAGGAGTATCCCGAGGACACGCGGCTGACCTACCGCTTCATCGACCTCCGGCGGGAGAAGATCCACGCCAACATCATGAAGCGCTCGGCGATCATCGACTCGATCCGCCGGCGGATGCGTGACTCGGGGTTCTTCGAGTTCCAGACGCCGATTCTGACCGCTTCGTCGCCGGAAGGGGCGCGGGATTTCCTTGTCCCGTCACGACTCCACCCCGGCAAGTTCTACGCCCTGCCGCAGGCGCCGCAGCAGTTCAAGCAGCTCGTCATGGTGGCCGGCTTTGACCGCTACTTCCAGATTGCGCCCTGCTTCCGCGACGAGGACGCCCGCGCCGACCGGTCGCCGGGCGAGTTCTACCAGCTCGACATCGAGATGAGTTTCGTCGAACAGGACGATGTCTTCGCCGCGGTCGAGCCGGTGATGCGCGGCGTGTTCGAGGAGTTCGCCGACGGGCGGTCGGTGTCCGTCGACTTCCCCCGGATTCCCTACGCTGACGCGATCACCAAATACGGCACCGACAAGCCGGACCTGCGCAACCCGATCGAGATGGCCGACGTCACCGACCAGTTCCGCGATTCCGGTTTCAAGGTGTTCGCCGGCCAGATCGCTTCCGACCCGCAGGTCGAGGTCTGGGCGATTCCGGCACCGACCGGCGGAAGCCGCGCCTTCTGCGATCGGATGAATTCATGGGCGCAAGGGGAGGGGCAGCCGGGCCTCGGCTACATCTTCTTCCGCGACGACGGCGAGGGCGCCGGACCGATCGCCAAGAACATCGGGCCGGAGCGCACGGAAGCGATCCGGGAGACGCTGGGACTGCGCGATGGCGACGCGGTGTTCTTTGTCTGCGGCCACCCTGCCAAGCATCACATCTTCGCCGGAACCGCCCGCCAGAAGATCGGGGAAGAGCTGAACCTGATCGATAAGAACGCGTTCGCTTTCTGCTGGATCGTCGATTTCCCGATGTATGAGTGGAACGAGGAGACCAAGCAGATCGAGTTCTCGCACAACCCGTTCTCGATGCCGAATTACGATCATGAAGCGTTCCTGGTGCTTGACCCGGCCGATAACGATACGATTCTGTCGATCAAGGCGATCCAGTACGATCTCGTCTGTAACGGGGTGGAGCTGTCCTCTGGCGCGATCCGGAATCACAAGCCGGAGATCATGCGCAAGGCGTTCGCGATCGCCGGCTATGACGAGGCGGTGCTGGAGGGCGAGTTCGGCGGTATGCTCAACGCACTGCAATATGGCGCGCCGCCTCATGGTGGCATCGCGCCCGGGATCGACCGGATCGTGATGATGCTTTGCGGCGAAGAAAATCTGCGCGAGGTGACGCTGTTCCCGATGAACCAGCGCGCCGAGGATCTGATGATGGGGGCGCCGTCAGAGGTCGGCGCCCGCCAGCTCCGCGATCTTCACATCCGGCTGAACCTGCCGGAGGAGTAACGCTACTCCGGCCGCGATTGCGGCGGGGACTGCAACGTATCCTCCGTCGCGGCGCCGCTTTCGGGCGTTGGTCGCGGCGTGGCCTCGACCTCCGTGGTTGGCGCCGGTTCGCTGGCAACGCTGACAGCGAGCAGGTCGATCATTCGCTCAGGTGCGGTATCGCCGACTTCCTCGAGGGTCGAGAACGGCACCGGAGCGGCGGGCTTCGCCTCAAAGATGATCGATCCGCCAGGCGCAGCAATGAACTCCCGGATCGCGGGCGTGAGTTGGTCGAGGAAACCCGATTCGCGAATAAGCTGCGCCACTTCCGGGTTGCCGGCGGTTCCCATCGAGATGAAAAACGGCAAGGCGTCTGCGAACTGGCTCCGAATCTGATCCTTTGGCGCGTTCATCTCCTCGGCCAGGAGTTCGAGCCCGTGGCCGACGATGGCCTCATCGGTGAACGCAAATCGCCCTTCGACAAAGGTCGCGTCGGGGAGCGTCTCCGGCGAAATATCGATCTCAGCGCCGTCGAACAGAGACAGCGGCACACCGCCGATCTCCATGTCGAAAGCCATGCTGCCCATGCCCTCAGAGCCAAGTGTCATTGCGATTGAGAGAAGCTCGTCGGCCCACTCGTAGCCGAACGTCATGGCGACGTTCAGTTGGTCATAGCCGAAACGCTGCATCATCAGCCGCGCTTCACGGTCCATGACGTCGGTGGGAACGACCAAACCCTCCATTTCCATGGTAGTCACCGTCGGAATGATGCCGATGTAGTCGCTTGAGTCGACACGCAAGCGATCGAGGCTGAGCCGCTCGACATCTGGCGTCTGCAGGTCGAAGCCGACGAGTTCCATGAAGCCGATGACCGGGATGACGTCGTTCGGGTCCGGCTCCCCACCGGCATCGAACGTGGCGATCAGGCGCTTGAGGCCATCGATGCCGCCGAACACCATATTGCCGATCGCGAAGCTATCGACCCGGGTTGCGAACGCGCCGCGCATGGAAAACTCGAGCCCGGCGAACGAAAACTCACGCATCCCGTCGATCGAAAGATCGCGGATGATGAAGTCGTCCAGGGCAACGCGGTCGACGCCCGGCATATCGACCTCGATGCCGGACGTGCGGAATACACCGATTGACCAGGCACCAAGCATGTCGGGGATCGCTTGCTTTGCCATACGCTCGATGCGCCACTCCGGCATGTTGGGGTCGAGGGTGACCGCGTCGAGGAACGTGGTGAACTCTTGCGGTGGCTGGCGCACGTTCAGGTCTTCCGCCTCGATCAGGTCGATGAACACCCGTGCGCCCGGCGCGTCGACGACGATGTCACGATAGGCGACGTAGCCGGACGCATTCCGCCAGACCATGTCGCCGCGGCCGTTCTGGTAGGCGTCGGGATCGTATACGTGCACGAACGCACCGAGATCGAGATCACGGCCCTCGGTGACGCCGATGCGGATCGTCATCAACTGATCCTCGACCGGCGCTTCCATGCGGGCCGCGGCGGCATCCATCCGAGCAATCTTGCCATCGGCGAAGTCTTCAAGGCTGACCTGCTCGTAGGCAACGCGGCTCTCGACCCCTTCGAGCGTCTGGATGACATCGATCTCGGCGGCGGAGGCGCGCGCGATGTCGATTTTCAAGGCCTCGGAATAGACCTTCATCAGGGAGATGATTGGCTGCTCCGCCGAGAAGACTACGGGGTCCAGAACTGGAACGGAGAGGCCTTCGACTTCAAGGTCAGTGAGACCGATACGCGAAAATCCGGCGATGACGGTCCCGCCGTCGGTTGCCAGGCGATCGACGGTGATGGTTCCGTCCGTCGCCTCCGCGAAGCCGGTCACGGTGATCGTGTCAAAGTTGAGCTCGGTGCCCGGTTCTTCGCTGCGGATCACGAGGCCATCGACGGTCGCGGTGTCGGTAGTCGAATTGAAGGACAGGCTTGTGAACCGCGCCGACCATTCAGGAGTCGCGTCGAGGTCCGAAACCATCGCGCGTAGGGCGGCTGCCGTGGTTGATTCCTGTGATTGGGCAGTGGCTGGCGAAAGTAGAACGAGGCTCGCGACAGCGAGCGAAATTCGTACAGTCATGTGGTGCTCCGAGTTTCTCTCAACGCCCCCTCAGAGACTAAGCCCCGACCCGCAGACGAGCCGGGGCCTGAGGATCAGTTGTTAGCGGTGATGTCCGCTGACAGGATGTCGGGCAGCGTACCGGGGTCTACCATCGCGGCACCTGCGATGTCGTCGATCTTTACCGGCTCCGCTGGCGCGATCGAGAACGTGATCGACTTCGGGTCGTTGAGGAAGGTGCCCGCCGCCGTGGCAACTTTCTCCTGGAACGGTGGATTGCCGAGCATGTTCAACATGAAGGGCAGTGCACCGACTGTCTGGGCAACGAAGGCCTCGCGTGGCATGTTCATCATCTGCGCCTGCATATCGAGAACACGCTCGACCACGCCGGCGTTGTCGAAGCGGATGGACAGATTCTCGATTGCGCCGTCGCTGAAGTCCGGCCGGCCACCAAGACTCTCCATCACCATCCCGGCAAACGTGCCGCCGATGGTCAGCGTACCTACTTCGTCAGCGTCGAGCTTGAAGGTCTCGAGCGTGAAGAGATTTCCGCCCTTCTGGTAGCTTCCGGCGACCTCGAGGTTTCCGTTGAAACCGTTCGTGTAGCCAAGCTGGTCGACGACCGCCTTCATCTCGGGCTCCTGGGCAAAAACTGCCGCGGGGATGCTGAAACCAGCGATCTTCAGGTCAAAGTCCTGCGGTTTGCCGTCGGCGTCGACGGTTCCTGTGCCATCAATCGACGCGATGGTGATGGGCGCCGGCAGATCGTCGCCCTCAATGTTCAGGCCGGTCATCGAGACGCCTTCGAACGGCAGCCTGTCCTGGTCAGCCTTGGCTTCTTCGGCGGACGGCATCACCACATCGTCCAACCTGCCTGTCTGCCACGAAACGGTGGCTTCCTGATCGACGAGCTTGCCATTGTCGAACGTCATGCTGTCGGCAGTGAACCCGCCCTCTGCCTGCATCTCCGCGCCGGTGACAACGACGGTCGGCATCGTCGCCGTGTCGCCGTCCTTGTCAGTTCCGACGAAGCCCGTGATCGTGATCGTGCCACCCGAGCCAGAGGCGGATTCATAGGTAGCGTTCGCTCCGTCCCGCGCGGCGAACGCGGCGACCAGGGCATCGGCGACTTCGGTCGCATCCGCAGCGAGGGCGGGGCCAGCTGCGATGACGAGGTAAAGCGCGGCACCGCCGAGCGCCGCCGATCGGAGTCGTGAGGACATAGGGTTCTCCTGAAGTGGAAAGGGGCGCGCCGTTCCGTCTGTTGTTTCTGAGGCGCTGATCGGCCGCACTATCGCCGGAGTTCGTGGCAAGGGCAAGGCCGCAGGAAACCTCAAGTTTTTCAACTAAATGTGTGTAGGAACAAGGTTTTCTTATCCGGCTCACTCGGCCGGCGCGACCTCCGTATTATCTTCGTACGGGTCGATGGTTTCAGTGACGTCGATCACCGCCCCGTCAGGGTCGATCATCAAAGTGATGTCGCAGCGGCTGAACTCCGGCGCGGCCAGACAGATCGCGACGAAGGCATCACGCACCGCGTCCCGCCCAGGCTGACCGCATAGCACGTGGGTGGCGTGGAATTCCGGCAACCAGACAATCATCAGGCCCGACCATCCCGATGGTGCGCACCAGCGGGTCGTGAAACACGCCTGGCCGCCTGACTCAGTCGCGCATTGCTCCTTGGCACAGGCCAGGGCGGTCGCGGCATCGCTGTCCTGGCACCACCACGTGCCTTCCTCCGCTTGTGCGAAACCGATCCCGACCAGGCCACTTTGCGCGCTGACGGGGGCGATGGCGTAAAGCGCGGCCATGACGAAGCCTGCGATCATGCTGTTGTTAATCAATTTCTCTCAATTCCTTGCAGTTCTTCCAACCTGGGCTTGCGTGACGCAAAGGCCATGATAACCGCACTTTTTGCTTGCTGGGGCTGGCCAAATGAATGGCTAATCGCTAGATACGGCATCAATCACCGGTTCTTGGAGCGGAGAGGGCAGGCGCTTCCTCCGCATATTGCGTCTCCGGAGGCGCGATCGGAGCCTTTTGTTGCCCGACCGGACAACGTCGGGCGTGACTACGCAACGGATGGAACGGTCGTATCTGACGGCCGGTCGGAAGGAAGGTCTTTTGCAGATATTCGTGCGCGACAACAACGTCGACCAAGCGATGAAGGTCCTCAAGAAGAAGATGCAGCGTGAGGGCGTCTTTCGCGAACTGAAGCGCAAGCGGTTCTACGAGAAGCCGTCGGAGAAGCGGGCGCGGGAGAAGGGTGAGGCGATTCGCCGGGCGCGCAAGCTGGTGCGCAAGCAGGCGCAGCGCGAAGGCCTGTTGCCGGGCCCGAAGAAGCGCGCAACCGGACCTGGGCGACGCTGAACCAAGACCCTTTCAATTCGCATTTTGATACCGCGTCGGATCTGACTGTCGCGGCAAACGGGGAGATGGCCTTGAAACCGTTCGGCCCTGGAATGCGACCTGTGGACGTGAATGGTCCTGTTCGCTTTGGTCGGCGCGCCGCGTCGGTGCTGAAGGCGACCGCGGCGGCGGTGGTGGTGGGTTTGGCCACGACGGCTTCGGGGTTGGCGGACGACCAGTCAGCGAAGTCTTTCGTAGGGTTGTGGCAAGGTGTCGACAACGTCGATGGTAGCCTGCGGACCATCTCGATCACCGAACTTGATGACGGCACGTTCAACGTCCTCGCCCATGACTCCTACTGGACAATGTGCGAGGGGCCAGGCGGTCTCGAAACCGACACGGGCCAGGTCGACGACAAAGGCGTTTTGCAACTGACAGGGCAGGTCAACTGCCGATCCGGCGCGACTGTTGAGTTTGACACCCGGTACACATGGGAAGACGGGACGCTGCACGAGGAAGTCGTCGACGCGCCGTTCCGCACGATCTATTTCCGCATCAATCAGTAATTCGCTTGACAAAAAAGAGCCGCCGGTTGGGGCACCGACGGCTCAGTTTGCCTTGGGGGATTGGAGAACAGGTATCAGTTGCTCGCCGTTTCGGGGACGGCGATGCGGTTGAGAACCGAAAGCCCTTCAGTGCGGACTTCGATGGTTGTGAATTCGGGTGGGGTTATCGTTTCGGCGATTGGGAGCCGATCCGACTTAGCAGCAGCCGTCACTGTGCTGCTTTCGTAGACTGCGACGCTCGCTGCCGCGACCGCGGCCATTGCGACCAAGCTGATTCCGGCGATCGCCGAATGAACCCAGATGTTCATGTTTCCCTCCTGACGGAACCGTGCGTTTCGTGGTTCGCACCATGGCCCCAGCCAACTGAACCTTTGCCGATGCGTGTATTCATCTTACGTTCAGCCAAGGTTCGCGGATCACATCAATACGCGGTGGAAAACCGATCGGCCGCCAGGATCGCGACGGTTTGCATCAGCGGCTCCTGTTCGATGACCGGATCGGCCGAGATGTATCGGACATCGGCACCGGTGCCACCGTCGAGGCATGCGGCCGGAATCTGCGGCCATGCGGCGGTTTCACAGTAGGCTGCGAGATCGGTTTCCTTCGTCTCACCGCTGAGGGTCGCACCGGTGATCCCGGCGGCGGCCGTCACGACAAAAGCTGCGGCGACGAACAATTTGCGGGTCGTGGTGGTCATCTTCTGTGCTCCGGTTTGCCGAACGCTGTCCGGTGTTGCTGATGACGAAGATAGGAAGGACGGGCCGAGCCGGCAGTGATGGGCATCACTCAAACCATGTGACAACCATCACAGTGGCGGCGAGCCGAAAGCCCAGGATTTCCTGGCCTTTGGCACCCGCTTCTCACCGCGCCAACTGGCCGGACCTTGCTCCCGGCACGGGTAACCGGTAGACAGCCGACAGCCTTTCTGCGCCATCCACGAACCCAACGAATGATCCGCACCGCGCTCTATCCGGGCACGTTCGACCCGATCACCAACGGTCACGTCGATATCCTCGCGGCGGCCCTGGCGCTCGCCGATCGTGTGGAGATAGCGATCGGAACCCATCCGACCAAGTCAACGATGTTCGCCCTCGACGACCGGCTGGCGATGATCGCGGCGGCGGTCGCCGAGCTTCCCAACGGGCAGGGCGACCGGGTGGCGGTCTCCACCTTCGACGGGCTCACGGTTGCTGCTGCGCGTTCGGCGGGCGCGACGCTGATCGTCCGCGGCCTGCGCAATGGTGCCGACTTCGACTACGAGATGCAGATGGCGGCGACCAATGCGGTCCTGGCGCCGGAGGTCCAGACAGTGTTTCTGCCGGCGTCGGCCGGGACTCGCCACATCACGGCCACGCTTGTCCGCCAGATCGCGGGCATGAACGGCGATCTGTCGACGTTCGTGCCGTCATCGGTGCAGTCCCTGATTCAGAATGCGCTGGACAGGGGGGCGTAACAGAGACACGCCGGTCCAGGCGACCGATCTCTCGATTCCAAAATCCAACCGAAGGCAAGAAACAGGAATGATGAAACGTCTCGCCGCCGTGTTCGCGGCCTTCCTCGTGTTCGCTCCCCTGGCGGCGTCCGCCCAGGACCTCGACCCCGAAAACACGCTGATCATGCGCCTCGAAGACGGCGAGGTGGTCATCCGTCTGCGGCCTGACCTCGCCCCTAATCACGTCGAGCGCATCAAGAAGCTGACCCGGGAGGGCTTTTACGACGACACGCCGTTTCACCGGGTAATCGAAGGGTTCATGGCTCAAGGCGGCGACCCGACCGGTACCGGTACCGGCGGATCGCAGCTACCCGATCTCGACGCCGAGTTCACCAATACCAACTTCACCCGCGGCACCATCGGGATGGCGCGCACCCCTGATCCGAATTCCGCCAACTCGCAATTCTTCATCTGCTTCCAGGATTGCTCCTTCCTCAACGGCCAGTACACCGTGTGGGGCGAAGTGGTGGAGGGCATGGAGTTGGTCGATGCGCTGAAGCGCGGCGAGCCGGTGCCGGATCCGGACCGCATCGTGATGATGCAGGTCGCCGGCGACACCAACTGATCTCCGTCAACCAACCGAGGAGGGCCCCTTGGCCGCAGAACGCGATCCCGAAAACACCCTGTTGATGGAGACGACCCACGGTCCCGTGGTCATCGCGCTTCGTCCGGACCTTGCGCCAAACCATGTGGCGCGGATCAAGGAACTTGCCCGCCAGGGCTTTTATGATGGCATCGTCTTTCATCGGGTGATCGACGGGTTCATGGCCCAGACCGGCGACCCGACCGGCACTGGCATGGGCGGCTCAGGCCAGAACCTCAACGCGGAGTTCAACGCCGAACCGCATGTCCGCGGGACCTGCTCGATGGCGCGGGCGGCCGACCCCAACTCGGCCGACAGCCAGTTCTTCATCTGCTTTGGCGATGCCGGGTTCCTCGACCGGCAGTACACCGTCTGGGGACAGGTGATCGACGGGATGGACGCCGTCGACAAGATCAAGCGCGGCGAGCCGGTCGAGGATCCGGACAAGATCGTGTCTCTGAAGGTGGCCGCCGACGCGGCCTGATCGGCGAACCGCGTGTCCCAGACGAGCGGCGATAACGAACGCGAGCCGAACGACGAGCGTGGGCCAGGCATCTGGATCGCTGGCCTGGTTCTCGTCGGTGTGGGCGTTGTGTTCCTCCTGCAGAACATGGGCTATGCGGTTCCCGCCAACTGGTGGTCGCTGTTCATCCTGATCCCTGCCTTCTTCGCGTTCGCCGGCGCGTGGCGGAGCTATCGCCGCAACGACCAGCAAATCGACGCGTCGACCGCCGGTTCGCTACTGACCGGGATCGTCCTGGTGGCGCTGACCGTGCTGTTCATGACGGGCTTCCAGTTCGACTGGGATATCGTCTGGCCAATGCTGCTGATCGTGCTCGGTGCGATTTTCCTCGGGCGCGCTTATCTGAAGCGCTGAGCCGGTTTCATGCGTGTCGATCTGTTCGACTTCGATCTACCGGAAGAAAACATCGCACTCCGGCCGGTGACGCCACGCGACGCAGCACGGCTGTTGTGTGTGACGCCGCCGGACAGTTTCGCCGATCATCGGGTCAGCGACCTGCCGGAGCTGCTGCGCGAAGGCGATGTCCTGGTGGTCAACGACACCAAGGTCATTCCCGCGGAACTCCGCGGCCAGCGGCATCGCGGCGATCACGTCACCGACGTTTCGGTGACGCTCTACGAGCGGCTGGACGAGCAGCAGTGGAAGGCGTTTGCCCGGCCGGCGCGGCGCCTTGCCGGCGGTGATCGCCTGCATCTGGGTGACGGACTGGAGGCCGAAGTCAAATCGCGCGACGAAGGCGGCTCCGTGTCGCTGCGGTTTGCTTTGGCCGGTCCAGCGCTCGATGAAGCCATTCGTAGGCACGGCCACATTCCGCTGCCGCCCTACATCGCGGGTCGCCGGCCGGAGGATGCGCAAGACCGCAGAGACTACCAGACAATCTATGCGCGGGAGGAGGGCGCCGTCGCGGCGCCGACCGCGGGCCTGCATTTCACTGATACCCTGCTTCAGCGGCTAGCGGACGCCGGTGTCAATCTCTGCCGGGTGACGCTTCATGTCGGTCCTGGCACGTTCCTGCCGGTCAAGGCCGACGACACCGAAGGCCATGCGATGCACGCAGAGTGGGGGACGATTGGAGCTGACGTGGTGGAGACGCTCAACCGGGCGCGTGCGGCCGGCGGGCGCATCATTGCCGTCGGCACCACGTCGCTCCGCCTGCTCGAAACTGCCGCGAGCGATGACGGTCTGATCCAGCCTTTCGGGGACGAGACCGCGCTGTTCATCACGCCGGGCTACCGCTTCAAGGCGGTCGATCTGCTGATGACCAACTTCCATCTCCCGCGTTCGACGCTGTTCATGCTGGTTTCGGCTTTTTCCGGACGCGAGACGATGCTGAACGCATACCGGCACGCCATCGCCGCCGGTTATCGCTTCTATTCGTACGGTGATGCCTGCCTGCTGCATCCGGAGTCCCGCACATGACCGGTGTCACGTTTCGCATCGACGCCACCGACGGCGCGGCCCGGGTCGGGGAGATCGAAACCACAAGGGGACGAATCCGGACACCGGCGTTCATGCCGGTCGGCACCGCCGGGACCGTGAAGGCGATGTACCCGGAGCAGGTGAGGGCGCTCGGCGCTGACATTATCCTCGGCAACACCTACCACCTGATGCTCCGCCCCGGCGCTGAACGGGTCGCCCGGCTTGGCGGGCTCCACACCTTCGCCAATTGGCCGGGACCAATCCTCACCGATTCCGGCGGGTTCCAGGTGATGTCACTGGCGCGCTTGCGCCAACTCGATGAGGACGGCGTCACGTTTCAATCGCACCTCGACGGCAGCAGCCACCGCCTGACACCGGAACGATCGCTGGAAATTCAGGCGCTGCTTGACGCCGACATCCGTATGCAGCTCGACGAATGCGTGGCGCTCCCAGCCGACCGGGCGGAGATCGAACGGGCGATGCACCTGTCACTGCGCTGGGCGGACCGGTCGAAGACTGCCTTCGCCGATGCAGAGGGCCGGGCGTTGTTCGGTATTGTCCAGGGCGGGGATCAGCCCGACCTGCGGGTCGAGTCGGCCGAGGCCCTGGCGGCGGTCGGCTTCGACGGCTACGCGGTGGGCGGCCTGGCGGTCGGTGAGCCGCAAGCGGTGATGTTGGCGATGCTGGAAACGACGATGCCGGCGCTTCCCGCCGATAAACCACACTACCTGATGGGGGTCGGACAGCCCGACGACATCGTCGAGGCGGTGCGGCGGGGCATTGACATGTTCGACTGTGTGCTGCCGACCCGCGCCGGCCGGCACGGCGTTGCCTACACCCGATTCGGCAAGCTCAACCTGAAGAACGCCCGCCATGCCGACGACCCGCGGCCGCTGGACGAAGCGGCCGACTGGTCACCGGCCCGCGATTATTCCCGCGCCTATCTCCATCATCTGATCAAGGCGGGCGAGCTGCTGGCCGGCATGCTGCTGTCGTGGAACAACCTCGCCTACTACCAGCATATAATGGCCGGGCTGCGGGCCGCGATCAGCGAGGGACGCCTCGACAATTTCATCGCCGAGACGCGCGAAGAATGGGATCGCGGCGACCTGCCGCCGATCGATTGACCCGTTTGCGATTCAGGCCGTGTCGCCGCTCGCCTCGACCAGGCGGCAGCCGGTGATTCGCCAGGTGCCGTCCGGCTGCTGCTCCAACGAGTACATGGCTACCCAGTTGCGACCGTCAGGGCCGGTGACGAACACGCGTTGCACCGGCCCGAGCGCGGTATCGACGACTTCCCCAAAAATGACCGACTGGGGCCGGTACACCGGCTGGTAGCCGCCGCGGACCATCGCCATGAAGGCATCGACCGTTGGGAAGATGCGCTGGATCATCGGGGCAGCGTAGCTGTAAGCCGCGGCACCGTCGTCACGCTGAAACGCAGCGATCTGGCCTTCGATCACAGACCGGATCGCGGTTCGATCGCTGTCCGACACGTCGGCCCGGGCAGCGGCGGTGGCCATGGCAACACTGACAATGGCGGCGACGACGATGCGTCTGAACAAGCTGGTCATTCGGTGTGCCCTCCTTGCGTGCCGACCGACTATGACCATGTCAGATAGGGCGGGCGAGGCAGGGGTCACGCCAAAAACGCTTCGGAGCACCACATCAGCCTATTGACCGAACACCGGTACGCCGGCCATATGGGCGCGATTCCCGAGCGCGTAGCTCAGCTGGTAGAGCAACTGACTTTTAATCAGTAGGTCCAGGGTTCGAGCCCCTGCGCGCTCACCAAGGGTTTGTAGGTATGCTCGCCCTAAGCCAAGTCCCGCTGGACCAGGCTCACCACTGATTGGAGACATCCCATTTTGCGATGAGCTGGTTCAGGCTGCCGTCGTCCTTCATCGACGTGATGGCGGCGTCGAACTTTTCGCGCAACAGAACATCGGACTGTCGCAACCCTATGCCCACGCCGCCGCTGAGAACGACAGGTTCGCCGACGATAACCATCCGATCGTTCTCTTTGGCGATTTCGTTAAGAAACGCGATATGGGCGAGAAGCGCTTCCGCTTCGCCGGTTTCGACAGCCGCTAGGGTTTCGTCGTGCGTTTGAAACTCGGCGAGCGCGGCACCCAGCTCTTCCAAGTGTGCTGCCTGGATTGTGCCTGCCTGGGCGGCAATAACGCCGTTCTCTAGGTCGACATCTTCCGACAGCGCCATGTAGCGCGAGTAGTGGGGCGGCGTATAAGGCTGTGTAAAGGCAATGCGCTCGGCTCTTTCGGGGGTGATTGCCATTCCGGAGACAATGGCGTCGTAACGGTTGGACACGAGATTGGGGATGATCGAGACCCAGTCGTTGATGACCCATTCACAGGTTAGACCTGCGCGACGACACAATTCGTCCCCGAGATCGCGTTCGAATCCGTCTAACTCACCGGCTTCGTTGATAAAATTCCAAGGCGGGTAGTTGCCTTTGGTCGCCAATTCCACGACGTCTGCGCTCTCAGCCGCCGCATACGACACCGGGAGACACCAAAGCAGAAGCAGCGCGAGGGTTCTCTTCAACACGATCTTCATGCTCCTGTTGCTATGTCGAGTGCGTAGATAGCGAATAGGCGATCCCCTATCAATTGGCGTCCGCTTTCCCGCGAACTTCAGGCGATCGCGGTTATTTGCCCCTCGGCAACGTTTTCACCTCCGCCGAAACCCAGCGAAGGCCCAGAAGGCGTTGCATTCAACGAACGGCTTCCGCTTTGCCAAGCAGTCCGTACGGGCGCCAAATCAAGAGCAATATGACGAGCGACAGTGCGATGGCGTCCCGGAATGGCAATAGGTCGGGCGGCAGAGTGGCACGCAGCATGACCTCGATGCCGCCGAGAACGAAGCCGCCCAAGACTGCGCCGCCGAGATTGCCCAGGCCGCCAATGACAACGGCAATGAAGGCCTTGAGGACCGGGAGAAACCCCATGAGTGGATCCACCGACCCGCGCTGCGCCACCCAAAGAAAGCCCGACACGCCGGCCAACACGCCTGATATAGCAAAGGCGGTGGCAATCACCCCGTTCGCCCTGATTCCCATCAACCGAGTCGCGGCGAAGTCCTGGGCGGCGGCGCGCATGGCAATACCGAGAAGCGATCGGCGAAGAAACACCACCAATCCGGCCAGCACGACGAATGTGATCCCAATCGATACCAACTGCAGTGTTCCGATCGTCAATCCGCCGATCGATACGACGCCGGTCAGTGTTGCCGGAACGGCAAGGGCCAAGGGTCGCGGCGAGATGAAATTCTGAAACAAGACCTGCAGGATCGAACTCACCGCGAAGGTCGTCAGCAGCATCGTCGAAAGCGACGCGTTTCGAACGGGACGAAATGCGACCCGCTCGATCGCTACGGCGGTGCTGATCGCGATGAGACATCCGACGATGACGGCAAACGCAAATGGCACACCAAGCGTCGCGACCGCGAACACGACGGCATAGCCGGCAATTGTCATGACCTCGCCATGGGCAAAGTTGATCATGCCAAGGACGCTGAAGATCATCGCGAGCCCAAGCGCGAGGAGTGCATAGACGCCCCCGAGCGCCAACGCGTTGATCAGTTGCTGAGCATAGAACTCGATCACTATGCGACCCCGAAATAGGCAGCCCGCACGCCGTCGTCGTCTCGGATCCTATTGGCATATCCTGTTTTGACAATCTCGCCCTGTGTCATGACGCAGGCGCGATCGGCGATGTCGAGTGCGCGCTCGACATTTTGCTCCACGAGCACGATCGATTGGCCTTTGTCTCGAAGCGATGTGATCGTGTCGAAGATGATATCGGTAACCCGCGGCGCCAGTCCGAGTGACGGTTCGTCAAGAAGCAGCACCTTAGGGCGCGACATCAGGGCTCGGGCAATCGCTAGCATCTGCTGTTCGCCGCCCGACAGCGTCCCGGCGAGCTGCCCGCGGCGCTCCTCGAGAATCGGGAACAACTCCAGAAGTCGCGCTTCGGTTTCGGCGGCCCGATTGGTGCCAGCCTTGGCCGCGGCTGCCCCCATCCTCAGGTTCTCGCCAACAGTCAGACTGGTGAAGATGCGCCGTCCTTCCGGGCATAGCGTCAGCCCGCGGCGGACAATCGCCTCGGTGCTCAGTGTGCTAATCTCATCGCCATCCAGGCGGACATCTCCAGAGCCTGCGGCGAGACCGACCAGCGCCATGAGCGTCGACGATTTGCCGGCCCCGTTGGGGCCGACGAGGGCGAGGATCTCGCCGGGCGGCAGTGCGAAGCCCACGTTCCTCACTGCGCGGATCGCGCCATACGAGACCGAGAGCCCGCTGACCTCCAGAATGGGCTCAGATGCGGTTACCGTACCAGCGCTGTTCACGATACCAGCTCAGCCAAGCGTTACCGCGAAGCCGGCACGAGCCCCGGATCGATGATCCGCGTATCGACATGCGTGACGGTCCCGTCGCCGACCCGGTTAAGCGCGACCGCACGTGCCGGCACCCGGCCCCGGTCCTTGTAGGTGACCGTTCCGGTCACGACCTCGAGCCCATCGATTGCCGCGATGGCATCGCGCAGCGCCGGCCCCTCGAGCGAGCCGGCTTCGCGAACCGCGTGATCGATGACGAGCATCATGTCGTAGCCGGTCGCCGCGAAGCTGTTGGTCAGCGGCTCGCCCATGACCGCCTCGTATTGCGCGAAGAAATCCGCGAGCCGCGTGCCAGCGACTGGGGCGCCGGCATTGGTGAAGACGACACCTTCAGACACGTCGCCAAGCGCGATCGTAGTCGGAGAATCGATACCGTCGCTGCCGAGGACGGCGGCATCGATGCCGGCGCCGCGCAGCCGGCGCAGAAAAGCCGGGAAATCGGGCTCATAGGCCGACGTCATGATCACGTCCGGCTGCGGATCGAGGGCGGTGATGCGCGTCACTTCGGCCGAAAAATCCTGTTGTCCGAACGTATAGGTGCCGCGGCCAACCACCGTGCCGCCAAGCTCTTCGAAAACCTCGCCGAAGTACTCTGGCAAATTGCCGGTATAGGTCGTGTCCGGCGAGACCAGGAGATAGGCGTTCTCGTAGCCCTGTTCGCGGGCATATTCTGCCAGCGTCGCGCCCTGGATGGTATCGGCGACGTAATTGACGAAGTAGAAATCACCGATGGCACCGGGCAGGCCAGCGTTTGTCGCGCAGGTCGAGAAGACCGGAATCTCTGCTTGCTGCGCCAACAGCCCGCCGGCAATCGCCGGATCGTCATCACACGGGACGACGATGACTTGTGCTCCCGCGTCGATGAACTCCTGGACGACGACGGATGTCTGTACCGTATCGGAACGGACATCGCGGATCATCGCTTCGATCTGGTATTGACCCGCAGCACCACCATCGGCGTTCAGGTCGTCTATGGCGATCTTCGCGCCATCGACGGTCGGCGAATCATAGGGCGCGAGATAGTCGGTCAACGAGACCGCGAAGCCGATTTTGAGGGTGTCGTCGGCCTGTGCCGCCGTCACCATGCCGGCCGCGGCCAACGCCCCGAGGCGCAGAACTGTTCTTGGGGTCATGTCTATGTCTCCCATCTGGCTGGTTGCATGTGTCCCTGGCGTTCCCCGGCGACGGCTTCTGGGCCGTTGCGTTGGCGGCCGAAGTAGGCCGCGGCAACTCGATCGTCGGCGCGGATCTCGTCGGGCGGTCCGACGGCGATCAGCCGGCCCTCGTTGAGAACCGCGACGCGATCGCAAAGTGTGAGAATGAGGTGAAGGTCGTGGTCGACGAGCAGAATCCCGAGACCGTGGGCATCTCGTAGCTCGGCGAGCAGTGCGAGAAGAGCTTTTGACTCGCTGGCATTCATGCCGGCTGCCGGCTCATCAAGAAGGAGAAACCCGGGATCGGTCGCCAAGGCGCGGGCAATCTCAAGTCGGCGCTGCTGGCCATAGGACAGTTCGCCGGCACGGCGATCGGCGCATTCCAGAAGATCCAGTTTTCGCAACAGCGCCCGCGTCGTATCCGACGCACGGGGGTCCTGACCGTGAGCCGCGAGCGCAGCATCAACGTTCTCTTCGACGGTGAGATTTTCGAACAGCCGGATATTCTGGAACGTCCGGGCAATACCCAAGCGGGAGAAATACATCGGCCCCGGCCGGACGGGGGCGGTGCCATCGACGGTGATGCGGCCGGCATCGACTCCCTGCACGCCCGTGAGGCAGGAGAGCAGCGTTGTCTTGCCGGAGCCGTTAGGCCCGATCAGACCCAGTATCTCGCCGCGTGACAATGTGAGCGACACTGTGTCGACGGCGATCACGCCGCCATAGCGCTTGGTGACCCGTGCCGCTTCGAGGTGCTGGCCCCGCGGCCTATCGCCGGACAGAGGCGCGATGTCGAAGGCCTGGTCTGGCACCGACCGATTGCGTGAGGTCCGCCGGCCCCGCACAAAATCCTCGACCTCGGTAAAGCCCATGACTCCTTCGCTGCGGAAGTAAAGGGTCAGCAGGACGGCGACGCTGACCCCGATCGTAGTCAGGCCAAAGAGCGGCGGGACGTCGATGACTCCGAGACTGAATCCGGGCTCGATTCGTCGCAGCGCCTCAACCAGAATCGTTATGAGGGCGACGCCGACGACGGCGCCTGCTACGCTGGCTTGGCCACCGACAATCAGGATGGCCAGCAGCGAAAAACTCAGCGTGAAGTAGAATTCTTTGGGTGAGAAAACGCCAAGGTGATGGGCGAAGAGTACGCCACCGACCGCGACGAGTGCGACACTTGCCACAAAGGCGAACAGGCGGGCGCGTTCAACGTCAATTCCCGTCGATCGAGCTGCCGGTTCATTCTCGCGCGCTGCGCGGGTCAGTAATCCCCAGCGGCTCGATTTGAACGATCGCGCCAAAGCCAAAGCCAAAAGAGCGGCCAAAGCGGCAATCAACGGCGAGATCGACTTCGGGACACCAAATACAGCCTGTGCGCCGCGGGTGAACGTTGTCCCGCCGACAAAGACGCTATGGGCGATGATCAGCAGGCCGAGGGTCGCGATGGCGCCGGCGGCACCACCGAGCCGAGCAATCGCCGGGCCGATCGCGAGCCCAATTCCGGTTGCGACCGCCACCGCTATCGCACCTCCAACAAGCGGGGATAAGTGCGTGTTGGCGAGTACGCTCGGAAGATTGGGCAGAACGGTCGCTTTCAGCGCCGGTGGGATTGTCAGAATGGCGGTGGCGTACCCGGCGATGCCGACAAAGGCGACATGCCCGAAGCTTAGAATGCCGGTATTGCCGACAAACACACCAAGACCTGCCACGAGCACAACGAGAATGAACGCGTAGGTGATCGTGTTGGCCATTGCCGCCGACGCGACCCATTCGCCGTAGGCGGCGGTGGCCACTAACGGAACGGCGAGCATGACAAGCCCACGGATCATGAGATCGACACCGTCGGTCGCTTAGGTTCGTTGTTGTTAAGCAGCGCTCTGAGATGCTTCAGCAAAGCCGAGGCGTCGGGATTGTCGGAATGGACGCAAATCGTCTCGGCGCGCACCGGCACACTGTGGCCGTTGATGGTTCGCACAGCACCTGACTGGAGGGCGTCGATGGCCCGCCGCGCGGCATCCCCGACATTGCGTGTCGAAGGCTCCGGAACGATCACGAGCAGGCCGTCGTCGTCGTAGTCGAGATCGGCATAAAATTCCGGAATGAACGGAATACCCTTCTCCCGAAGCGCGTCATCCTGTTCGGTTCCGGCAAGGCCCAGAACCGGGACGTCAAACGGTGCGGCAGCTTCGGCAATCGCGCGGGCGACGTTTTGGTCGCGGCAGGCCATGCCATAGAGCGCGCCATGCGGCTTGATATGGCTCAGATGGCCCCCTGCGGCCGTGAGAAAGCCACACAATGCGCCAACCTGATACTGGACGATGGCGACGAGATCGTCGCCGGGAATGGCCATCGCGCGGCGCCCAAAGCCCTGCAGGTCCGGCAATGCGGGATGTGCACCAATCGCGACGCCCGCTTCAGCGGCGGCGCTGACGGTGGCGCGCATAACGGTCGGATCGGCGGCGTGAAAACCGCAAGCGACGTTGGCGAGGTCAACCAGGGGCATCAACGATGCGTCGTCGCCCAATCGATAGCGCCCGAAACTCTCGCCCATGTCGCAGTTGATTGTCGGATCCATCGCGGATTCCCGGCGCTGGCGCGAGGCATGCCTCGCTCATTGGGAACTATCGGCGCCGGGATCGGTGAATTTCAATTTCATTGTGAAAACACGTCATGATAAGTTTTTTTAATGTCAGTCACGCTTCGCCAGATGCGCTACTTCGTCAGCGCCGTTGAAACAGGGAAGCTGTCGTCGGCGGCGTCCGCTTGTGGCGTGACTCAGTCGGCGATCACGCTGGCGGTCAAGAGCCTGGAGGACAACGTCGGCGCGCCGCTGCTCGGCCGATCACCGACGGGCGTAACTTTGACTCAGGAAGGACACCGGTTCTTGCGCAAGGCGCGCGAGATCCTCGCTCTCGTCTCCGAGGCTACACGGGAAGTCGAGGGCGCCACCGCCGGCGGCGTCAATCAAGGCTCGATCCGTGTCGGTGCGACCGATACCGTCATCGGCTATTTCCTCGGCCCGATACTTGCTCGCTTCAAGGCTCGCTTTCCACGGATCAATGCGCAGGTGGTCCAACTCGAACGCCCGGAGATCGAAAGCGGGCTCATTGATGGCGAGCTCGATATTGCCGTTATCCTGGTCTCCAATCTGCGCCGCCGAGAAGCGCTGACGTCGTCGATCCTGCTACCGTCGCAGCGCCGGCTTTGGCTGCCACCCCGGCATGCTTTGCTGGCAAAGAAACAGGTGTCGCTCGCAGACGTGGCGAAGGAGCCCTACATCATGCTCACCGTTGATGAGGCCGAGAAATCCGCGCTGGGCTATTGGCAACGGCACAGTCTCAAACCCGACACCATCCTGCGTACGGCCAATGTGGAAGCGGTACGCACGATGGTGGCCCTCGGCATGGGCGTCTCGATCCTGTCAGATATGGTGTTTCGCCCGTGGTCGCTCGAAGGCGATCGGATCGAGGTGCGGGATTTGGTCGAGCACATCCCGTCTATGGACATCGGTCTTGCCTGGCGCCTTGGAGCAACGCTGTCGCCTGCCGCCGACGAATTTCGCGCGTTCTTGCAATCTTCATATGTTCGGCCGACCTGACGCCGTCCCTCGCGACCGCTGCTGCGACACTAGACGGAAGCTCGGCGGATCGCTTCGATCTATGCATCAGTTTTTTTTATATCGGACACCCAGTATTTTAAATTTGCACTGACCGGCCGGAACCGAATTTGATGGTGCTGACGACCATCCGCGCTGGAGGTGCAGAGCGATGTACAAGACCTACAAGCCCGAAGGGATGTCCGACCCATATGGCACGTATGTCCACGGCATCGAGCCGCCACAGGGATCGCGCATCGTTTTTCTGTCCGGTCAGATCCCGGTGGCGCCGGACGGCACCGTGCCGGAGGGCATGGAGGCCCAAGCCACCGTCGTTTGGGAGAACATCGCGGCGATCTTGAAAGATGCCGGGCTCGGCATCGGCAATCTTGTCCGCACCACCCAATACCTGATCGATCCCAAGATGTATCCGGAGGCGAACGCCGTTCGCGCCCGGTTTTTAGGCGACCATCGAACGGCATCCGTCGCGATCGCCGTTCCGGCGCTGATCGAGCCAAACTGGCTGATCGAGATTGACGCGATCGCCGCCGCATAGGCCGTTGATCAGCAGGCAACGCAGCGCGGCGACCCAGAACCGACCGGGCATGCGCCCGGGTCAATGCGCAAGTCTCTTGCTTTCGAGGAGTGAGCCATGATTACCGTCCCCGCTTACGACAACCGAAACTACGCATTTGACCCCCGGCACACGGCGTTGATCATCGTCGACATGCAGCGAGATTTCGTCGAAGACGGTGGCGCTTGCGGGGTCGGTGGGATGGATGTGAAACCGTTGCAGGCGGTCATTCCCCCCATCAAGGCGGTGCTGGACGCGTTCCGTGATGCGGGTAGCGTTGTTGTCCATACCCGCTATGGCTTCAAACCCGACCTATCCAACCTTCCCGAGTCGATGCGACAGCAAAGCCGTGACGCTGGCGGCGAATATGGAACGGCCGGGCCGCTGGGACGAATTCTGACCGAGGGCGAGGCCGGCTTCCAGATCGTCGAAGAGCTGACGCCGCTTCCCGGCGAGATCGTCATCGACAAGTCAACCTTCGGCGCTTTTACCTACACCGACCTCGACAGCACGTTACGCGGCAAGGGAATCACCCACTGCGTGATTTGTGGCGTGACCACGCAATGCTGCGTCGAGGGAACGCTGCGCGAAGCCGTCGATCGCGGCTATTTCGTCCTGACGTTGGCTGACTGTTGTGGCGCCTTCGAAGACGAGTTCCAACAAGGAACGCTACGGACGATTCAGAGCGAAGGACATTTGTTTGGGTGGATCGCGCGAAGCAGTGACCTCGTTGACGCCGTTCGACGGTCTCAGATCGCTGACCAGGTGGCCTGAGCTCTCTACAGCGAGCCGCGCAGCCTTGGGACGACTGGACGAAGCCTCCCGATCCACACAGTCGGTCAAATCACATATCCAGGCCTTGGGGCAGAATGGTGATGTCGCGGATGACGATGCCGCGAGGGCGGGTCAGCATGAACATCACCGCTTCGGCCACTTCGTGCGCTTCCATCAGCGCCTGAGCAGCCAGCGCTTCCTCCATCTTCGCCTTGGGCCAATCGTCTAGCAACGCGGTGACCACTGGACCCGGAAGCACAGCCCCCATCCGTATGCCGTGCTCGATCAACTGCCGTCGGGTTGAATGGACGAATGCCTGCACCGCGAATTTCGAGGCGGTGTAGATCGGCTCCCAGATCACGGGAATGACGCCGGCCACCGATGAGGTGAAGACGATGTCTCCGCTCTTCTTGGCGATCAGGTGCGGTAGGACGGCGTGGACCGCACGAAAGGTCGCATTGGTGTTGAGGTCGAGTACCCGGTCCCAAACGTCGGGATCGCCATCCGCGACGTTCCCGCCGACATAGGCGCCGGCATTGGCGTGGAAAATGTCAAGGTCGCCAGTGCGCTCCAGGATGCTCGGAAGCATGCCGGAAACAGCGGCGGTGTCGAGGAGATCCAAGGTCAAAGGAAATGCCAACTCACCGAGCTGGCCGCAGGCCTCATCGAGCTTCTCCCCGTCGCGGTCGATCAACACGACCTTAACACCGGATCCGACCAGCGCCTCCGCGCAGGCGAGGCCAATCCCCGACGCTGCTCCGGTCACTGCCGCGGTCTTGCCTGACAGACCCGCCCCCATGTCGTTCTCCTCTGCCGCTCGAGCCTTATCTCGCCCCGCTCGCGGGACATGCCATCTCAGTTCGTATTGATCCGCAGTCCTTCGCGATCGAAGACGTGGCAGCGATCCGGGGGCAGCGTCAGATGCACCGTCTGATCGCTGTGGAAGTCGCGCTCGCCGACGGCGCGGACCGTCACCATGCCGATCCCCTCCACATCGACGTACAAAAACGCGTCACTGCCGAGCTGCTCCTCGACGACGATTGTTCCCGTGAGGTCGCCGCTATCGTGGGAATAGGTGATGTGCTCCGGCCGGATGCCGACTGTTTGAGCCATTGCCAGGCGATCGGTCTTCGCGTCGTGCGGGGCGAGGGCGGGGCCGTTGTTCACCTGCACCCGGCCATCGCCGGTCGGTTTTGCTTCCAGGAAGTTCATCTTGGGCGAACCGATGAAGCCGGCGACGAATTGATTCACCGGCCGATCGTAGAGCTCGATTGGAGTCGCGAACTGCTGTATGTGGCCGCCTTCGAGCACCACGATTCGATCCGCCATGGTCATCGCCTCCACCTGGTCGTGGGTGACGAAGACCATCGTCGTATTGAGGCGTCGGTGGAGCCGAATCAGCTCGATGCGCATCTGCACGCGCAGCGCAGCGTCGAGATTCGACAGCGGCTCGTCGAATAGAAATGCCGATGGCTCGCGGACGATGGCCCGGCCGATCGCCACGCGTTGCTGCTGACCGCCAGAGAGTTCGCGCGGTTTCCGGTCGAGCAGCTTGTCGAGCCCGAGGATGGACGAAGCCTGCGCTACCTTCGCCGCGATCTCCGACCGCGGCAGACCGGCGATCCGAAGGCCGAAGCCGATGTTGTCCCGCACGGTCAAATGCGGGAACAAGGCATAGGACTGGAACACCATCGCAAGGCCGCGCGACGACGGCTTGGCCTCGGTCACATCCTCGTCGTCGATCAGCACCCGACCGTTGGTGACTGTTTCCAGCCCCGTGATCATCCGCAGGAGCGTCGACTTCCCGCACCCCGAGGGGCCGACGAAGACGACGAACTCACCGTCTGCGATCCTGAGGTTGATATCGCGAACAACGGTGACGTCGCCGAACGCCTTGTGGACGTCCTGCAGAACGATCTCACCCACCCTGCAGAACCCCTTTCGTATGCGCGAGGCTTTCGGTCCGAATGGCGGATGTCATCTGGGCCCTGGTGAAATCGCGTGCGTGACTGATCAGATCCTCACCGTCGGTCCACAGGTTTCGCCAGATGGCCAAAACGCGCGAGAGCGTGGGGTCCACCACTTCGGACGAGAACGACTCGAAGACCATCGGTCCGCTGAAGTCGATTTGTGCCAAGGCCCGGAAAATCGGCACGAAGTCGATGGAGCCAGAGCCGAGATAGCCGCGATGGCTTTCCCCGAGGTGGAAGTAGCTGAGCCGATCGCCGGTCTCGACGATGGCGCGTGCGGCGTCGGCCTCCTCGATGTTCATGTGATAAGTGTCGAGGTGTACCTTCACGTTGGGTGCGCCGATCATGTCGCAGAGCGCAACGCCTTGGGCCGCTGTGTTGGCGATGTTCGTTTCGTAGCGATTGACCACCTCCATTCCGACTGTGATCCCGTTGCCGGCCGCAGCCTCGCAGACGCGCGCGAGGACATCGACGCTCTGGGCCAGGCCCGCCGCGGTGGCGGGCTCGGCGTACTTCGTGAGGGCGGAGAAGATGACACCGCAGATGTCGCTCGCACCGATGTCGCGCGCGATGGAAACGACGTCCATGAGGAGCGCTTCACCGCGTTTTGCCGCTTCCGGATCAGCGGAGGAAATGTCCGTCTCGGGCCCAAGGCCAAGCGAGATGGTTGCGGCGAGACCGTATTCCTCCAGAAGCCGCGCGGTCAGCGCCGAATCGATCTGAGTTGGGTCGAGCGCCGGTATCTCGATGAGGTCGTATCCGACCCGGGCCGTCCCTTCGATGGCTTTGCGAGCTTCGGCTTCGCTCCAGCCCCCCACCCAGCAAAGCGCGTGCACCCCAAGCTTGTTCTGCCCAAATCCCATTTCGTCCTCCGCTTGTTAGTTCTTGACGGCACCCATCGTCAGGCCGGAGACGATGTGCCGTTGCATCAGGATTGTGAAAATGACCGGCGGCAGGATCTGGATGATCGTCGCCGCCGAGATGAGTTCCCAGTAGGTCTTGGTCACCGTCGAGAAGGACGAGATTACTACGGGGAACGTCTTCGCTTCGCGTGTGGTCAGGAACAGCGCGAGCAACAGTTCGTTCCATGCGAAGATGAACACGAAGGTCGCCACCGTCGCGATCCCGCTCTTGGCCAGCGGCAGCGCGACGATCCGGAAGGTCTGCCACCAGGAACAGCCTTCGACACGTGCCGCTTCGATGATCTCGCGGGGAATGTTGCGGAAGAACGACATCGCCACCCAAATGGCGAAGGGTAGGTTGAACCCGGCATAGACAAGGACGAGCGCCGGGATGGTGTCGAGCATCCCCGCGCCGTTGAAGACCATGTAGAGCGGCACCGCAGCGGCGATCGGCGGCATCATGCGGGTCGAGAGAATCCAGTCCGCGACGAAGTTCTGGGCGCGAAACTGGAAGTAGACGAGACCGAACGCCGCCGGCAGCGCGAAAGCCAAGCAGAGCAAGGTCGCGCACAGAGTGACGACGGTCGAGTTCAGCAGGAACTGCCAGTTTTCACTGAGCAGCAATGTGAAATTCTCAAGGTAGGTGAAATCCGGCAGCCAGACCGGGGGAATGGCGTAGATGTCGTTGATCGTCTTGAACGCCGCCAGGACCATCCACAGGATCGGCGCGGTGAAGACGAAGGTGATCAGACACGCAGCGGCGAGCGATACGCCCTTGTTGGTCTCGTTCATCGCTGGGACCTCCGCAGATAGGTGACGGCGAAGGTGGTGACGACGATCGAGATGAGCAGAATGATCACCGCCGAGGCCGACCCGTAGCCGACCTGGAAGAAACGAAAATTCTGGCGATAGGCGAAGTAGGTGATCAGCTCGGTCGCGTCGCCCGGTCCACCGCGTGTGGTGACGTAGACCAGATCGAAGAGCTTGAGATTGTCGATGACGCGAAGGATGACGCCGACCAGAATCACGTTGCGGATCGCGGGAAGCTCGATCCAGCGGGCGACGTGGTGCCATTTGGCGCCTTCGAGGTTCGCGGCCTCGTAAAGCGCCGGGGGCACCGAAACCAACCCCGCCAACATCAGGAGCATCATGAACGGCGTCCATTGCCACGCGTTGATGAAGATGACGGTTGGCAGCGCGAACGTCGGATCGCCGAACCACGACGGTCCCGGTATTCCGAGGCCGGACAGCAGGTAGTTGGCGATACCGAGTGTCGGGTTGAGGATGTAGCTGAATATCAAGCCGACGCAGATCGGCGTGATCATCATCGGCAGGATGGCAAGCGAGCGCAGGACCTTGCCGGTGCGCATTTCACGCAGCGATAGGAACACCTTGGCGCAGAGAAAGCCGAAGACGATCTCAAGCGCGATCGACGAGACGGTCAAGACGGCGGTGTTCTGAATCGCTTTGAGAAACAGGGAGTCGGTGAGAAGGTTCTGGTAGTTCTCCAGACCGATGAACCATTTGCGGTCCATCCGGGTCAGCTTGGCGTCATAGAGGCTGAGGTAAACCGAGTAGATGAACGGGAAGACGCTGAGGAGCAGCAAATAGACAACGGCGGGAACGAGGAACAGGAGCTTGGTTGCCCGTTCATCGTCAGTCGCCTTCGCCGGCAGTCGCGCTGTGTCGAGTGTGTCCGTCGCGCTGACCATTTTGCCTATCCGCACGACCCAAGGGTAGGGGGTGAGCCGGAGAGGGGCCGGGTGGTCCGGCCCCTCCTAGGAGTGGGCGCGTCCCACAAGGGGCGCGCCTGATCTTAGACTACTCGAGATACCCGGCCCGTTGGAGCATCCGCGTAATGTTCTCATTGGCCTCGTCCATCGCCTCCTGCGGCGAGGCATCGCCGACGATGGCGCGGTTCACTTGCAGGCCGAGCGCATCGATCATCTCGAACGTCATCGAGTGACGGGGACGCAGTTCCTGCCAAGCCGCCTTGGCTGACTCGTACAGCGTCGGCACCCACGGCTGCGCGGCGATGATCTCCTCATCCTGCATGGCCGAATGGCGGCTCGGCGGTCCACCGAGCAGGACGAACTGCTTGTGGATCTCCGGGCTTGCGAACCACTTCATGAAATCCCAGGCGGCGTCCTTTTGCCCTGAATGTGCGTTGACGCACATGATCCATCCGCCGACCGGCGGCACCGATTGCTCGCCGTCGGCGTGGGGGAACATCGCCACGTCGAAGTTGTCGGTCACCTTCGAGATATCGGGATCGGTGAAAAGGGGCGTGCGCACCGACCAGTTGTTGATCATGGCGACCTTGCCTTGCGTGAACGCGTTGGCGCGCTCGTCCCAAGCGAACTGCTCCACCCCAGGCGGGCCGTAGGGCACCATGTCCTTGAAGAACTGGATCATCTCGACCGCCTTCGGCGAGTTGAACAGCGGCGTCTGATCGGCGTAGGCGTCGGATGAGCCCGGGTAGTTCGACTCCCATGGCTTTCCGCCGGCGGAATAGATCCACTCGAAGAACTGCTGACCCGCGGCCGAGCCACGCTGGAAGTTCATCGCCATTCCGGCGACGTCTGGATCGCCGTCTTCTTCGGCGAAGAAGCGCGCGATCGCCATCAGTTGATCGAAGGTCTGCGGCACTTCGAGGCCGTGTTCTTCAAACAGATCGGTGCGGTAGTGGAGCATATGCCAATAGCCGGCGATCGGCAGGCATTGGAGCTGCCCGTCCCAGTAGGCCTGGCCGGCGAACGATTCGATGTAGTCATCGAGGGCGATGATGCCCGCATCAGTTTCGGCGACCAGTGGCTGGACGGGATCGATGCATCCCGCCTCGACAAACTCACCCACCCAGATGCCATCGACAAACAGCACGTCGTACTGGTCGTCGTTCTGCGAGCAGCCGAGGATCTGCTTTTCGTGCAGCGGGTCATAACCGAAACCCTCGACCGTCACGTCGGCGCCGGTAATCGCGGTCCAACTCGGCCCGATTTCCTTCAGCGCGTCGATGAAGGGGTCCTGAATCGTCTGAATGCGCAGCGTTTTGCCGGAATGATCGCCGAGCTCGGCGTCCCAATCCTCGGCATGAGCGACGCCCGCGACGATTCCGAGGGACAGCGCAAGCGCCGTTGCCCCCTTCAGTGTGTTCCTCATGCGGTTCATTGTTTCCTCCTTCGGTTGAACCATCGGCAAACTGAAACCAGCGCGAGGCAAACCAATCCCGTTCGCAGTCAAGGCCACGTCCGGACTTGCCGTCCGCTGAACAGATCAGGTCCAGGGGTTGGCCCGGCCTCCTCCGGGTCCTCCTCCTTGTGCCTACCTTCCGGCTGGCACCCTCCGCCCGCGCCTCGGAACTTTGTTCCCCTGGCCGGCGACTGGCTGCGTCGATGCTCGGATACTGAGCGAGCAAGACAGTGGTTTCGTCATGATGGTTGTTTCGTCACCCTCCATGCGTCGGGTGAGGGTCGTCCACACGGCGTCGGCGATGCCTTCGATCGGCTGACGCACCGCTGTGATCGGCGTTCGCCGCGCCGACATCCAGGGGTAATCGTCGAAGCCGACGACCGAGACGTCCGAGCCGATCTCGGCCTTTCGTTCCGCAAGGCATGTCAATGTCGCCAGCGTCGTCATGTCCGTCACGGCGAAGATGGCGGTCGGCCACGGGTGGCGGTCGAGCCAGCGCGCCAGGTGATCGGCGCCATGATGCGGGACGGGGCCGATCTCAACGATGTCGGTCGAGCCGCCCACCGCCTCCATTCGCTCAAACGCTCCACGACACCGTTCGCGAATGCCGCGCAACCGCATGTCCGAAGCGGCCAGAAGGATGCGCCGATGGCCGAGTTCGACGAGATGGTCGGCGACCATCGCGCCGGCGGCGAAGTTATCGACGCGGACCGCGTCAAAGCCCTCGGTTTCGACCCCGCGGTCAGTGACCACGATCGGGACGTCGCCGCGTACGGCTGTGAGTTGCTCCGGAATGTCGTCTGAGATCGGAATGACGATCATTCCCGCTGGCTGCCAAGACAGAAGTGCCGCAACACGGCCTTGTTCGGTTTCGGCCTCGTCGCGGGCGTTGGCAACGATGATCTCGTATCCGTCTCGACGGGCGTGATCTTCGATCTCGGTGATAAGCGAGGTGAAAAACGGGTCGGAGAGATCCGGGACCATGACGGTCACGACGCGGCTCTGTCCCGAACGCAGATTGGAGGCCGCGCGATTCGCGCGATAACCAAGCGCTTCCGCGGCGTCGCGAACGCGCGCCGCAAGCTCTGGTTTCACTGGCTTCTTGCCGGAGAATACGTTGGAGACGGTCGCCGTCGACGCCCCGGCCGCATCGGCGACCTGCTTGATGGACGGCCCGCGCTTGATCATTTTCCTCCCTCTCGGCGTGTGCAAGCCGGTTGTTAAACGATTTACAGTTAATCGATTTACGAGTCAACTGGAGCCGGTCACATCAGTGGAGGGAGGCAACGGTGCGCGGGGAGACGAAGGCTAGAAGCTCTGCTGGCCCGTGGCGCGCTCTATGAGCTTGTCGATCGAAACCGCAAGGACAAGCAGGAGACCGGTGACAATGAGGCGAGCTTCGGCCTCGACGCCCATCAGGTTGAGCCCTTTCTGCACGGTCCCGATCACCAGGGCGCCCAGTAGAGCGGCATGAATGGCCCCACGCCGGTCGAACAGGCTGACACCGCCGATAACCGCGACTGCGGTTCTTGCCCACGATATCGAGCCGAGCCGTTCCTGATCCGCCGACATCTTGACCGGACCACCGAAAAACTCCTGACGGACGGCTTCGAGGTGTTTACGTAGCCTGCCGGAAACCGACTGCCAAAGAGCCGGTCCCGTGAATGAGTTGGCGCCATGCTAAAGGAGTGAGCGCCCGGCTTACGGTGCGCGGAGGCAAACGGACGGGTTCACGGCACGTCCGGATACTGCGGCAGCCCAGCGGTGTGTGGTATCAGCCCCGGTCAGCTCTCGCTGAGGGTCCTGTCGACCACCGCCGCGCCGTCCGCCACCTGGTCGCTCGGGTGCATAATCACCGGATCACCCGGTTCGAGCCCCGCGACGATCTGGGCGGACTGGTTGTTGCGATGGCCGAGTTCGACGGTGGTCAACGCTGCGGTGCCGTCAACGATCTTGAAAACCGCCCAGTTGGGGCCATTGCGGAAAAGCGCGCCCAAAGGGATCTGGATCACATCGTCATCTTCCCACACCGTGATGTGGACCATGACGCGGAAAGCATGACCGAGCCGCTCCCAGGTCTCCGGAGGGTCGACGACGTCAAGGATGGCATCGACCCTTTGTTCTTCAATGCCGAGTGCCGAAACCTTGGTATAGGCGGCCGGGTCGACCCGACGGATCTTTGCGGTCAGCGGCTCGCCGCCCCACTGATCGATGGTGGCAGCGCCCTCGGGATGAACGTTGACCGCGTCGCTCGACAGCAGATGGACGATGATCTCGAGATTCTGCGGGTCGCCGATCTCCAGCAAACCCTGGCCGGGATTGACGACCTGCTCGCTCTCGGTCAGCAGCTTCAGAACGGTGCCACTGACCGGTGCCCGGAGCGTGAGGCAGCAGTTCTCCCGGCTTCCGCCTTGCAATTGATCCGGTTCGATCAGTCGGGCTTCGGCACTTACCAGCTCACTTTCCCGCAGATTCAGCGCGGCCTTCGCCTCGGCGACCTGAGCCTTTGCCGTATCGAGATCGGCAACCGCCTTCTCGAGCGCGCGGGCCGATATGGTTCCGGCTTCCGCCAGGCGTTGCGCGCGTTCCAGATCGGCCTCCATCAGGCGTTCAGCCGCCTCCGCCGCGGCCACCTGCGCTTTGGCGAGCGTCACCGCTGCCCGCCCGGCCTCCACGGCTGCTTCCAATTCGCGTCGCGAGCGGACATCCAGAAACGGCGGGTCGACTGGATGAATCGAAGCGACGGTAGACGTGTTGCGGTGGACCGTCTCGCCGACTTCGACCGGAAGCCGCTCGACTCGCCCGGCGATCGGCGCTGAGACCAGGAACACGTCCTTGATGCGCGCCATCCCTTCTTCGTCGATGGTGACGTGGAGGGGGCCGCGTTCCACGGTGGCGACATCGACGGATGTCGGCTGCGGCGCCAGGGCGAAAACCGCGGCCGCGACCACCAGGGCCAGGACAACCAGGCCAATGGCCCGTTTGACCCATTTCGACAACATCTTCCTACTCCCTTGTCTTGAGCACGCTGATGAGATCGAGATTGTCGACCCGGCGCCGAACGATCAGCGCGGATATCAGCGCCGCTGCGACCACAACGATACTCGACACTGCGTAGACGTTTGGTTGGATAATGAACGGCACCCGGAACATGTCGGTCGCCAGGCTCTCGGTGATCGCCAAGCCGAGCCCGGCCCCGACCAACCATCCAACCGGTTGAGCGACGGCAACAATGACGCCGATTTCGATGAACAGGACGTTCGACACTTCGGCGCGGCGGAAGCCGAGGACGCGCAGGGTTGCAAGCTCCCGGGCACGCTCCGAAAGCTGGATGCGCGCTGAGTTGTAGACGACGCCGAAAGCGATGATGATGCTCAGGATCAGGTAGACGGTGAGCATGATGCCCATGCTTTCCTGGATTGTTTCCTGGAACCGTTGACGGGACCGGCTGATCAGGGCGACGGCGGAAATCTCCGGAGTCTCCTTCACTTGCGTATAGAGGGCGTCAAGCTCCGTGTCGTCGAGCACAAGATGAACGCCGGAGACCCGCGGGCCGGTGCCGGTGAGCCGCGCGAGTGCATCCATCTCCATGTAAACGACCAACCCGAGAAAACTCTGAATGATCTCGACGACCGGCACTTCAACCTTCCGCCGCTCCCCGTCGAGGAACTCGACCTCCGCCAGATCACCCACCTGAAGGTTAAGGATGTCGGCGACGCGGTCGCCGATCGCCAATCCTTCGGTGGGGAGGATGACCGGTTCGAAATCGTCGTTGAGGACCCGGCTGAGCTCGGTTTCGCGTGGCTTGCCGGTAATGCCGAGCTGCCGTTCGTAGTGGCCGTTGCGAATGATCGCCGGTGCGTCGAAGAAGGGTTCGGTGGCGATGACCCCCGGTAGACGCTGAGCGACGCGGACGGCATCGGTCGTGCGCTCGGAAGCGAACGCCAGTGTCGCGTCCTGACGCTCGGTTCGATAGTAGATCGTGTCGACCATGAACTCGACCGACGCGAGGGTGCCCATTGCCACCGCCATCAAGGCCACAGCCATCGCCGTTCCGAAGGCCGTCAAAGACGCCCTGACCGGATGGCGTGTCAGGTGGCGTAAGGCCATGGTGGTCAACTGCGAGAAGATGCGAATGCGTCCCAAGGCACCGCCGAGCAACTGGCGGTAGACCTGTGGTGCCGGTGGACGCATGGCCACCGCTGCAGGAAGGGAGAACGCGGTGCTGATCGCGCGAATGGCACCAACGCCAGCCGCAAACAGGCTGACGGCGGCGGCAATCAGATAGATGTCGGGGTCCGAGCGGAAGACAAGAAACGGGAAACGGTAGAACTCGATGAACTGAACGCTCAGGGCACGACCAAGCCACGTGCCCACAAGAGCACCGATGACAACACCGATGATCGCGATGGCGAAGACAAGCTTCAGGTAGTGCCAAGCCACGTTGAAGCGCCCGTAACCAAGCGCCTTCAACAAACCAATTTGCTCACGCTCCAGCTCGATCAAACGCGACAGGATCATGTTGATCAAGAAGGCTGAGACCAGGAGGAAGATGGGCGGGATGGTCTGCGCCATCGCTCCCATCTGGTCCAGCTCGCCTTCAACGAAAGCATTGGACAACTGGTCCTTGCGGCCGTGGGCGCCGGTACCGCCGTACCGATCCAGGAGCGTGTCAATCTCCTCGATGACCTGGGTCTCATTGGCGTTGCGCAGAAGCCGTGCACTGACGGAGTTAAAGGCGCCTTCGAGATCGAACAGTGACTCGAGCGCCGGTTCCGGCATCCAGATCACACCAAAACGGCGTGCGTCTGGCATCATGTCGCCGGGCCCGAGCGAGTACACATACTCGGGTGACAACACGATGCCGACGATGGTCAGGGTCGTCTTGGCACCGCCGAGGATCGCATCGAACTCGGACCCGACTTCAAAGCGATGGGCCTCGGCGAAGGCCTCGTCGACCGCGACCTCATTGGTCCGCCCCGGTTCCGGCAGTCGGCCGAGCCTTACGAAGATGTCGTTGACCGTGATCGTGTTCGGTGTCGGTATCGAGATGAGCAGGCCGGTGGCCGGCTCGCGAACTCCCTCGATGTCGAGCAGGGCGGGTTTGACGATCCGCGACTCGACGGCGGCGACTCCGTCGATCGCCGCGATCTGGTCTGTGACACTGTTGGGTGCTCGGACAGCGGAGGCGAAAACGTCGCCGAACTTGTAGCGATCGTAATAGGTTGCTCGCGTTTCTTCCAGCGAACGATGGGTGCCGACGGCGAGGATCAACGTCGCGACGCCACAGGCCATCACAAGGGCGATCGCAAGCGACTGCGCCCAGAGGCGGCGGAGATCGCGGAACAATTTGATGTTCAGCGCGCCCACAGCGATCACCAGTCGACGTCGGACGGCTTAAGACGGCGCTCGTTTTCGATAACCGCATTGATAGCGCCGTCGGAGAAATGGAAGACCCGGTCGGCGATCGAACCGATGGTGACGTTGTGGGTGATAATGGCGGTGGTGGTGCCCAACTCCTGATTGGTCGCCGTCAGAGCCTCCAACACAAGAATCCCGGTCTTCGAATCAAGCGCGCCGGTCGGCTCGTCGCAGAGCATGACTTCAGGTTTTTTGGCGACCGCGCGGGCGATGGCGACCCGTTGCTGTTCGCCGCCCGATAATTGGGCCGGGAAATGGGAGATGCGCTCCTTCAACCCGACCATCTCCAACGCTTCATCCGGCTTCATCGCGTTCGGTGCGATCTCGGTAACCAGCGCCACGTTCTCGCGGGCCGTGAGGCTGGGGATCAAATTATAGAATTGGAAAACAAAGCCGACATGGTTCCGCCGGAACCGAGTGAGTTGGCGGTCACCGGCATTCGTCAAATCCTGGTCGCGGTAGCGGACCGCGCCACTGCTTGCGACATCGAGTCCGCCGAGGATGTTGAGGAATGTCGACTTGCCGCTGCCGGACGGGCCCAGCATCACGGTCAGCTCGCCGTGGAACAACTCGGCGTCGACGCCGCGCAAGGCTTTCACCTCCACGTCGCCAGTTCGATACACCTTGGTTAGGTCGCGGATCTCAAAAACGGCTTCGGCCACGCTGATCTCCATCGCGCGCGGACGCTAACGAGTGATGAGACGCCCGTGCTTGACGCAAGTCAATGTCGCAACCCTCCCGTTCGCCACTATCGCGAATGTCGGCAATACCGCTGGCAAGTACAGCGCCGGCAGGGTGAGCGAATACGACAATGATCGACTATCACCATGAAGCGCAAAAAGTGTCGGAGTCAGCAGCGGCACTGCGGAAGGGCATCCCCGAGGAGATGGCCGGTTTCGCGGGTATGGGCAAGGGCGCCTATGCCGAAGGCGTTCTGAGCGCCAAGGTCAAGGAACTGATCGCCTTGGCGCTCGGAGTCGCGTCGCGGTGCGACGGATGCGTCGCTTATCACGCAAAGCGGGTCGCCCAACTCGGTGCGACCCGGGATGAAGTTCTCGAGACGATCGGTGTCGCCATCCAGATGGGTGGCGGGCCGTCCATGGTTTACGGCGGCGAGGCGCTACGCGCCTTCGAAGCCTTCACAGACATCAAGCGGTGACAAGGGAGCGAATGAATTGAGCCAGACAGATGTACTTTGGTTCGAAGACGTCAAGCGGCCGGACGTTGCGCTGGTTGGCGGCAAGAACTCGTCGCTCGGCGAGATGGTTCAGAACCTTGCCGCCGAAGGCGTACGGGTTCCGCCGGGCTTCGCGACAACGGCCAACGCCTATTGGCGGTACGTTGAGGCCAACAACCTCAAGCAGGTGATCATAGATCGCCTGGACGAGATGGATTCCGGCAAGAAGACACTTGCCGAAGTCGGTCAGGCGATCCGGAGTGCTTTCCTGGGCGGTGATTGGCCGGAGGATACGATCAAGGCGATCACCGACGCGTATCAGGAGCTCAGCAAGCGCGCCGGCAAGGAAGACCTCGATGTCGCTGTACGCTCATCAGCGACGGCGGAAGATCTTCCGGATGCGAGCTTCGCCGGGCAGCAGGAGACCTATCTGAACATATCCGGGGAAGGTGCTCTGCTTGACGCTTGTCGGCGGTGCTTCGCGTCCTTGTTTACCGACCGGGCGATTTCGTACCGGCAGGTGCGGGGTTTCGATCATATGCAGGTGGCGCTATCGATCGGCGTCCAGCAGATGGTGCGCTCCGACATCGGCGGTTCGGGCGTGATGTTCTCGATTGATACTGAGTCCGGCTTCGACAAGGTGGTGCGCATCGATGCCGCCTGGGGACTGGGCGAAAATGTCGTTCAGGGTGCGGTCGATCCGGACGCCTATCAGGTGTTCAAGCCGCTGCTTGACGACGACTCTCTGCTGCCGATCGTTGAAAAGACGCTCGGCGAGAAGGCGATCAAGATGGTCTATGCGCCGGGCGATCCGCCGATCAAGAACGTGCCGACCTCAAAGGCCGAACGCGCTGCCTTCGTGCTCGACGATCAGGAGATCATCCAGCTCGGTCGCTGGGCCGCGGTGATCGAGAAGCATTACGACTGCCCGATGGACATGGAGTGGGCGAAGGACGGCGAAAGCGGCGAGTTGTTCATCGTTCAGGCGCGGCCGGAGACGGTTCAGTCGCGAGCCGATGCCAACATCTTCAAGTCCTATCGGATTCTCGAAAAAGGCAACGTCCTCAGCACCGGGCTCAGCATTGGTGGTGCGATCGTCCCGGGTCGCGTGTGCCTGATCGAGGACGTGCGCGACATCGAGAAGTTTGTCGACGGATCCATCCTGGTGACCGGCATGACTGACCCTGACTGGGTGCCGATCATGAAGAAAGCGAAGGCGATCATCACCGATCACGGCGGCCGCACGTCGCATGCGGCGATCGTCAGCCGCGAGCTTGGGGTGCCGGCGATCGTCGGAACGGGCGACGCCACACATGTGCTCCACACGGACCAGGAGATCACGGTCTCCTGCGCAGAGGGTGATGAAGGCTTCGTCTACGAGGGGCATGCGTCGTTCGAGATCGACGAACTCAACATCGACTCGCTGCCGGAGACCAAGACGAAGGTGATGCTCAACCTCGCCAATCCGTCGGCGGCATTCAACTGGTGGCGAATCCCGGCCGATGGTGTCGGCCTTGCTCGGATGGAGTTCGTGGTCACCAATCAGGTTCAGGTTCATCCGATGGCGCTGGTGAATTTCGACACGTTGCCGGACGCCGATGTCAAGGAAGAGATCGAAAGGATTACCGCCGGTTACGATGACAAGAGCGAGTACTTCATCGATACGCTCTCGCGTGGCCTCGCACGGATCGCGGCCGTGCTCTATCCGAAGCCGGTGATCATCCGGATGAGTGACTTCAAGACCAACGAATATGCGAGCCTGGTCGGCGGCGCAGCCTATGAGCCAAACGAGGAAAACCCGATGATCGGCTGGCGCGGTGCGTCGCGCTACTACTCGGACGGATATCGCGAAGGCTTTGCGCTTGAGTGCCGTGCGATCCAGCGGTTGCGCAATGAGATCGGTTTCAAGAACGTGGTGGTGATGATCCCGTTCTGCCGGTCGGTCAAGGAAGCCGACAAGGTCCTCGACGTCATGGCGGAGAACGGTCTCGTCCGTGGCGAGGACGGGCTCGAGGTCTATGTAATGTGCGAGATCCCGTCGAACGTCATCCTGGCTAAGGAATTCGCGACGCGATTTGACGGCTTCTCGATCGGCTCGAACGATCTCACCCAGCTGACCCTCGGTGTCGACCGCGACTCCGAGGAACTCGCCGGGATTTTCGACGAGGAGGACGAGGCGGTCGAGTGGATGATCGCCAGCGTCTGTGAAGCGGCGCACAAAGCGGGTGCCAAGATCGGCCTTTGCGGGCAGGCGCCGAGCGACCACCCACGGTTCGCCGAGTTCCTGGTCGCCTGTGGTGTCGACTCGATGTCAGTGGTTCCGGACAGCTTCTTCCAGGTGAAGCGACACGTCTTCGACGCGGAGGCCAACGCGTCGGTGACGGCGAAGGCATCCTAGACCGAAGCGCACAAGATCGACGCGGCCCGGCCACAAGCCGGGCCGTTTTCGATTCAGGGTGAGGTGAGGGAAGGCAGCAGCGCGTCGAGACGATTGTAGCCCTCGGCGACGCCCTGTTCCATCGGCGACCGCATCACCGCGTCGCGCGCTTCCATGGAAGCGTAGACGATCCGGGTGGTCACCGTAGTCGTGTCGGCGTTTTCGTCGAAGGTGGTGGTCACCGTTGTCTCGCCGCCGGTCCAGTCCTCGTCGAACAACTCGGTATGGACGATGCGCTCCGGTTCGGTGATCTCGCGATACATGCCGCTCATGCCCATCTCTTGTCCGTCGGCGTGCCTCCACACATACCGGATCGCGCCGCCGGGACGGACATCGGCCTCGCAGACGGCCATCGGCCAGTCGTTCGTGCCGAGCCATTGGCGGACAAGATCCGGCTTCGTCCAGGCGTCAAACACCAAGGCGCGCGGCGCGGCAAAAGATCGAGTCATCACGATCTCGCGGTCCGTCGGGGTTGCGATCTCAAGCGTGGAGGGCATCGTCTTCTCCGACTTCAGGGATATATATAGCAAATAAGTTATATAGCGTTTCTGTTATCTATCAGAGTATGCCGTCGGTCAAGAGAAGAATGTCCGGCGCGCGTTCAGGACGCGTCGCCAATCGCGCGCAATGCGTTGGCGCTCATGGTCTCCAGCGGCCGGGTCGCATCGAGCGATGTCCAGTCGATCGGCCCAAACGGTTGGTCGGCCTGAAGCATGACCACCGCCGCCGTCGCGTCGGAGGCATCGTCGGTTCGATGGGAGATGCGGTCGATCAGCATTTCGACGGGCGCTGTCAGCCACAATCCGGTAAACGGCGCGCCTGCCGCGCGGGCGACGGCTTCGATGGCCCGGCGTTCCTCCGGTATCTTGTGGACCGCATCGACGATGACACTGTGCCCGGCACGAAGTGCCAGATCGGCATCTCGTCGGAGCGTCGCGAACACAGCCTCGGTCACATCCGCCTCGTAGGCCGACGATGGGAGCTGGTCGAGTTCGTCGACGTCCATGAGTCGCTTGCGCTCGATGTCACTGCGGAGGTGCACGGCGCCCGGGGCGCGACCGATGGCATGGGCGATTGCCCGCGACAGGGTTGTCTTTCCCGTGCCGGAAAATCCGCCGATCGCGACCAGTCGTGCGGGGGCCGGTGTGAGGAACGCTTCGGCCTGATCGAAGTACCGGACCGCATCGGCACGCGCTGCCTCATCGCCGTCGACCGTGACGTGACGCAGTGCCTCGACCTTGGCGCGCACTGCAGCGCGTAGCGCCATCAGCAGCGGCAAGAGCGCGAGACCCTGGAGGTCGTCATCACTGGTTTCACTCTGCCAAAGATAGCGATTGAGAACCTGGTTGGCCTCCGGCCGGAAGCCGCGCTCCCACATGTCCATCAGCAGGAACGCAAAGTCGTAGAAGATATCGATGGTGGCGATGTGTTCGTCGAACTCGATGGCGTCGAACAGAATCGGCTTGCCGTCGATCAGGACGATGTTGCGAAGATGAAGATCGCCATGGCACCGGCGCGCATAGCCGCGGTCGCCACGCTCGAGCAGGAGAGGGCGTGCGCTGTCAAAAGCCATACGCAGGGCGTCAGCGAAGGCGAGGGTGTCGGCGGCAGGAAACACCTCGGTTCGTTCGGTCAGCGACGTTACCGTTTCTTCGACGACGCCGGCGAGGTCGTTGGTTGCGATGATGCCATCCCGGACCTCCGCGGAAACGAACGCGTCGACCACGGTCGTGGCGAGGCGCTTGAGCAGGCCCGGCATCAGGCCGTCCCTTGGAGCGACGAGATCGAGGGTCATCGTCTCGTTGAACCGGCGCATGTGAACGGCCCACTCGGTGACCTCACCGTCGCCACCAAGTCGCAACGAGCCGTCCGGCGCTCGGCTGATCGGAACGACGCCGTGATAGAGGTGTGGCGCGTAGTGGCGATTGACCGCTATCTCCGCCTCGCAGATGGCGTGCCGCTTTTCGAGTGTCGAGAGGTCCATGAAGGGAAACCGGACCGCACGTTTGATCTTGTACACGTCCGGGCCGGCCAGAAAAACGGCGGCTCCATTGGTGTCGATGCGCTTGACCGGTTCGGTGAGACTGTGGGTCGCCGGATCGGCAAGGAAGGCGAAGACCGCCTCCTGGGCTGCCGTCATGCGGGGACTCGAACCGGGATTGGTCTCGGGGTCAGTTCGCGCATCCTGCCGTGGAGTGCGAGAATGTCGTCGCGCTCGCAAAGGCTGGTGCCTGGCGACATGACAGCGGCCGCCCCCGCCGCGGCGCCTAACATCACGGCGTCCTCCAGCGTGTTACCATCCGCGAGCGCGTGGGTGATGCCGGCCACGAAACTGTCGCCCGCGCCGACGGCCGACTGGACCTCGACCTCAAGAGGCGGCAGGTGTGAGACGCCGTCCGCCGTCGCGATAAGGGCGCCATCGGCACCCATGGTGACCGCGACCGCCTCGGCCTGTCCCTGGCCGACCATGGTGGCGGCGATTTCTGCGCAGGTTTCCATGTCAAGCTCATGGCCGATCAAGGTCTGCAGCTCGTTCAGACTCGGTTTGACCAGATGAATCGGCGTGGCGCCAAGGGTCGCTTCGAGACCGGGGCCGTGGGTGTCCAGGATGAACCTCGCGCCCTTTTCAGCCGCAATGGCTCCGAACCGAGCGAGGATGTCGGGCGAGGCGCCATGGGGAATGCTGCCGCTCGCCACCAGCCACCGAAAGTCCGCCTGACGCACCGCGTCAAGCACCGACTCGATCTCGGCTTCGGTCAGATCGGTGCCGCTCGGGATGAAGCGATACTCCAGTCCGGTGCTCCGCTCGTACACCATGTGGGCCATACGAGTGTTGCCGTGGACTTCGATGATGTGGGTGGGCACCCCAATCCGGCCGAGCAGCTCGGTGAGCAACGCCCCCGTAACACCGCCGACAACGCAGAACGCCTCGACATCGCCACCAAGCTCGGTGACGACCCGCGCGACGTTGACGCCGCCGCCACCCGGCTCGAAGCTCTCGTCTGTCGTGCGTGTCTTGTGGGTGTGCCGAACGACCTCGGCCTCCGCGGAGACATCAATGGTCGGGTTTAGGGCCAGGGCAACGATGTCCGGCAAAGATCGCCTCCACATGGGTTTCGAGCGCCGCCGCACTAGAAAAGCCGAGCACGGGCGCCTCGTCCAGTTGATTGTTGGCCGCATAGGGGCGTTCGGAAATTGCGTTAGGTCAAAACGCTAGGCGGTGGTTCGACCTGATCTTGAGATTCGGCAGCAGATCGCCGCAGGCGCTGCCGGCGGGTTGCCTTGCATCGGCCATAACCCTTTGTAAGAAGGAGGTTTCGCGGCGCACTGCTCACGCTCAGGTCGAGTCTGGCTCGTGAAATTGTGACTGTGGCGCGATCAACCGAGGCTCTATATCAACGCTACACTGCGAACCAGCGTGAGCAGGACGATACGATGGAAAATGTTGGTTTTGGCGTAGCAATCTTTGCAGGCCTGATATCGTTCCTGTCGCCGTGCGTGCTGCCGCTGGTGCCGCCCTATCTCGGCTATCTCGCCGGTGTTAGTCTGGACCAACTGACCGGCGAATCGCCAAACAGAGCCGCGCGCCGTACTGTTTTCTTTTCCTCCATAGCCTTTGTTTTCGGCTTTTCGACCGTTTTTGTATTGCTTGGCGCTGCAGCCACCACGCTTGGCCAGCTGCTGCGTCAATACCTCGACATCCTGACGATCGTCGGCGGTGGCATCATCATCATCATGGGCCTCCACTTCCTGGGTGTGTTCCGCATCGGGTTGCTTCATCGGCAAGCGCGGATGGAGGTTCGCAACACCAAAGCCGGCCCGGTTGGGTCATATGTGATGGGTCTGGCGTTCGGTTTCGGTTGGACCCCATGCATCGGACCCATTCTCTCGTTGATCCTGGGAATGTCTCTGGCAGAAGACACCGTCAGCGAAGGTGTCCTTTTGCTCGCCGCTTACTCGGCAGGCCTGGGTATCCCCTTCATCATCGCTGGATTGTTCGCCGGTTCTTTCATGAATTTCATGAAGCGCTTCCGCAGCCATATGGGCGCGGTAGAAAAAACGATGGGTGCGCTGTTGGTGGTTACCGGTGTTCTGTTCGTCACCGGACAAATCACCACCATTGCCTTCTGGCTGCTTGATCTCTTTCCCGGTCTCGCGCAACTCGGCTGAGGCCGCCTCCGAATCACCTCCGTTTCGGGCATGATTGGTGGCAACGTCTTCCGTCGCTAGGACCCGTCCATGCCGAAACGAACCTGCCTCGCCATCATCCTCGCCGCGGGTGAGGGGACCCGGATGCGGTCGGCGATCCCGAAGGTGATGCACCCGGTCGGCAGTCGGCCGATGCTTGGCTACGTCCTCGACGCGGCACGCACGGCCGGCGCGGGGACCGTGGCGACAGTCGTTGGGCCGAGCGCCGACGCGGTTTCCGACTACGCTAAGGCAGCCGGTTCGGCGGTGTTCATCCAGAAGGACCGGCTTGGAACGGCCCACGCCGTGCTCGCCGCCCGTAAGGCGTTCACGCCAACTCCCGACGACATTTTGGTGCTCTACGGCGATACGCCGCTGTTGACGGGCAAGACACTGAGACGGATGCGCCGGGCGCTCGCCAGTGGCGCGGACGTCGTCGTCCTCGGGTTTCGGCCGCCGGATCCCGCCGCCTATGGGCGGCTGATCATGAATGGCAAGCGACTCGTTGCCATCCGGGAGATGAAGGACGCCAGCCGCGAGGAGAAGGCGATCGGCTTCGTCAATGCCGGCGTGATGGGCTTCAGTGGCGCCATGGCCCCGTTGCTCAAGAAAATCGGCAACGACAACGCCAAGAAGGAATACTACCTCCCCGATCTGGTGGCGCTTGCCAATCGAGCCGACAAGACGGTCCGTGCGATCGAGGTCCATACGGAGGAGGTGATCGGCGTCAACACGCGCGCGGAACTGGCGCTGGTCGAGCGAACGTTCCAGGAGCACGCCCGGCAGGCGGCCATGGATGGCGGCGTCACACTCATCGATCCGGACACCGTCTACTTCAGCCACGATACCCGGATCGGCCGTGACGTGGTGGTCGAGCCGCATGTCTTCTTCGCACGCGGCGTGACAGTGGGCGACAACGCCACCGTTCGCGCTTACTCCCACCTTGAAGGCGCAACTGTTGGTATCGGCGCGACGGTCGGGCCGTTCGCGCGGCTGCGTCCCGAGACGACAATCGGACCCGGGGCGCGGATCGGTAACTTCGTCGAGGTCAAGAACGCTGTGGTCGATGCCGGTGCCAAGGCCAGCCACCTCGCTTACATCGGTGACGCCCACATCGGTGCGGGCGCCAATGTTGGTGCCGGGGCGATCACCTGCAACTACGATGGCTATTTCAAGCACCATACCGAGATCGGCGCTGGCGCTTTCGTCGGGTCCAATAGCGCGCTGGTCGCGCCGGTCACGATCGGCGAAGGCGCCTATATCGGCTCCGGCAGCGTGATCAGCAAAGACGTTGCAGACGATGCGCTCGCCGTTGGCCGCGGGCGGCAGGTTGACAAGCCGGGCTGGGCGGCCAGCTTCCGCAAGCAGATGCAGCGACGGAAGAAACAGTCCGGAAAGTAATAGCCCCTACCTCGGCTTGGTTAAGGGCGGAAACAGGATGTGTTTTTCGACCCCGGACAGCGCCGTGATAAGGCGCCTGAGTCGGGCCAAGCGAGTCGGAAGGACGGGGCGGCATGTGCGGGATCGTTGGAATTCTCGGGGACCGGCCGGCCGCGCCTCTGCTGGTCGATTCGCTGAAGCGGCTCGAGTACCGGGGCTATGACTCCGCGGGTGTCGCGACGCTTGAAGATGGACGGCTAACGCGCTGTCGCGCCGAGGGAAAGCTCGGCAACCTGGAACGCCGACTGGCGGATCAACCGCTCACCGGGCGATCGGGGATCGGCCACACGCGGTGGGCGACGCACGGGCCGCCGACCGAGGGCAACGCACACCCGCATGCGACGGCCCGGCTCGCCCTGGTCCACAACGGAATCATCGAAAACTATAGGGAATTGCGGGATGAACTGACGGCGCAAGGGGCTGTTTTCGCGACCGATACCGACACGGAGGTCATCACCCACCTCATCGACAGGGGCCTGGAGGTCGACAGGACGCCGGTCGACGCCGTCGCGACAGCGCTCCGACGACTACGCGGCGCCTTCGCCATCGCCGTCGTTTTCGACGGCGAGGACGACCTGATGATTGGTGCCCGTCGCGGCAGCCCACTCGCCGTCGGCCACGGCGACGGCGAGGTCTATCTCGGGTCTGACGCGATCGCCTTGGCGCCGCTAACTGATCGGATTACCTATCTCGAGGACGGAGATCATGCCGTCCTGACCCGGGCCGGGTGCGCAATTTACGACGCCGACGGAAATCCAGTCGAGCGACCGTTGACCCGGGCGGCGGTCACCAGCCTACTGGTCGATAAAGGCAACCACCGCCACTTCATGGCCAAGGAGATCTACGAGCAACCGGAAGTGGTCGGTCACACGCTGGCACGTTATCTCGATCTCGCTGCCGGACGGAGTGCGTCCACCGGCATCGATTTTGCCGGTCTCGACCGGCTGTCGATCACTGCCTGCGGGACAGCCTTCTATGCCGGGCTGGTTGCCAAGTACTGGTTCGAGCGGTTCGCGCGGCTCCCGGTCGACATCGATATTGCCTCCGAGTTTCGCTACCGGGAGCAGCCGCTGACGGACCGCGGCCTGTCGCTGGTGATCTCCCAATCGGGCGAGACCGCCGATACTCTGGCGTCGCTGCGCTACGCCAAGGCAGAGGGCCAAAAGGTCGCCGCGGTGGTCAATGTCGAACAATCGACGATCGCGCGCGAAGCCGACATCGTTCTGCCGACCCTCGCGGGCCCGGAGATTGGTGTCGCCTCGACCAAAGCATTCACCTGTCAACTGGCGGTGTTGGCATCGCTTGCGGTGGCCGCCGGCAGGGCCTGTGGTGTGCTGTCCGTTGCGGAGGAAGCCGATCTGGTCACGGCACTGGGCGAGGTTCCCGGGTTGATGAGCCAAGTGCTGCGGCTGGAGGACGGGATCGAGACGATCGCCCGCGATCTCGCCAAGGCCGAGCACGTTCTCTATCTCGGCCGCGGTACGAGCTATCCGATCGCCCTGGAAGGCGCGCTGAAGCTCAAGGAAATCTCTTACATCCATTCGGAGGGTTACGCCGCCGGCGAACTCAAGCACGGGCCGATCGCGTTGATCGACGAAGCGATGCCGGTGGTGGTGGTAGCCCCACATGATCACGTCTTCGAAAAGACAGTCTCCAACATTCAGGAGGTGGCGGCCCGCGACGGTCGGATCGTTCTGCTAAGCGACGAACCGGGCGTGGCCTCCGCCGGCGTCGATACGGTGGGGCAGGTGGTGCTGCCTCCAATGCCCTCCGCGATTTCACCGTTGATCTACGCGCTGCCGGTCCAGCTTCTCGCTTATCACACGGCAGTGTTCATGGGGACCGACGTTGACCAGCCACGAAATCTGGCCAAGTCAGTGACGGTGGAATAAGGACGCCAAGCGGTGCCTGCGACGTCGACCGAGCTTCAGTCGCAATGAATGTGCGGCTTTGCTTTATACTTATGGCCGTTAGGGGGCGGTGAGTTGCAGGTACACTGACGATATGTTGATGTTTCCTGTGGCTCGCCACAGTCAATTATTGTACTAGGTGATGAACAGGTTAATTTGCTTGGTTTTCTCGGTGATTCCTCGGTGCCGCAATATGCATGGATTATCAGAGTAGTATAGGTCTCGGTTACGTCGATCGTTGGTTCACATACCACCCCAGCAGCGGGGGGGTTACAATAAGCAGGTTTGGTGATGCTGTTGCTGGCATGGACACTATGATTAGTAAGAAGCGCCACTCCAAATATAGCAATCGCTACGACTACCAGTTTTGATGTCAGGACTCTCATAATACATGCTATGGTCGATCCGGTCAGCAGTCCCCAATTCCGCTCTTCCCCATTGTAGCTTGTCGGCGAGAGAAGTGAAGCGCGAGTCGAAACGGCATGGCGGTCAGGCGGGGAGGGCGTCGGTTCGCTCAGGATGACGGCCCGGTTGCGGCCAAGTTGCCTTAGCTCGTCTTGGAGTCCGACTCCTACCCTCGCGCCCACCGTCACCCGGCCTTCTCATTTGACGTGCTATAGCTAGATAATGGGGAGTCCGGCCGCGTCGGCGGTCGAGGAGATCACGCGATGGACGGTGAGGAGCCGCCGCATCCCGACGCCGAGCCACGGCGAAGCGGTGCCATGCACCGGCTCAGGAACTATTTCCTGACCGGACTGGTCATCGCTGCGCCGCTCTTCCTCACCATCTACATCACCTGGGGATTCATCGTCTGGATCGATAGCTGGGTCACGCCGCTGATCCCGGCCGCCTACAGCCCTGATACCTACCTGCCGTTCTCGATCCCGGGCTTCGGGCTATTGGTGGCGATCGTCACGATCACGCTGATCGGCTTCCTCACCGCTAATCTGGTCGGACGGACCGCCGTCTCCTGGGGCGAGTCGGTGCTCGGCCGCATGCCGGTGGTTCGCAACCTCTATGGCGGGCTGAAGCAGATCTTCGAAACCGTGCTCTCCAACCGGGCTAAGACGTTCCAGACGGTGGGGCTGATCCAGTATCCGCGCAAGGGAATCTGGGCCATCGTCTTCATCGCGACCGGGACCAAGGGCGAGGTCGGCCATCACCTCGGTGAGAACGGCGAGACGATGGTCTCGGTGTTCCTGCCGACTACGCCGAATCCGACATCGGGCTTCCTGCTGTTCGTCCCGGAGCGGGACGTAGTCCGCCTGCGAATGACGGTGGAGGAGGCCGCCAAGCTGGTGATCTCCGCCGGACTGGTCTCACCCGACTTCAACGGCGATGACACCAACGGCGATGACGCGTCGCCTCCAGCGACGCCGCCGATATCGATCGGCGAGGCAGGACGCCGGGTCAAGGCTGACGCGACGCTCAACCGGCCCTGAGCAAACGGATCGCGTCGTCCCGGCCGAAGAGATAGAGCAGCAGCCGCAGGGCATCGCCACGGCTCGTCTCGAGTCCCGGATCCGTGTCGACTAACAGCCGGGCGTCGTCGCGGGCGATCTCCATCAGATCGGCATGGACGTCGAGATCGGCGATCCGGAAACCAGGCGTGCCCGACTGGCGGGTGCCCAGGACTTCGCCGCCGCCGCGCAACCGGAGGTCCTCCTCGGCGATCACGAAGCCGTCCTCGCTTTCGCGCATGATCGTCAGCCGATCACGGGCGACCGCGCCCAAGGGTGCCTTGTACAGCAGCAGACAGACCGACGGCTTGTCACCGCGCCCGACTCGGCCACGGAGCTGGTGAAGCTGGGCGAGCCCGAACCGCTCGGCGTGTTCGATCACCATGATCGTGGCGTCGCTGACGTCGACCCCGACTTCGACGACGGTGGTCGCCACCAGAACCTTGATCTCGCCGGAGACGAAGCGGGCCATCACCGCGTCGCGCTCGGCCGGCTTCATCCGACCGTGGACCAGGCCGACGACGTCGCCGAGGGCGGCAGTCAGGGCAGCATAGCGGTCTTCGGCGGCTGCAACATCCAGCGCTTCGGATTCCTCGACCAGCGGACAGACCCAGTAGGCCTTGGCACCCTCGGCGATGGCGGAACGGATACGGGAGACGACCTGGTCGAGGCGGTCGAGCGGCACGGCGCGGGTCTCGATCGGCCGGCGGCCCGCGGGTTTCTCGGTCAGCCGGGAGACGTCCATGTCGCCGTAATAGGTGAGGACCAAGGTACGGGGGATGGGTGTCGCGGTCATGACCAAGACGTCGGTGGCATCACCCTTGGTGGTTAGCGCCAGGCGCTGGTGGACCCCGAAACGATGCTGTTCATCGACGATCACAAGGCCAAGATCGCGGAAAGTCACGCCAGCCTGAAACAAGGCATGCGTGCCGATCAGCAGGTCGATGGTTCCATCGGCGAGCCCGGCGATCAAATCGTCCCGTTCCCGGCCGCGCTCTCGCCCGGTCAGGACGCCGAGCCGAAGGCCGGCCGCATCGGTGATGGGTGCGATGGTGCGGGCGTGCTGGCGGACCAGTAGCTCGGTCGGTGCCATGAAGGCGGCTTGGGCGCCGGTCTCGATTACTGCGGCGGCCGCAAGGAGTGCGACGACGGTCTTGCCGGAACCGACATCGCCCTGAAGCAGCCGCAACATGCGTTCAGGGGCGCCGAGGTCGGTGTCAATATCGGCGAGCGCGGCTTCCTGGCTGTCGGTCAGGCTGAAAGGCAGGGCGTCACGAATTCTGGCGCGAAGTGCGCCGTCACCGACCCGCGCTCGGCCGGCGCGGCGTTTCTGGTGAGCACGCATCAGAGCCAGCGCCAGTTGGCTGGCGAGCAACTCGTCATAGGCAAGCCGGCCCCGCGCTGGCGCAGCCGGCTCGAGGTCGGCGGCTGATTGTGGATGGTGGACGGCGTCGAGAGCGGGACCGAACCCGGTCCAGTGGCGCTGTGCCACAACCGCCGGATCGAGCCACTCGGGCAGCTCGGGCACGTCCGACAGACCACTAGCGATGGCGCGAAGCAAGGTCTTGCGGGAGAGGCCGGCGGTCATCGGATAGACCGGCTCGATCAGCGGCAGCTCGGCCAGCTCTTCTTCGCTGACGATATGATCCGGATGGACCATGCTCGGCCGGCCATTGAACCACTCCATCTTGCCGGAAACGTAGCGGGTCGCGCCAATCGGCATGGTGCGCTCGAGCCACGCCTCGTTGGCATGAAAGAAGGTGAGGGCGATCTCGCCGGTCTCGTCATCGGCGTAGACCCGATGGGGAATGCGGCGATTGCCGCGCGGTGCCGGCTGATGCCGATCGATCCGTACTTTCAAGGTAACGATGGCGCCTTCCGGCGATTCCGCGATACCCGGCTGCCGGCTGCGGTCAATCACCGCGACGGGCAGGTGAAACAACAGGTCGATCACCCGCGACGTGGCGTCGGTCTCCGGCCGGCCGACCAGCTTGCGCAGGATGACGGCCAGCTTGGGGCCGATACCGGTAAGGCTGGTGACCGGGCGGAACAGGGGATCGAGGATCGGCGGGCGCATGGCTTTCTTCCTCTTAGCCGATCCGTCCGGGAGGGTCGATTGACGCTTGACGGACATAGGTCCGAGGCGTAGGGGACACGCTTCGCAATCATCCGTGCCCAACATGCCTGTTCGCCCCGGCGGTGTCCGCCCTCGGGGCGAAACGAGTCCCTACCGCCACAGCGTGACAGCAGGGGCCGCCATCCCGGTGGCATGAAGGGAGCGGACAACATAGTTGATACGGCGATCCGATTGGCTCGCTTTCCTGAAAGACAAACGATATGCAACCGAGTTTTCTAAGAAGCGCGATCGTGCTCGGCTTGCTCGCCGCTGCCGGCCCATTCGCCATCGATATGTACCTGCCGGCTTTGCCGTCGATCGCCGACGATTTGTCGACGACGACAGCGGCGACGCAGATGACGCTGATGGTCTATTTCGTCGCCTTCGGCGTCTGCCAGCTCGTCTATGGGCCAGTGTCAGACATGGTCGGTCGCAAGCCGCCGCTCTACTTCGGGCTGACGGTCTTCGCCATCGGCAGCATCGGATGCGCGTTCGCGCCTAGTATCGGCTGGCTGATCGCGTTCCGGCTGGTGCAGGGAGTCGGCGCGGCATCGGTGATGGTGATCCCGCGCGCGATCATCCGCGACATGCATACCGGCGTCGAGGCGACCCGACTGATGGCGTTGGTCATGCTGGTGATCAGCGTCTCACCGATCCTGGCGCCGCTGGTGGGTAGTGCGTTGATCGTGCCGTTCGGGTGGCGCTCCGTTTTCGTGGCGATCACGTTGGTGGCCGCGGTCGGTTTTGTCATGCTCGCCGTCTTCCTGCCGGAAACCCGGCCGGAGAAGGAGCGGATCCCGGTTCGTTTGGCGAGCTTGCTGAGCGGCTTTGGCCAGTTGCTCGTCCACGGCCGGTTTCTGGGTTTGACCTTCATCGGCGGGCTCGGCATGGCGAGCTTCTTCACGTTTCTGGCGGCCTCGTCGTTCGTCTATATCGAGCATTTCGGCCTGACGCCGACCGAATATGCGTTGGCCTTCTCCGTCAACGCGATCGGCTTCTTCGGTGTCTCGCAGATGGCATCGTGGCTCGGCGCGCGCTTTGGCATGGGCCGCGCCGTGTTCTGGGCGACCGGCGGTTTCGCGCTGTTCTCGGTGGTGCTGTTCGTCGCGACACTGGCGGGCGCGGACAGCCTGGCGGTGCTGATGCCGTTAATCTTCCTGGCATTTGCCTGTCTCGGCGTCGTCATTCCGACGACCATGGTGCTGGCACTCGACGATCATGGCCCGATTGCCGGGATAGCCTCGGCGCTCGGCGGAACGCTGCAGATGGTGAGCGGCGCTGTGATGATCGTGGTCGTCAGCCTCACGGCCGATGGCACCACGCTGCCGATGGTTACGATCATCGCTGCCTGTGGGATCGGGGCGCTTTTGCTGGCTTGGCTGACGCTGGGACGGGACCCTGTGGTTGCTCAGGTCGCGGAGTAAGCTAGGCGGTCGACGGGATTTGCCCGCCGGCTGTCCGACCCTATAGTCGCTAGTCGAACGGGGCGGACTGTCAACGGAGGCCCACGCCATCATGATGTTGCCCAAGCGGCTCGGTGCCGCGATGCTCACGGCCGCGATCTTTGCCGGCTCGCCGGCGGTCGCCTGCCAGAAGGAGCCGAACTTCAACGCTTGGCTGAAAGGCGTTGCGCAGGAAGCGGCAGCCGCCGGCGTGTCCCAGCAGGCGATCCAAGCCGGGCTCGGCTCGGCGCGCTTCGATCAGGCGGTCGTCAACAAAGATCGGTCGCAGGGGGTGTTCTCCCAGACCTTTCTGCAATTCTCCGACCGGATGGTCGAGCAGTATCGGGTCGGGCAGGCGCCCGGCAAGATCCGCCAGTACGGCGACACCTTCCGCCGGATCGAGCAGCAATACGGCGTGCCGGCCGAGGTCATCGTTGCGTTCTGGGGGCTGGAGACCGACTTCGGCGCGGTGATCGGCGACGGTTCGACCCTGAACGCGCTCGCCACTCTCGCGTATGACTGCCGGCGTCCCGACCTCTTCCGCGAGCAACTGATCGCGGCGCTGAAGATCATCGATCGCGGCGACCTGACCCCGAACCAGATGCGGGGACCCTGGGCCGGCGAGATGGGACAGCTCCAGTTCCTGCCGTCGCACTACTACGACCACGGCGTCGACTTCGACGGCAGCGGCCGGGTCGATCTCCTCAAAAGCTCACCTGATGCTTTAGCGTCGGCGGCTAACTATCTGGCATCCGTGGGCTGGCGTCGCGGGGAACCGTGGCTACAGGAGGTCCAGGTTCCGGCCAATTTCCCATGGGAGATGGCCGACCTCCGGATTCGGCTGCCGCGGTCCGAATGGGTCGCGGCCGGGGTCACCGCCGGGCAAGGAACACTCGCTAACGACGGCCTGGAGGCGGCGCTGGTCCTGCCGATGGGGCGGAACGGGCCGGCCTTCCTCGCCTACCCGAATTTCTACATCCTCCTCGACTGGAACTCGTCGCTGGTTTACGCCACCACCGCCGCCTATTTCGCCACGCGGATCGATGGGGCGCCGCGGGTAAGTCGCGGGAGTCAGGTCAACAGTCTGTCGGCCGATGAAGTGAAGCGCCTTCAAAGGATCCTTTCGCGGCGTGGCTACGACGTCGGCAAGGTCGACGGGATCATCGGCGAGAGGACCCGCGCGGCGGTCAAGGAGGTGCAGCTCCAGCTCGGGCTGCCGGCTGACTCCTACCCAACGAAGGAACTCCTCGCGCAACTGCGATAACGAGAGCCACCCGATGCCGAAGTTCTACGACCGGCTAAACCCCGATCTCGAGGCGTTCATCAGACGGCAGCATGTGTTCTTCACCGCGACCGCGGCGGAGGGCGCGCGCATCAACCTGTCGCCCAAGGGGCTCGATGCGTTTCGAATCCTCGACTCGAACACCGTCGCCTACATGGACTGGACCGGCAGCGGAAACGAGACCGCGGCTCACATTCGCGCCGATGGCCGGCTGACGATTATGCTTTGCGCGTTCGAGGGCCCGCCTAACATTCTGAGACTCTATGGCCATGGCCGGGTTCTGCCACGTAGCGGCGACGACTACAGGCAGGTGCTCGCGGAGGCGTTCGACGGCGAGGAGCCCGAGGCGGCGCGGCAGATCATCGTTCTCGATATCGAGTCGGTGCAGACCTCATGCGGTTTCGGCGTGCCGGTCTACGCCTACGAGAGGGAGCGTCCGTCACTGACGCGCTGGGCCGAGGCGGAGGACGATCTCGCCGGCTATCGTGCCGCCAACAACCTCAAATCGATCGACGGCATTCCCAGCGGCCACGTGGAGTAGGCCGCTTCTCAGTATTCGACGAAGCGTGGCACGATCCGCCGGCCGTGGCCCAGAGCCATGCCGAGTTGGATCGTCATCAGGCCGATCGGCTCAAGCAAACGGGCGTTCCTGAGGGGACCGGCAAAGAGCGGGGCGAAGCCTATCGCCGAAATCAGGGCGTCCACCTTCTGGTTAGCAAATTCATGATCGCCGGCGTAGAGCACCTGAGGTGGCACGTCCGGCTCGCTCAACTGGACTGCAAGAACGTCCGAGAAGATGGTGTTGAACGCCTTGACCACTCGCGCCTGCGGGGCGCTCTTCTGGATTTCCTCGGCGCCGGAGGTGGTCATGCCAACGGCGAGGGTGAAGTCTGGGCCGATCGGATTGGTAATGTCGACAAGCACCTTGCCGGTGAGGCTGCCGGCCTGGGCAACGGCCTCGGTAGCCTGGGCGTAAGGGACCGCAAGAAACACGACATCGGCGCTGCCGGCGTCCGCGATCGGGCCGGCGCCGATAGTGCCCGGGATATCCGCCGCCAATGCCGCAACCTTGTCCGGATCACGACCGGTCAGCGTCACCGTCTCGCCGGCCGCGGCGAGCCGTTTTGCCAGGCCCTGGCCCATGCGGCCCGAACCAATGATCGCGATTGTCATGCCTTGATCCTCACATAGCTGCCGGGGGCGTCTTCGAGCGGCTTGAAATCCTTGCCACCGATCGGCGGGGGGGCGACACGCCCCCTGTTCTTCGATGTGATCCATTTCTGCCAATGGGGCCACCAGGAACCGGGATGCTCCTTGGCCTTGGGCAACCAGTCCTCGTAGGTGTCACCTTTCGGCGCCGGGCCAGTCCAGTACTGATACTTGTTCCGATCCGGGTGATTGATGACACCGGCAATGTGGCCCGAGCCGGTGAGGACGAACGTCACCTTGCCGCCGAAAAACGATGAGCCGAGGAAAACCGAGCGCGGCGGCGCGATGTGATCCTCTTTGGTCGCGAGGTTATAGATCGGGATCTTCACCTTCTTCAGATCGAGGGTGACCCCGGCGACCTCCATCGCGCCCGCGGAGAGGCGGTTCTTCAGATAGCAATTGCGAAGATAGAAGGCGTGGTTCGCAGCCGGCATGCGGGTAGCGTCGGCGTTCCAGTAAAGAAGGTCGAACGGTGCCGGCTCCTGGCCCTTGATGTAGTTGGCAATGACATAGGGCCAGATCAGGTCGTTGGCGCGGAGCAGATTGAAGGCGTTTGCCATGCGCTTGCCTTCGAGGTAGCCGCGCATCTTCATCCGGTATTCCAGATCGGCGATGTGCTCCTCGTCGGCGAAGACCCGCAGGTCGCCGGCATGGGTGAAGTCAACCTGGGTAGCGAAAAGGGTGGCGGACTTGATGCGCGTATCTTTGTGCGCCGCCATCCAGGCGAGCGTCACCGCGAGGATAGTCCCGCCGACACAGTAGCCGACGGCGTTAACGCCATCGGCGCCGGTGACCTTGAGCGCGACATCCAAGGCCTCGAGAACACCTTCCTGCATGTAGTGCTCGAAGCTCTTGCGAGCATGGGCTTCGGTCGGGTTGACCCAGGAAATGACGAAGACTGTGTGGCCCTGCGCCACGCACCAACGGATGAAGGATTTCTTTTCGTTGAGGTCGAGGATGTAGAACTTGTTGATCCAGGGCGGGACGATCAGCAGCGGTCGCTTGAGGACCTTGTCGGTTGCTGGGGTGTACTGGATCACCTGGCAGAGACTGTTCTGATAGATCACCTTGCCTGGCGTCGTCGCGAGGTTTTCGCCCAGCTCGAAATCGCCCTCGCCGGATTGCCTGATCTTGAGATCGCCGTGACCGGCTTCGATGTCCTCGGCCAGCAGATGCATGCCGCGGGCGAGATTGTCGGCATTGGAGGAAAGGGTCTCCTGCAGGAGCTCGGGATTGGTGAAGACGAAGTTGGACGGCGCCAGGGCATCGGCGATCTGGCGGACATAGAAAGCTGCCTTCGTCCGGGTACCGGGATCGAGGTCTTCGGCCTCGTTGACCATGTCGACCGCCCAGCGGCTGGTCACCAGATAGAACTGCTTGATGAAGTCGAAATAGGCGTTGTCGCTCCACTGAGGGTCCTTGAAGCGCTTGTCGCCGGGATCAGGCTGGGCGGTCGCCGGTGCCGGCTCGCCCATCATCCGTTTCAGTGCGTTCGACCAGAGGTCGATGTAGTTCGAGACGAGCCGGCTCTCGGCAGCGACGGTCCGCTCCGGGTCGGAAAGCCAGTATTCGGCGACGCGGGCAAGCACCTTGGCCACTTCGCCTGCACCCTCGGCGAACTCGAACGACGCTTCGCCTTCTTCGCGAGGCTTGAGGTAAGCCGATGCGGCCTTGCCGCCTTCCTCGACCATGCGGGCGATGTTGTGGGCAAACGCCTCGGGGTCGTCGATGGTGAAGCCCTTGGGCGGCGTGTTCTTTGTCGTCATGCTCGTTCGACGTCGCCTAAACGCGGCTAACCCGCTTTTTCGACATATTATCGCGTGATCGTGTTAGTTGGTAAAACCATAGCAGAGCGGGTCTTAACGCTTTGATCACTGTAACCATTCACCGTGACAAGATTGCAGCGGAGCCGATACCGGTGTTTCGCCGGCTTTCTGTTCCGTTGGCCCTGCTTTCGGCGCTGGTTGTGAGCGGCTGCGTGCAAACCACGGCGGACCTGACCAATCCTCCTGCGGCCACCGGCGACCCGCTGGTGCTCAACACGGCGCCGGCGACGCCTGAGGCAGGCGTGGCGACGGCATCCGGGTCGGCGACGACGCCCACGGCAGAGCCCGCGACGGCGGTGACTCCGGCCACGACGCCCGCGCCGCCTGTCACCGTCCCCACGCCACAGGTCGCAACGACACCGGCTCCTGTTACCACCACGCCCGTTCCCGCTGCTGCGACGGCCCTGCAGCCCGGCGAGCCCACGCCGGCGGCGGTGCCACAGACGATCGACGGCTATCCGAACCTCAATGCACGACCGCCGGAACCCGGCGGTGTCGTCTTGCCCCCGGAGGAGCGGGCGCGGATCATCACCGAACTGGAAGCCCTGCGTGCCGGGCAGGGTGGTGCCGGGGGCGGTTCGGTCGGCCCGTCCGTTGCCGGCGAGGCCGAAACCCATGGCGAGAGGGCCTTGCAACAGATCGAAAAATGCTCTGAACAGGGCGCCGCCGAGAAGTATCCCGAATGCGCGCCGACGAATTGAGCCAGACGAGACGACAGCAATGAGCGAGTTTCACAGCGTGCGGCGCCTGCCGCCTTATGTGTTCGAGCACGTCAACAGATTGAAGGCGCGGGCACGCGGCGCCGGTGCCGACATTGTCGATCTCGGCATGGGCAATCCCGACCTGCCGACCCCGCCGCATATCGTGGAGAAGCTTGCAGATACGGCTCGCCGTGAGGACACCCACGGTTACTCGGCGTCACGCGGCATCAACGGCCTGCGTCGGGCGCAGGCCGCGTACTACGATCGTCGCTTCGGCGTTAAGGTTGATCCCGACAGCCAGGTTATCGTCACGATCGGCTCGAAGGAGGGCTTCGCCAACATCGCGCAGGCGATCACCGCACCGGGTGACGTGGTGATGTGTCCCAACCCGAGCTATCCGATTCACGCCTTCGGCTTCCTGATGGCGGGCGGCGTCATCAGGGCACTCCCGGCGGCGCCGGACGAAGACTATTTCCGCGCGCTTGAACGCGCGGTCATGCACTCGATCCCGAAGCCGATCGCGGTGGTCGTCTGCTACCCCTCGAACCCGACCGCGCATGTCGCCGATCTCGATTTCTATCGTGACCTTGTGAGCTTCGCCCGCCGCAACGACCTGATCCTGCTCTCCGATCTCGCCTATTCGGAGGTCTATTTCGACGATAATCCGCCGCCGTCGATACTCCAGGCACCGGGGGCGATGGACGTCGCGGTCGAGTTCACCTCGATGTCGAAGACGTTTTCGATGGCCGGGTGGCGGATCGGATTCGCTGTTGGCAATGAACGGCTGATCGCGGCACTCGGCCGGGTCAAATCCTATCTCGATTACGGTGCGTTCACGCCGATCCAGGTGGCGGCCACGGCAGCGCTCAATGGGCCGCAGGCGTGTATCGACGAGATGCGCGCGACCTATAAAGGGCGCCGTGACGTTCTCGTCGAGAGTCTTGGTCGTGCCGGTTGGGCGATCCCTGCGCCACGCGCGTCGATGTTTGCCTGGGCGCCGGTACCGGAGCGTTTCCGGTCCCTAGGGTCGCTGGAGTTCTCGAAACTCCTGATCGAAAAAGCTGACGTTGCCGTGGCGCCAGGTATCGGCTTCGGCGAGCATGGTGACGACTATGTCCGGATCGCGTTGGTCGAGAACGAGCAGCGGATTCGCCAGGCCGGGCGCAATATCCGGCGTTTTCTTGAATCCGCTGACAAAACGTTGCACAACGTCGTCCCGTTGAACGCGACCCGCTGAGCGCGGGCCGCGTTCACATTCCACGCGTCTGCTCGACGAGCCGCCATTTGGTGTTAAGATTGCGCTCGGTTATCCGCGCAGATATCGCGATGACAGAAGAAGAGCGTAATAAAAAACTGCAGGAATCGATCAGCTTTATCATCGATTCCAGGGAATTCAGGGATGCGGCGAGGCGCGCTACGCGGGAATTCGCTGCCAACGATGAAAACCTGAAAGCAGCGGTCGCTTATTATCGCAGCCGCAACCGAGATCTGTTTCGGGCGCCGTTGCACTACTGCGCCGGAGTCATCGCGTTCTCGCTTGCGTTGGTGCTGGGTGTGACGGCGTCGATCTCAGGCGCCATCGATAGCGGCAATCAGGCGGTCGTCAGGTTCGTCGGCCTCGTCGTGGCCGGGGCTGCCCTCGTGATCATCGTGACAACGTGGGTGGTGGGCGGCATCCAGTTCGCGAAATTTCTATGGGAGACAAAGGACAAGGGGGCAACGCCATACAGATGGTCGGTGGCTCTTCTCTCTCTCGTTGTCGCCGTCGCCGGCATTCCGGTCGCTCTGTTCGTGGTTGACTTTGGTCTGTCGCTTTCCGGCGTTGGTGGTCTGGTCCCTGCAGTGAAGTCTGCCTGGTTGGGCGTATTCACCTGACCCATTTTCACGACCCCGACTCGCTTCCGTGTTTTCTTGAATCCGCTGACAAAACGTTGCACAACGTCGTCCCGTTGAACGCGACCCGCTGAACACGGGCCGCTGCGACTACAACACCAGAACCGTCAGGGGGTTGACCGGAAGCGGTCGGCGCTTGGCGCGTGTTTCGACAGGACGTGAATTCCATGGAAGCCACCGCGCCCCTCAGAATCGGCGTCGCCGGTATCGGGACCGTTGGCTCTGCGCTCGTTCATCTGATCGAGCGTCACGGCAACGATCTGGCTGTTCGCAGCGGCCGGGCGATCACCATCACCGGCGTTTCGGCCCGCGACCGCTCAAAGGACCGGGGTGTCGATCTGTCGGCCATGACTTGGTTCGATCAGGCGACGGAATTGGCCGCCGATCCGGGCAACGACGTGTTCGTCGAACTCATCGGTGGGGCCGACGGGACGGCCAAGGCGTCGGTGGAAGCGGCGATCGCGGCCGGCAAGCATGTGGTCACCGCCAACAAGGCTTTGCTCGCCGCGCACGGTAACGAACTGGCGCGTCAGGCGGAAGCGGCTGGCGTCAGCCTGAACTTCGAAGCGGCGGCCGCCGGCGGGATCCCGATTATCAAGACTCTCCGCGAGGCGCTGGCCGGGAACACCGTGAGCCGCCTCTACGGAATCCTCAACGGCACCTGCAACTACATCCTGACCCGCATGGAGCAGGAAGGGATCGGCTTCGAGGAATGCCTCGCTGACGCCCAGCGGCTTGGCTACGCCGAGGCCGACCCAAGCTTCGACGTGGGTGGCCAGGATGCGGCCCACAAGCTGGCACTTCTTACGGCGATTGCCTTTGGCACGGAGGTCGATGGCGACTCGATGTACGTCGAGGGCATCTCGTCGATCAGCCCCGCCGACTTCGAGGCCGCCGACGAACTCGGCTACCGGATCCGGTTACTTGGTGTGGCATGCCGAACCGACTCCGGTATCGAGCAGCGGGTCCACCCGACCATGATCCCGAAGAGTTCGGCGATCGCCAATGTCACCAGTGTCACTAACGCCGTGGCGGTGGAAGCCGACTCGGTCGGGGAGCTTCTGCTGTGCGGTCCCGGGGCAGGGGGCGAAGCAACCGCCTCCTCGGTGATCAGCGACATTGCCGATATCGCCCGTGGCGACCGGGTCGGGACCTTCGGGCGCCCGGCTTCCGATCTGGAGCCTTACCGGCGCGCAGCGATGCGCGCCCACGAGGGCGGATACTACATCCGTCTGGCTGTGTACGATCGCCCGGGCGCCTTCGCCGCGATCGCGGGCCGGATGGCGGAGCTCGGCATCTCCCTGGAATCAATCGTCCAACGTCATCGCGCCCCGCGCGCTGCCGCGCCCGGCCAACTGGTTCCGGTCGAGCCGGCGCCGGTCATCCTGATCACCTATGACACGCATGAAGCGGACATTCGCACGGCCCTGGACACGATCAAGGCCGATGGGCATATCGCCGACGCGCCGCAAATGATACGGATTGAGCAGCTCGGCTAAACCGACCCCACGAGGTGCGCCCATGAACCAGGAAGTCCGGTTTCCCAAAGGGCCAGCGCTCGACCGCATTCTTACGCTCGAACTGGTCCGCGTTACGGAACGGGCTGCCGTCGCGGCGGCGCGCCTGCGGGGCCGCGGCGACGAGATGGCGGCCGATCAGGCTGCGGTGGACGCCATGCGGCAGGAACTCAATCGCTTGCCGATCCATGGGACAGTCGTTATCGGCGAAGGCGAGCGCGACGAAGCACCGATGCTCTATATCGGCGAGGAGGTCGGAACGAAGACAGGGCCGAACGTGGACATCGCCCTCGATCCGCTCGAAGGGACCACGATCGCGGCGAAAAACCTGCCTAACGCCTTGGCGGTGATCGCCATTGCCGAAGAAGGCAGCCTGCTCAATGCGCCGGACGTCTATATGGACAAGGTCGCCATCGGCCCGGGGTTCCCGGACGGTTTGGTCGACCTCGACTCTCCGGCCGACGACAATATCGCAGCCCTTGCCGAGGCCAAGGGCGTGCCGATCGGCGAGATCACCGCGTGCGTTCTCGACCGGCCGCGTCACGCGCGGCTGGTCGAAGACATCCGGGCGACCGGTGCGGCCATCCGGCTGATCGGCGACGGCGATGTCGCCGGCGTTATCCACACCACCAGCCCTGACGAGACCGGCGTCGATATCTACCTAGGGATCGGCGGGGCCCCGGAGGGCGTATTGGCCGCGGCGGCGCTTCGCTGCATTGGCGGTCAGATGCAGGGGCGACTGGTGATCAACTCGGACGAACAAAAGGATCGGGCCCATCGGATGGGTATTGAGGACGTCGACCGCAAATACGACTTGTCTGAAATGGCGCTCGGCGATGTGCTGTTTGCCGCGACGGGCGTGACCGACGGCAACCTGCTCTCCGGGGTCCGTTTCGCCAAACACGCCGTGACCACCCATACGGTAGTGATGCGCTCGTCTTCCGGCACGGTCCGCTGGATCAAGGCCGAACACCAGGACCTCGACAAGTTCGACGACGCGCTATAGCGGCTGCCGTTAGGGCCGAATCGGATAGGATCGCCGCCGTCTATCGTCACGGATGGCCGCGTGCTTCAGCGATTGGATGAGGATCAGGGCAAAGACGCTTTTCTAGGCGTCACGCGATCGGTAACTGCGCGGCGGTGGATCGATCGTCTCGGCATCGCTGAAACGCGCGTTGCCCAGGCCATAGCTCAACGCGACGGGGTGCCCGATATCGTCGCCCGCATACTGGCGGGGCGCCGCGTCGATCCCGACACGGTCGCCGACTTTCTCGACCCGGCGCTGAAACGCCTGATGCCCGACCCTTCGGCGGTCACCGATATGGATGTCGCCGCCGAGCGGATCGCCGATGCGATCATGAACAAAGAGACCATTGCGATCTTCGGCGACTACGATGTGGACGGTGCCAGCTCCGCCGCGCTTCTGCAGCGCTTCCTTAGGGCCGTTGAATGCGACGCGCAGATCTACATCCCCGACCGGATTTTCGAGGGCTATGGCCCTAACGTTGCCGCGATGAAGGCGTTGGCCGACGCCGGCAACACGCTCGTCGTCTGCGTGGATTGCGGTTCAACCAGCTTCGACGCCCTATCGGAAGCGCCAGGGCTTGGTCTCGAAGTGGTGGTTCTCGATCACCATCAGGTGGGGGCCGATCTCCCGATGGCCATCGCCGTGGTCAATCCCAATCGCAACGACGACCTGTCGGGGCTGGGCTATCTCGCCGCCGTGGGCGTCACGTTCCTGACCCTCGTTGCGGTCAATCGAATGCTGCGTCAGCGTGGGTTTTACGGATCGGGGATCGACGCGCCCGATCTCCTTCGCTGGCTCGATCTGGTCGCGCTCGGCACCGTCTGTGATGTGGTTCCGCTGGTTGGGCTAAATCGCGCGTTCGTCGTTAAGGGATTGCGGGCGATGGCGCGTCGGGAAAACCGCGGCCTCGCCGCCCTGGCGGATGTGGCGCGACTGGGCGGGCCGATCGCGCCCTATCACCTCGGCTTCGTGCTTGGACCCCGGATCAATGCTGGCGGACGGATCGGCGACGCGGCCCTCGGCGCCCGTTTGCTCGGCTGCGACGATCTCGCGGAGACTGCGGCGTTGGCCGATGAACTCGATCGACTGAATCGGGAGCGCCAGGCGTTGGAAACAGCGATGCTCGAGCAGGCCTACGCTGAGGCCGCGGCGGAAATCGGCGACGGCGAGGGGCCGACCGTATTGGTTACCGCGAGCGATACCTGGCACCCCGGTGTCGTCGGTCTCATCGCTTCGCGGCTAAAGGATCGCTTCCAGCGCCCTGCCGTCGCGATCGCCTTCACGCCGAACGGAACCGGATCGGGCTCCGGTCGATCGATCGTCGGGGTCGATCTCGGTCGCGCCGTGCGTCTGGCGGTCGAACGGGGCATAGCCGTCAAGGGCGGGGGTCATGCCATGGCTGCCGGATTGACCATCGCTCGTGACCGATTGACGGATTTCCGGGCTTTCCTGGAAGAGGCGATTGCGGCGCCGACCGGCCTCGGGCATGCGGGGGATCTGGCGATCGACGCGGCGCTTACCGCGCGCGGTGCGACAGTGGAATTGATCGAGTCGATCGAGGCCGCCGGTCCTTACGGTACCGGGCATGTCGAACCGGTGTTCGCCTTTCCCAACCATCGCCTCGCTTATGCGGATCTTGGCGCCAACGGTCATCTCCGCCTGACACTAAGGTCGGGCGATGGCGCAACGCTCAAGGCGATGGCGTTCCGGGCGGCGGATACCGATCTCGGGCGGGCGCTCCAAGCGGCACGCGGCCAATTGCTGCACGTCGCCGGAACGCTGTCCGTCGATCGCTGGCAGGGCCAGGCGATCCCCAGTCTCAGGGTGATCGACGCCGCTCAGCCATCAGCTTGACGAGCGCAGGCGGTTGCTAATCGCCGTCCCGGTAGGTTCGTTCGAGCATGGCGCGACAGGCTTCGGCCTGTTCCAATGCCGATGGCTCCCCCCAGCGGCGGGCGATGTCGCGAAGGTCGCGGATCGCCACATCGATCGCGGTCCACGGATCGATCTCGGGCTCTCCACCCTCCCGCTCGCTGTCTTCCCCTGTCCCAGTCTCCGCACTCTGCGTCTTCGCCGGAAACGCAACAACGACGCCCATAACACCCCCTGTACGCGAATCAACGGACTCGGAATCGTCAAAATGGGGGATAGAGGTTAACCGACCGACTCCAAGAGCCAATTTCCGTCGAAGAGTCCGACGGGCGGCCGCCGGCCGGTGTCAGTTCACGCGAACGAAAACCCGACCGCTTTCCACCTTCACTGGAAACGTCTTGAGATCGATACAGACCGGCGCCCCAAGCGCCTTGCCAGTGCGGTAATCGAACCTGCCGTTGTGTTTGGGGCACTCGATCATGTCATCCATCACCAAACCGTCGGCGAGAATCGCGTGCTCGTGGGTGCAGATGCCGTCCGTCGCGTAATAGGTGTCATCGGGCGCCCGGTAGATCGCATAGGTTTGACCGGCGTGATCGAAGCGGATGACATCTTCCTCGTCGATGTCCTCCGCAGCGCAGGCGTCGACCCATTCGCCTGTAATCGTGTCGTTCATGGAAGGTAACCGGCTCAGTAGACCACGACGCTGCGAATACTCTTGCCTTGATTCATCAAGTCAAAGCCTCTGTTGATGTCCTCGAGGGGCATCGTGTGGGTGATCATCGGGTCGATCTCGATCTTGCCGTCCATGTACCAGTCGACGATCTTCGGCACGTCGGTCCGCCCGCGGGCGCCGCCGAATGCGGTTCCCTTCCAGACGCGACCGGTCACCAGTTGGAACGGCCGCGTGGCGATCTCCGCACCGGAGGGTGCGACGCCGATGATCACGGAGACACCCCAGCCTCGATGGCAGGCTTCGAGAGCGTCGCGCATCACTGATACGTTGCCGGTGCAGTCGAAGGTGTAGTCGGCGCCACCGATCTGGTCGGCGCCCCTCTTGGTCAGATCGACAAGGTAGGGAACCAAATCGCCTTCGACCTCCTTCGGATTAACGAAATGGGTCATGCCGAACCGCTCGCCCCATTCCTTCTTGTCGGGGTTGATATCGACACCGATGATCGTGTCGGCCCCGGCGAGTCGCAGTCCCTGGATAACGTTCAGCCCGATTCCACCAAGACCGAAAACAATGGCCTTGGCGCCTTCCTCGACACCGGCCGTGTTGATGACCGCGCCGATCCCGGTGGTGACGCCGCAACCGATGTAGCAGACCTTGTCGAACGGAGCGTCTTCGCGGATTTTGGCGACAGCGATTTCCGGTAGTACGGTGAAGTTGGCGAAGGTCGAGCAGCCCATGTAGTGGTGGAGCGGCTTGCCATCGAGACTGAACCGGGAGGTGCCGTCCGGCATCAGGCCCTGGCCCTGGGTGGCGCGAATGGCGGTGCAGAGATTGGTCTTGCGCGACAGGCAGGAGGGGCACTGGCGGCATTCCGGCGTATAGAGTGGAATGACATGGTCGCCCGGCTTGACGCTGGTGACACCCTCGCCGACCTCGACCACCACGCCGGCGCCTTCGTGACCGAGGATCGCCGGAAACAGACCCTCCGGATCGGCTCCGGAAAGGGTGAATTCGTCTGTATGGCAGATGCCGGTCGCCTTGGTCTCGACCAGCACCTCGAACGCCTTCGGTCCTTCGAGTTGAACCGTCGCGATTTCGAGTGGCTTGCCGGCTTCGGTTGCGATCGCTGCTCTGACGTCCAAGATTCGCTCCCTTGTCTGGTTCTTTGTATCCGTTCTAGCGGCCCTCGCGGCCGGTGGCCAGCATCGACACCATGTCAGCCCGCCCCGAGCGGAACGGTCAAGAGGCGGACGCCTCCCATCGCTCCTTGACCAGGTCCTTCATCAACAGCGCTTCGGTCCACCGGTCGGTGCTATCGTTCCCGTCCGAACCGGTGATCGCATAGGGCTGCGGCCCGAGCTCGCAGGTGAAGGCTAGGGTGTCGTCGCTGCCGGCGCGGCGGCGCCAGCTCCGGAAGCCGTACTCCCACCAGTCCAGAAACAGATCGAGCCACATCTTGTGATGGGGGAACGAGATTTCGATCTGGACTTGTTCGCGGCTGGCCACCCGGCCGTGGAACGCCCACGAATTGTCGAGGACGCGGTGGATGTAGCCGTGGTTCTCTTCCGAGATCGGCCAAGCGAACTCCCGGCCGACAAGGAAGTGCGAGACGTCGGCGAGGAGCTTCAGATCGGGGAAACAGTCGAGCAGGTCGAGAGTGAAATAGAGGTCGGTGGTCATCCGGTCCCGGTGGGTCTCTATGTAGACCGGGAAGTCCACTTCCTCGGAAAGGCGCCGCCAGCCTTCGAGCAATGGGATGCACTCCTGCAGCCGCCGCGGCCGGACATCGGGCTGGATGTCGAGATGATGGAGGCCGAACTCGGTCGCATTCTCCAGGGCCGGTTTCAAGTCGTCGACGGTCTGCGGGAAGCACTGTCCCTCGGCGGTCAGGCCGTTGGCCTTCAGCAGAGCGGACAGGCGCCGGACGGTCTCGCGATCACGCCAATCGCCACTGATGCCGTCGAAGCCGGCGTCGACGATCATGGCGATGTTTTCTTCCAGGCTGCGTTCTACGCCATCGGTCTGACGCCGCTCCATCGCCCACAGCGACTGAAACACCAGCATCTTCTGCATCGTTGTCCTCCCCCGTTCGGCCATCCCTCGGTCAGGCGGCCTGTTTCTTCAGCAAGGCTTTTAGATTGACGGCAGGATCGGCGAGGTCCGCCGCATCGGGATGAGCGTCCCGCTCCATCAACATCTGGGCGAACCGGATCGGCTTGGCTATAGCGCCCACTGGTCCCATGCCGCTTGCGCCGACGAGCCGGCCGTCATCGTCGAGGTGAAACTGCAACAGGGCACCATCGGTCGGCCGATCGACGGCGACGGTTCCGCGATCCGGGAGCCCGGTGACCTGGATGGTGAAATCGTATTGGTCGGACCACATCCACGGCACGGCGCGGTAGGGCTCATTCGCGCCGAGCATGTTCCGCGCGGCAAGAGGGCCGGAATCCTCGGCGTTCTTCCAACTCTCCAGCCGCAACAGACCGCCGAACAGTTCGTGCGGGAAAACGCAGGCATCGCCCGCGACGAAGATATCGGCGTCACCCGTGCGCAAAGTGGCATCGGTGACGATGCCGCCGGATACGGTCAGGCCGGCTTGCTCGGCGAGTTTGGCGCGCGGTGCTGCGCCGATGCTGACCAGGACCAGATCGCTGGCGATCTCGGTTCCGTCGTCGAGGTGAACGGCCTTGCCGTCGAAGGCAGCGACGGATCGGTTGAAATGGAAGGTGACGCCTTCGGCCTGGTGTCGCGCTACTGCGTGCTCGGCGCTCGCCTCGGGTGCCACGCGCGCCATCGCCCGATCGGCGAGTTCGACGACATTGACCGTGCAGCCTCGCTTGATCGCGCTCGACGCGACCTCGAGGCCGATAAGTCCCGCGCCGATGACCGTGAGGCGCGTCCCGGGAGACAGCCGTGCCGACAGCAATTCGGCGTCGGCCGTGGTCCGCAAGACATGCACACCCTCATGATCGGCACCGGGGATATCGAGGCGACGCGGCTCGGCGCCCGGTGCGAGGAGGAGCTTCTCGTAGCCGACAGTCTGTCCGTCGGCGAGAACGACATATTTGCCTGATCGGTGGATTTCGGTAACCAGCGTGTCAGCGATCAGGCGTATGTCGTTGATCGCGTAGAACTCAAGCGGGTGGAGGGCGCACTCGGCCGCCGACTTGTCGCCGGTCAGAAGCTCCTTCGACAGGGGTGGCCGTTCGTAGGGCGCGTCAGGCTCCGCGCCGATCAGCGTGATGGGACCGGTCCAGCCATTGTCGCGAAGCGCCGCTGCCGCGCGTCCGCCGGCGTGGCCCGCTCCGACAATGACCATTCCGCCGTCACTCACGCGTGCGTTCCCCCGGCGACAGACGCGGCCGGACCGGCTACAACCCATGCCCCACACCGGTTGCCGCATTCCGACAGGATCAACAGGGAGGTCTCACCAATGGAACGCATGGGGCAGGTTCTTTATCTCAAACCCGGTACGGTCGCGGAGTACAAACGCTTGCACGCCGATGTCTGGCCATCGGTGCTGCAGGTCATCGCCGAGTGCAACATACGCAACTATTCCATCTTCCTGAAAGAGCCGGAGAACATGCTCTTCGCCTACTGGGAGTACCACGGCACCGATTTCGCCGCCGACATGGCGAAGATGGCGGCTTCGGAGAACACCCAGCGTTGGTGGGATATCTGCATGCCTCTGCAAAAGCCGTTCGAGACCCGCGCCGAGGGAGAGTGGTGGGCGCGAATGGAGCCGGTGTTTTTCACCGATCAGGCGCCTTAGCGCCGCACGTTGCTTGGATCACTCCGCCGCGGCGGGCGCGACGGGGGCTGATGCCGGGATAAACGGCTTGGCGCCGGGCGGCAGCTTGCGTTTGGCGTAATAAGTCGGCTCCTTCACCTGCCGGATCAGCGTCGGGATGATTTCCTTGTAGGCCTCCCAGAAACCGCTGTAGGGCGTCGGCGTGTCGTCCTTCATCTCCTCATGCAACGCTGGGAGATTGTGGTACGGCACCATCGGGAACATGTGATGCTCGATGTGGTAGTTCATGTTCCAGTACAGGAACCGCACGATCGGGTTCATGTAGACGGTGCGGCAGTTGAGTCGGTGGTCAAGCACGTCCTCCTGGAGGCCGGCGTGCTGGGTCAATCCGGTCAGCACGTAGAGCCACGCGCCGTAGAACGAGGGCAAGCCGACGAACATCAGCGGCAGGATTGACCCGATCGCAATCGACCAGCCGATCACCACGACATAAATCGCGACATGGACGCGGGCAGTCCAATAGACCCTGTTCCACTCCATTTCGGGAATGTAGGTCTTCTCTTCGTCGGAGAGGTGCCCGGCAGCGTGATGGAAGAGGCGGCTGAAATAGACCTTCGCCTGCGGCAGCCCAAAGAAGGCGAGACAGATCTTGAGGAGGTTCGGCGGCCGCGGTGCCGCGATCTCCGGATCGCGGCCAACGATCAGCGTGTCGGTGTGGTGGCGTACATGGCTCCAACGCCAGACCGCCGGCTCCCGAAGGATCATGAACGACGCGACCTGGTAGACGACGTCGTTCATCCACTGGGTGCGGAAGGCGGTGCGATGGCCGCATTCATGCCAGCGCGAATCCGTCGACGACCCATAGAGAACGCCGTAGACAATGAAGAAGGGAACACACCACCACGTGCCCCAGGTCAGGTAGGCGCCGACACCGGAAACAATGAAGGCTGTGAGCCAAATGGCCGTGTCGCGAATCGCCGGCCCGTCCGATCGTCGCATCAACTGCTTCAACCGCTTGCGTGGAATGTCGGTATGGTACCACTCGGCGGTCGCGAGCCCTGCGTCTTCGGCTCGTTTCGTATCGAGCCCGACAAGGCTGTAATCTCTCTTGGCGACATCGGTCGTCATCGCGTTCCCTCCAGGGAAAGGCGCCAGCAGGTTCTTCTTTTGTGACTACCTTAGGATATGTCGGCGTGACCTTGTCAAATATCAAGGTATTCCGCCGGTCTCGCGGCATCCGGAGATGGTACGCCCTACGGGAATCGAACCCGTGTTTCCGCCGTGAAAGGGCGGCGTCCTGGACCTCTAGACGAAGGGCGCGGCGCGAAGGGTTATAGTGACCGGGCGCGCCGGTCACAAGGCCGGTGTGCATCATCCGGGTATGGGGCGGCGTCAGCGCGAACCCGCCGCCAACCCCTCATCCGGAGCGGGTGTGTCCTACCACTCGCCCGTGTTGCCCATCGACGCCCACGGCTCCTTCCCGGGCAACGGGTCGCCCTTCTGGAGGAGTTCGACAGAGATGTTATCGGGCGAGCGTACGAACGCCATGTTGCCGTCGCGAGGTGGCCGATTGATGGTGACGCCGGCGTCCATCAGCTTCTGGCAGAAGTCGTAGATGTTGTCGACCTCGTAGGCGAGGTGACCGAAGTTGCGGCCGCCGGTGTAGACCTCCGGGTCCCAATTGTAGGTGAGCTCGACCGGTGCGTCGGGCTGGCCGGGAGGCGAGAGGAAGACGAGCGTGTAGCGCCCATTCTCGTTTTCGATCCGACGGGTTTCTTCGAGACCGAGCAGGTCGCGATAGAAGCGAAGGGATTGGTCGAGGTCCGTCACCCGGACCATCGTATGCAGATATTTCATGCGGGTAGTCCTTCCGAGACTTGGCGGGGAGGGCCACAAGCATAGAGCCGATGACTGCCGTCGTAAACGGATTGACATGCCGCACTACCGTTGCACAGAGCACACACGCCGGTGGAAAGGGATTGTTTAAGACTGGCGCCGGATCGACCGGATGCTATGCTGGCTTTTGATTCGGCGAAGGCTGCGCCGGGTAAGCTGCACGGGTAGGGGCACCACGTGAAGATGGGAGCGAAGGTTTCTCCGGAACTCCCCTTGGCCATCGAGCCGGGAGACGATGCGCCGGTCGATCTCGTCGAGATCGCTGGAGTCATCAAGTGGTTTGATGCGTCGAAGGGGTATGGCTTCATCGTTCCCGACGATGGAGCGCCCGACGTTTTGATTCACGTTACCTGTTTGCGGCGGGATGGATTTCAGACCGCGCACGAAGGTGCTCGCATCGTCTGCGAAGCGGTGCAGCGCGAGAAGGGCATGCAAGCCTTCCGCATCATCAGCATGGACGAGTCGACGGCGTCGCGTCCGCCGCAGACGGTGGCGGCCCGGACACGGACGACTGTGACGCCGACCAGTGGACTCGAGCGCGCCACGGTCAAGTGGTTCAACCGTGTTCGCGGATACGGCTTCCTGACGCGCGGCGAGGGCACCGAGGACATCTTCGTGCACATGGAGACCCTGCGACGGTTCGGCCTAGCGGAACTGCGGCCGGGGCAGGTCGTCCTGGTGCGCTACGGTGACGGACCCAAGGGGCTGATGGCCGCGGAGGTTCTCCCCGATTCCGGTGGTGGCGGACTGTCTTCTCACTGATCCGGGCGCCGCGACAACTTTTTACAATCAATTCGTTAAGACCGTCGCTTCAAGCGATGGATCGCCGTGCCAGCATCATCGCTCGCGTGCTCAGCGACACGAATCCCGAGGCAAGCAGGAAGGTCGCGAAGTAGTAGGTGATGTCCCGCGTACCCATCGTCGGGATGAACACGAACGTCGTGACGATGATCCCGAGGATGTTGCCGAAGGATGACAAGGCGAACAGTCCTCCGGAAATCTTACCCGCGTCCCTCGGCTCCCTCAGCAGCAGCCGCACCGACAATGGTGAGTACATGCCGAGGACGACGAGTGGCGGAAAACAGACGACAAATCCGCTCACGAACAACGCGGAAAACTCGCTGTCGATCCCGACGATCGATCTCTCCAACCCGCCCTGTGCCATGGCGTAGACGAAGAACAGGTAGCCGCAGGCGAGGAACTTGATCACTGCCGCGAGTCCGAAACCGGGAAACCGGTCAGCGATAATGCCGCCGAGGAAGTAGCCAGCCATCAACCCACCGACGACGATCGAGATGATGGTTGCCCAAGTGTAAATGCCACTGCCGAACAGCGGTGTGAGGATGCGGCTGGCCACCATCTCGAAGCCGAGGGTGACGAAGCCCAAGGTGAAGACGTCGATCAGCACGAGCAGTGCAGCGCCGGGGCTGACGGCGAGCCGATGATAAAGAGGAGGGCGTCGCGCCTCGGCCGTTGTCACGTCGTGTCCGTCAGTTTCGCCGGGCGTTGTGGCGGTCGATCGCCTTCAAGTACTCCACCGGCGCGAAGTCGTCGGTCAAGGGCTCCGTCGTCGCATCGTAGGTCGGCTCGTAGCGGCGGTCGAGGATGTCGGTGAGATCGTAGCGGAAGCCGAAAGTCTCCTGACGCGAAGCTGCGACTTCCCGAAGCTTGTCCGGATCGCGCGGCGGCCCATCATAGGCGACGATCACGATGTTGCCGCTGCCCTCGTAGAAATCGAGGTTGTCGAATGCGGCGCCGATGGTGGCCACTGCGCTGTCGAACAGCATGGTCGAGGGCTCGACGTTCTGGACGGCGATTCCACCCGGCTTCAGATGCGCGCCGACCTCCTCGTAGAACTCGGTCGTCAGCAGATGGAACGGCACAAACGGTCCGCGATAGGCGTCGACGAGCATCAGATCGAACATTTTGTCCGTTCGCGTCAGCCACACCCGGCCGTCCATGATTTCGATATCGAAGTTCGGTCGGGGCTCGACACTGAAGAACTGATCGGCGATCTCGGCGACCTCAGGATCGAGTTCGACAGCCGTGAAGTGCAGGTCGGGAACGCTCTTGTGGTGGTACCAGGCCGTGCGACCGCCACCGAGGCCGATGATGGCCGCGGATTCGAGTTCCGGCGGGTAGGCGAGGCCGACCGTCATCGACTGTGTGTAGTAGACCGGCAAGTCCAACTCGTCGTCCGGATTCACGACCGACTCGGTGTAGCGCAGCCTCTCGGCCCCGAAGGACAGGACATAGTGGCCGTTTTCGCGGCGATAGAGATAGATGTCGTTGTAGAGCGACTCGACCCGGGCGATGAGGCCGACCTCGGTGCCCTGAGGCGATGCGATATCGGGTTCGCGTTCGGAAATCAGGAGATAAGCCAGGGCCGCCGAGACGGCGATTGCACCTGCGATCCCGGTGATGATGGCGGCGCGGGATCCGGTTGCCGGGGCGGCGCTTGTGCTGGTGCCAGGCCCTGCCTCGGGCGATGTGCCTTTCGGCATATTGGTACGTTAACTCCTCACGTCGCCGGCGGGAGTATAGCGGCGCCAGATGGCAAGACAACGGCTTGTCCGTGGCCCGTCGACAGACCGGGAGGAATCGCTAGGATGATCAGGTGTTCTCCAAAAGAGGTCTGCGGGATGGCAATCGCTGGATTCATCACAAAAACCGTCTCAGCCGGCGCTGTGCTGGTGATGGCATTCGCCACGCCGCTGGCCGCGGACGACGCTGACTTCACGCCGGCCGATATTGAGGAGGCCTATAAGGAGGCAATGGCGAAGAGCGATGCCTCGATCATCGCGAAGCACTACGCTGACGACGCGGTTCTGTTCGTGCCGAATGGAACGAAGGTCAGTGGGCGCGCTGCGATCGAGGACGAGCTCGCCCGTGGCTACGACACGAGCACCCGACAGTTGAAGGAAAGCACCGTAAAGGTCACCGGTGACGACCAGGAAGCGGCGCTGACATGGGAATGGGTGCTGGAGATTAAGCCGCACGGGGGGCGGACCGAAACGCTCCGTGGCCGGTCGCTGCACTATTGGGTCAACGGCGATGATGGTTGGCAGGTCGTCTACGATATGTACCAGACCTACTAGGATGTCGCCGGCTTGAGTGCGCGAGCCTGGGAAAGCGTCAGGTCCACGGTCGTTTCCCCATCGGTGTAAATGAGCGCCAAGGTTTGGCGTCTCGAGGTCATTTTGGCCGGCAGCGGATCGTATCGGACACCGTCCCCGCCTAGCCGGGGCGTAATCGCACCGACGTCTGTCACTGCGTAGGTCTCAACGCGGAGCAGGTGGATCAGGCGGCCGTCACCGATCGTGCCGGTGAACGGGATGTTCGCCATTCGCAAGAAACTGGTCGGATCCGCTGCGGTGGGGAACGATTCGAGGAAAGCGGTCTCGACGAGATCCAGGTCGGCTTCGATCGGGTCGTGGTCGTCGTGCTCGAGAGCCTCATCCGGTCGGTGCGGCGTTTGCCATTGGCGCACGCCATGCTGGCTGTTGTGACCAGCGGCAGGGCTCGGACGATTATCGCCGTCGTGGGCCATCTCAGTAACCCACCGGCTTGTCGATCAACGGCTTGTGGCTACCGAGTTTACCATGGGCGACCATTGAGCCCAGTGCTTCGACGACGACGCGGACACCGAGCAGGGCGGTGATGTCCGAAGTGTCGTAGGGCGGCGATACTTCGACGACCTCCAGTCCACAGATCCCTTCGGCACAGACGAGACCGAGAATCTTCAGCGCCTCGCGCGGCAGAAATCCACCGGGTTCCGGCCAGCCTGTCCCTGGCACAAACCCGCAGTCGACAGAGTCCACATCGAACGAGATGTAGACAGCATCGGCGTCCTTCCAGGCGAGTTCCAATGCGATCTCGGCGGTCTTCTCCAGGCCGAGGCGCTCGATGTCTTCGATTGTGAGGACGTTGGTTTGCCGGTTGCGCGCCTCGGCGACGCCGGGCCGTGGGACCTGCCACCCGCCGATGCCGAGCTGAACCAGGTTCGTCGCCGGAACGTTGGGCAGATTGGTCGCCCAGTACCACGGCGTGGTGTGCATCCGCTCGTCGAGGTCCTTCTCCTGGACATCGATGTGGCGATCGAAATGGATGATGCCAATCCGCTTGGACGTACATTCGGCAATGCCACGAACGCACGGAAAGCCGATCGAATGGTCGCCGCCAAGCATCAGGGGCAGGGCACCGGACGAGAAGACGTGGGAGACGCCGCGACTGATCTGATCGAAGCTCTTTTCGAGGTTGGCGGGGATGGTGAAGACATCACCGGCATCGCAAAGCGTCATCTGCTCGCGGAGATCCACACCCATTTCGTAATTATAGGGCGTGTAGAGCGCCGAGATGCGACGTATACCCTGGGGACCGAAGCGCGTACCGGGTCGATATGTCGTGCCGCTGTCGAACGGTATGCCGACGACCGCGGCGTCATACTCGGCGACATCACGAACGTTTTCGACGTACGGCGCCTTTAGGAACGTGTTGATGCCGGCGAAATGAGGAAGCTCCCCGCGGGCGAAGGTCGGGATCGACTTGTCGGTCAACGCCTCGGCGCCGGGGAGCCCCATTTCGAGCGCCCACTTTTCCTCACGTCGCCAGCCGTCGACGGGCAGTCGGCCCTCGGCTTCCACCGCCTTCCATCCTTGAGTCTCGCGGGCATTGAAGTCCGGATGGTGCTGCCGGAACGGCTGCGATCGTGCCATGAGCCCGGCGACTTTGCGCCGTCTCTCGCGAACCGGGCCGAAAATCATTGCGGGTCTCCCTTATCGATCGGATTGCCTTTGGTGAGTTTTAGTACGGTTTCGTCCAGCGCTGCCGCGGCCGACCGCGGGTCAACGGTCGTGCCATCGGTATCAGTTGGGTGTTTCAGCGGCAGGTCGTAGGTGATCGTTGCGCCATAGGCGAACGGTGCGTCAGGGTCATGGCGGATTTTGTCGAAGACGATAAGCCGGGTGCCCAGTTTGAACGCTTCGGCGATGTCATGGGTCACCATCAGAACGGTCATCCCGATATCGGACCATAGCCCGAGCAGTAGGTCGTGCATGTCGCGACGAATGCCGGGGTCGAGTGCACCGAACGGTTCATCGAGCAGGAGGAGTTTCGGTTTCTTCAGCAGCGTTTGAGCAATCGCCAGCCTTTGCTGCATGCCGCCGGAAAGCTGTGCCGGGTAGCGATCACGGGCAGCTCCCAGACCAATGCGCTCGACGATCTCGTCGACCAGGCTGCCGAGTTCGCGCCGCCCGCGTCGCCCCAAGCGGCCGGTGAGCGGTGCCCGCTCGAGCTCGAGCGGCAGCGTCAGGTTCTCAAAGACGGTCAGATGCGGAAAGACGGAGTAGCGCTGGAACACGATCCCACGGTCAGGCGTCGGCCGGTCCGGTATCGGCGCCCCGCCGATCGTGATCGAACCGCGCGTAGGCGCTTCCTGACTGAGCAGCAGCCGCAGGAACGTCGACTTGCCGCACCCGGACGCACCAACCATCGTGACAAACGCACCGGCGTCGACATCGAGACTGACGTTTTCCAGCACCCGGACGTCGCCATAATTGACACTCACCGCGCTGACGGAAACCAAGCTCACAGGCTTTCTCCCTGGAGGTGCGCCCATCGAAAGGCGCGGCGGGAGAACGCAAAGAACAGCCGGTCGATCGCGTAGGCCAGGATCGTGATCCAAATGACGTATGGAATGATCACGTCCATCGCCAGATAGCGGCGCACCAGAAAGATCCGGTAGCCGAGGCCGCCTGTCGAGGCGATCGCCTCCGCCGAGATCAGGAAGATCCAGGCAGGCACCAGGCCCAATCGCATTGCGGTAATCAGCTTGGGCCAGATCTGGGGTAGCACGACCCGAAAGACCAGCTGGCGCGCGTTGGCACCAAGCGTTTCGGCCTTGATGATCTGCTCCTCGGGTATGTCCAACACGGCTTGAGCCAGCGATCGGGTCATCACCGGCGCTGTCCCGACGACGATGAGCGCCACCTTCGATGCCTCGCCGAGGCCAAAGACGATGAAAAGGATCGGCAGCACGGTGATCGGCGGGATCAGGGAGATGGCTGCGACGAAAGGCGCGAGCGTTGCTCGAACACGCGGGACGAAGCCGATCAGGACGCCTAGGCTCAAGGCGATCAATGCGGCGACCGCGATCCCTGCGCCGAGCCGCGCCAGGCTGAGCGCCGTGTCGGACCAGAGGAGGATGTCGCCCGACCGTCGGTCGGCGACGGTGGCCAGGCGCCAGAAGGTCTCGGCCATGTCCGTAAATGATGGCAGCAGCTTGTCCGCCGGGTTTTCAAGCCGTCGGACGTGGCTGCCGATCGCGTAGATGACGATCAGCACAACGAATGGAATAGCCGCCAGCGAATACCGGGTGGGGCGGTTCAGTCTGAGGCGTGGATTGGCCATAGAAGCCGCTCCGGGGCCGACCGCGGGGGTCGGCTCACCGGTTGGTTTGGCAAAATCCTAAAGGGTGCCTTCCGCCGCCATCTCCATATAGCTCGGGTCGAATCGCAGCTTAATGTTGTTGGTGTCTCCCAAGGTCTTCCCGCCCGGGAAAGCCATACCGACGAAATCCGGGCTGTCCGCACCTTCGCCGAGAATTCCGTGGGTGAAGAGGAACTCGGCGACGAACTTCATCGTGTCGATGAGCTTCTCCTCATTGGTGAAGGCGACGGCGTCAGCCGGATCGTAAAACATCTGGGTCGTGGCGAGTTGTGCGTCATAGCCGGCTAGATCTGTCCCCGATGCTTCTGCCATGGCGGTCCGCGCGGCGATGCCCGCTTCGTCGTCTTGCGACATGATCGACATCAGCTCGTACCACGCGCCTACGAGCGCTTTGCCGAAGTCGGGATTAGCGGCGAGAGTTTCGGTGTTGACCATCATGATGTCGATGATTTCACCGGGGATCGCGCTCGAGTCGAATACCTTGTTGGAGCCCGGCATCGCCTCGATCTCGGATAGCAACGGATTCCAGGTGACCACCGCGGTGACGTCGGGAGTCGTGTGGGCCGCCACGATGTCGGCGTCGGATGTGTTGACGACGGTGATGTCCGCTTCCCGCAGTTCAACCGAGTCGAGCGCTCGGGCAAGGAGATAGTGCGAGACGGAGAGCTCGACGAGATTGACGTTCTGCCCTTCGATCTCGGCGAGGGTCTCTTGCTCCTTCAGGACGATCCCATCATTGCCATTGGAGAAATCGCCGATGATGAGCGCGGTGGTATCGACACCGCCCGCCGCCGGAATCGATAGAGCGTCCATGTTGGTCATGGAGCAGCCATCATACTCGCCTGCCGTGTATTGGTTGATCGACTCGACGTAGTCATTGATCTGAACGATCTCGACGTCGATGCCGTATTTCTCCGCGTGCTTGGCCATGATGCCGGAGTCTTGAAGATAACCCCAGGGCATCCAGCCGACGTAGATCGACCAGCATACCTTGAAGTCGGTCTTCTCCTCGGCGAAGGCTGTCGGCGCGGCAAGGCTCGCGGCTGCGAGACTTGCGGCAATGGCCGAAGCGTAGAGTGTCTGACGTTTCATTCTCGGCTCCTTCGTTTCCTGCGGCCATGCGTGGCCGGATCGCGAAGCTTGCCGAGCACGACGGGAGGCGGGTTGCGCTCAGCAAACCCGTGCAGTGACCTCCCGGGATTTTGGCCCGCCGTGTCCGTGCCACATCGAAACGGATCGATCCGGCCCGGTGCGTCTCTCGGACCAGGCATCGCCGACGATGGCGACCGGAACCCTAGACGCGCTGCACGGATTTTCTTGAAGCAAGTTGGATGCCAATCACCGTTAGCCCTGCCGGTTCAAGTGAATCGGCGAAGGCGAGCGACGGTCGACCATCAGCGGGACGAGAAAGTGGGCTGAGGCGGGTCACGGCTGCTGCCGACTTAAGCATTTGCAAGTCGGGTGAACCCGACCGGCTTCCTCAATCGGTGCTGCGTCTGGCGTCTGACATCTGTGCAATGAGCGACGTGTCCCCCGCGCCCGTCCATGTTTGACCGCAATTGGTGCCGAAGGCTGCCGCGCCAGTCCGCACAGGGGATATCTCTTGCTGAACTACAATTCCGTCGGGCCGGCGGACGCTCCGTGTGTCGCGCTCCTCCACGGGGTCGGAACCACGTCCCGTGTCTACCGGCCGGTCGTCGATCGATTGCCGGACCTGCGCTGCATCCTGGTCGACCTGCCTGGACATGGGCAATCGCGTGACGTTGCCTGGGTGTCGCTGGAGGAGACGGCAAAGGCACTCGGGGCCGTCGTGGAAGCGGCCGTCGGTGACGCGGATTGCCATTTGGTAGGTGCATCGCTCGGCGGCTATGTCGGCCTGACCGCGATGTCCCAGCGGCCGGGGCGCTTCAGGTCCGCGACGTTGACCGGAATTCATGCCGCGAACATGCCCAGACCCTTGCCGATGAAGATCATGACGGCGCTGATGGCGCCATTCGTCTCGCGGCCGTTCTTTGCAAGACGAACGGCCAAGATGCTGGGGGCGACCGACGCGGACACGCAGCTCTTCGTCGAAGAGGCGGCGACGGTTCGGGCTGCGGCGTTTCGACGGGCGCTCGCTAACGTGATCGACTTCGCTGCGCCTATGAACCTTGAGGAAATCGAGACCGCGACCTTATTCCTCGCTGGCGGCCGGGAACATCCATTGATCCGCAGTAGCCTTCCGGCGTTTGCCGAACGGCTTAAGGCCGGCCGTGCGGCGGAAGTGCCGGGTCTTGGCCACGGCTGGCCCCTTCAGGATCCCGCGCTGTTCGCTGAAACGGTACGGGCACAGGTTCGCGGCGCGGCGTTGCCCAAAGGCTTGAATGCGGTGGGTGTAAGGACCTGTCCGAGGCCTTGACGGCGGTCGCGAATGCCGCCAAATACCGGCCATTCTGCCGTGTCGGGGCGTAGCTCAGCCTGGTAGAGCACCTGCTTTGGGAGCAGGGGGTCGTAGGTTCGAATCCTGCTGCCCCGACCACCTCCACCGGCGAAATTAGTCAATGGCGGCCGGTGGGCCCGCGAGCCACAATCTCAGGCAAACGAGGGCGATGCTCGGATCACCAAGTCCGCTGCTATCGGGACTGGTCGTCTCAAGCCCTTCCATCATTGAGCCCAAATCGGCTAGAGCAGTTGCGGACGACGACCGGTACTGACAGCCGTATCACTGGAGTGGACGAAACATGCTCGCCCGGATTTTCAAGCCGGCCAAGACCGCGATGCAGTCTGGAAAGGCCCAGACGGATGCCTGGCATCTCGAATACGAGCCGGAGATACCGCCCAAGGTCGATCCGTTAATGGGCTACACCTCATCCTCGGACATGCGGCAGCAGATTCGGATGGAATTCGATACGCGCGAGGAGGCGGTCGCCTACGCCGAGCGGAACGGCATTCCCTATCGCGTCATCGAAACCCATGAACAGCCGCCACGCCCACAGTCCTATGCAGACAACTTCCGCTACGGTCGTCGGCAACCGTGGACACACTAGGTTCGCTGGCGACTGATCGAGTGACCGAACAAGGCCCCGTAGCTCAGCTGGATAGAGCGGCAGCCTTCTAAGCTGCATGTCGCAGGTTCGAGTCCTGCCGGGGTCGCCATCATCCGCCCGAATGCTGAAGCGCTGGAGCGAGAGGCGCGATCCGTGAAGATCACCGACGTCGTCAGCCACGTCCTGCAATATGACCTGCCGCACGAGCTCGGCTATTCCCAGCAGTTTTATACCAGGCGCACGGCGCATCTGGTCGAAGTGCAAACCGATGAGGGACCCGTCGGTTGGGGCGAGTGCTTCGGTCCGGGCAACGTGGCGCTCGCCAACAAAGCCATTGTCGAGAAGGTCATCCGGCCGATGGTCGTCGGGCGGGATCCCGTCGACCGCGAGGTCATCTGGCACGACGTGTACAACGCCTTACGCGATCATGGCCAAAAGGGCATGCCGATCCAAGCGCTCTCCGGGGTCGACATTGCTCTTTGGGATTTGACCGGGAAGATTGCCGGCCTGCCACTTTGCAAGCTGGTGGGCGGACAGGTCCGTGAACGAATTCCCGTCTACGGTTACGGGATGATGTTACGCCGAGAAGACCCGGCTTCACTTGCATCCCGGTTCAAGAACGAGGCGACGGCGATCAAGGATGCCGGTTTTGTCGCTGCCAAGATGAAGGTCGGTTTGGGTGCGCGCGACGATGTCCGCCTGGTGCAAGCGGTCCGCGACGGTGTCGGCGACGTGTTCCGGTTCATGGTCGACGCCAACCACTGTTACACGGTGGCGGACGCCCTTTATGTTGGCCGGGCACTGGATTCAATGGGTGCCTACTGGTTCGAGGAGCCTGTCGCGCCGGAGGATCTCGACGGCTATCGCGAACTGCGTGCGAAACTCGACACGAGCATCGCCGGCGGCGAGGCCGAGTTCACCCGGTGGGGCTGGCGTCGCCTTTTCGACGGGCGATGTCTCGACATCGCCCAGCCGGAGGTTTGCGCCCTTGGCGGCGTGTCCGAGTACCTGAAGGTCGTCGCCGCTGCGCACACCCATTTCGTGCCGGTGGTCAATCACGTCTGGGGCTCGGCTGTCGCCGTTGCCGCCAACCTCCATCTCCTCGCGGCGCTGCCGCCACTGCCGGGCGGGCTACATCCGACCGAGCCCATGCTTGAATTCGACACCACCCACAATCTCTTTCGCGATGAACTTCTGGAGGAGCCGCTGGATATCGCCGGCCAGGTCGCCCGTACCGATGGGTACGCGGGCGTGCCGGCCGGGCCAGGTCTCGGCATCGTCCCCGATCGAGGCTTCATCGCTCGCTATCGGATCGAGTAGGGCCTGGATCCGCGGCACAGGGTCGCCGGCATTTGCCTCCGATGCTAGACTCAAGCCCGCGAGGACAGCGGTGACGGGAGGACGTCGTGGCACTTGAGGATAGGCGAGCGCAGACGGTTATACCGGTATCCGATCTGGAGCAGGCGACGAAATGGTATGAGGGCGTGCTTGGTTTTCGGGCCGGCCAAAGGTTTTCGGGCGGCGTGATCTATCACGCCGGCGAGGGGAGCCAGTTCCAGCTCTACGAAACGCCGAACGCAGGCAAGAATCCGGCGACGCTCATGGGTTTCGTCACAACCGACATCGAAGGCGACGTCCGCGCGTTGAAGGCGCGCGGCGTGGTCTTCGAGGAGTACGATATGCCCGGCCTGAAGACAGTCGACTCGATTGCCGACACGGACGGTGCCCGGGCGGCATGGTTCAAGGACGCGGACGGAAACATCCTGGGCCTCCTTCAGCTTCCGGGCTGAACCGCCGCTGGTAGCCCCGACCGTTAGCCGGTCGGGGTCAAGCAGTCCCGCATCGACTCGGCCATGGCCCGGATGAGGGAGAAATACAGATCCGGTCCATCATCGAGCCCGGTGCCAAGCGGATCAAGAACGCCGGTGTCTGCTCCTGTTCCCTCGGTCACGGTCGCGACGAGGCTTGGCGTGAACTGCGGTTCGGCGAAGACACACGTCACCTCAAGATCGACAATCCGGTCCTTGATCTCGCCGACCCGAGCGGCGCCGGGCACCACCTCAGGGCTGACGGTGATTGCTCCAGCGGCCCGGACACCAAAGCGATCTTCGAAGTAAAGATAGGCGTCGTGAAACGGGACGAATGACTGGTCTTTCACCGGCGCGACGATGTCGTCGACCTCCGCCACCAACGCGTCCAGTCGTTGGCGCAATTGATCGGCGTTTTCCGAATAGGCGGTCGCGTTCTCAGGATCCACTTGCGACAGTGCGTCCTCGATCGCGCTGACCAGCGCCTTTGCGTTGACCGGGTCCAGCCAGACGTGCGGGTCAAAGGCGCCGTGATCGTGGTGGTGGTCGTGATCGTCGTGGACTTCGGCTACCTCTGAAGCATGGTCGTGCTCGTCGGCATGCGCATGATCATCGTGCTCGTCGGCATGCGCGTGATCATCGTGCTCGTCGGCATGCGCATGGTCATCGTGCTCGTCGGCATGAGCATGGTCATCGTGCTCGTCGGCATGGGCATGGTCATCGTGCTCGTCGGCATGAGCGTGGTCATCGTGCTCATCGGCATGAGCGTGGTCGTCGTGCTCATCGGCATGAGCGTGGTCGTCGTGCTCATCGGCATGAGCGTGGTCGTCGTGCTCATCGGCATGAGCGTGGTCATCGTGCTCGTCGGCATGAGCATGGTCATCATGCTCGTCGGCATGGGCGTGGTCATGTGGCTCGAAACTAGCCCCTTCGCGAAACGAGAGGACCTTCAGCCCCTCAGCATCGAGCAGCCCAACGATGGTGGCGTTTTCTCCGATTGTTTCGATCGGCTTCTCCAGAAACGGCTCCAGATCCCGCCCAACCCAGAACACAAGATCCGCTTCCTGAAGCGCTGCCGCCTGCGACGGCTTGAGGCTGTACGTATGCGGGGAGCCACTACCCTCAACAATCAGTTGCGGCTCGCCAACACCGGCCATAACGCCGCTGACCAGAGAATGGATCGGCTTGATCGAGACGACGACGTCAGGGGCGGCGATCGCGGTTGCGGTTCCTCCAAGAAGGGAGACCAGCGACACGGCAAAAATGCGTTTCATCGAGGGATACCATCTGTGACGTTATAAGGTTACGCGTTGTAACTTTATAACGTATGGTCTACATCGACGACAAGCCGCTTAGATGTTGAGTTGTCGAAAAAAAATGTTGGAACCCAGTCTCGTCTCCTTGCGCGACGCCGGCATCGAACAGGCCGGTCGGTGGCTGGTGCGTGACGTCGATCTCGACGTTCATCGCGGCGAGATCGTCACGCTGATAGGCCCGAACGGTTCGGGCAAGTCGACCACTGCGAAGATGGCCCTCGGGATACTCAAACCGACGGAAGGTCAAGCCAAACGGCTCTCCAGCCTCCGAATCGGATACGTGCCTCAGAAGCTTGCGATCGACTGGACGTTACCGCTCACCGTCGCCCGGTTCATGCGTCTTACCAACCGGCTCAGTCAATCGGAGTTGGACGAAGCCCTTGCCATGACGGGCGTAGGGCATCTCGCCCATGCCGAAGTCCGCCACCTCTCAGGAGGCGAGTTTCAACGGACCTTGCTTGCCCGTGCCATTGCCCGCAAGCCAGATCTTCTGGTGCTGGACGAGCCGGTGCAGGGCGTCGACTTCAATGGCGAAATCGCACTGTACGATCTGATAACGTCACTGCGCGATCAGATCGGTTGCGGGGTTTTGTTAATCTCGCACGATCTTCATGTGGTGATGGCCGCGACCGATCAGGTGATCTGCCTCAATGGCCATGTCTGTTGTAAGGGGCCGCCGCATTCGGTGATAGAGAATCCAGCTTATCGCCAACTGTTTGGTGGGCGCGCCGCCCTTGCCGTCTACGAACATCACCACGACCACGCTCACTTGCCCGATGGGCGCGTCCGACATATCGACGGCAGCGTGACGGACCATTGTCACCCGAGAGACGGTCATCACGATCACGGCGCCGAAAGCAAGATTCCGGATCATCACCATGCTTGACGATTTCTTCGTTCGGGCGATGGTAGCCGGCATCGGCGTGGCGCTCGTCGCCGGTCCCCTGGGCTGCTTCATCGTATGGCGACGCCTCGCCTATTTCGGTGACACGCTTGCTCACGCGGCGCTGCTCGGCGTGGCATTGGCGTTCTTGCTTGAAGTCAACATCACGCTGGCGGTGTTTGTGGTTTCGTCCCTGATCGCTATCGCGCTCCTGCTCCTGCGGCGCCAGTCGGGCTTGTCGTCGGACGCCCTGCTCGGACTATTGTCGCATTCGGCCTTGGCGATTGGCCTGGTGGTCCTGGCCTTCATGACCTGGGTGCGGATGGATCTGATGGGTCTCCTGTTCGGTGATATCCTGGCGGTCTCGAGAACCGACATCCTCGTCGTCTATGTTGGCGGCGTTGCCATTCTCACGACGCTCGGTTTGATATGGACGCCGCTCTTTGCCGGCACTGTCAGCCGCGAAGTCGCGGAAGCCGAAGGGCGAAGCCCCGGTCGCGCGGATTTTGTGTTCATGCTGCTGATGGCCTTGGCCATCGCGATCGCCATGAAAATCGTTGGCGTGCTGCTCATTACCGCGCTGCTCATCATTCCCGCCGCCGCGGCACGGCGCTTCGCGGCCACCCCTGAGCAGATGGCTGTTATCGCGGCTCTTATAGGTGCCATCGCGGTCGTCGGGGGGCTGTTCGGCTCGCTGCAATGGGATACCCCATCAGGACCGACCATCGTTGTCGCCGCGGTGACGTTGTTCGCTGTCAGTCTCACACCGCTGGCCCGGCTTCTCGCCGTGCGTCACGCCACCGGAGTACTCAAACAATGACATCTCCGGAGCGCGCGCCGCTCACGCGAAATCAGACGCTTGTCTTCGACGCGTTGACCGACGCCGGTGGACCGCTAAGCGCCTATACGATCCTCGACCAACTACGCGAGGATGGCTTTCGGGCGCCGCTTCAGGTCTATCGCGCGCTCGACAAGCTGGTCGAAGCCGGTCTCGTGCACCGCCTTGAAAGCCTCAACGCGTTCGTTGCCTGTAGCGATCCCGGCTGCGAGTCCCATGCCACGACGGCCTTTGCGATCTGCGAAAAGTGTGGCCGTGTCACGGAGTTCACCGACGAGAAGATCGCCGCTCGGCTGCGACGCTGGTCTAAGGGCACGGGATTCTCGCCCAGAACGACGACGGTTGAACTGCGCGGCGTATGTCGCGATTGCCGCACCGCCGCATAGCCAGCATGCGAGACAGCCTTCCGGTCTTTCGGAAGTTGCCGACCGCAATCATCCCACCAATGTCGATTGCCGTCGTTGTCATGGCGATGTCATGATAGAGTGACGCATGTGTCACGGCAGGCGACTAAGTTTAGCGGTTGAGCTCAAAAAGCCGCCGTGATCAGCGGTTCGTCGCGAAGCGTTCGCTTGGAGGGCCGCTGGGGAGGGGGCCTCGCTTGCGCGATCATGGGTTGACAAATCAGGACGACGGCGTCCCCCGCGGCAGGCTCAGGCACAACATACATCGCTTGCGGTCGCGTCTCCGGAGACGTCGCCAACCGGCCCTTCGGCCATGCGCCTACCCTTATTCTCGTTTGGTCAAGTGCGGCGGGACGCTCACCGTTCTGGTCATCGCGCTTGCGGTCATCGGGCTCGACATGCATGCCGTCGATTGGGCATCCGATTTCCGCAAGGGCGTCAAGGCGATCCACATCGATTTGACCCGCTTCGGTAAGTCCGAATGGTGGCTGATTCCGTCGGGGAGTATCGCGCTTCTGGTTCTCTTCGCGGATTGGCGTGCCACCCAACGACGGGTGGCAGCGGCCTGGGGCGAAATAGGCGAGCTTGCCGGCTTTTTTTTCTGCACCGTGGCCGCAGCCGGGTTGGTCACGATGGGGCTGAAGTTTCTGATCGGTCGCGTTCGCCCTCGCTTTGCCGAGGAGAGTACGGCTGCGTTCGAGCCCTTCTCGTTCGCTTACCAGCATCTGAGCTTTCCCTCGGGTCACACGACGACCATCGTGGCGGCAGCGACCGCTTGCGCGCTGATCTTTCGCGGGCGAACTGGATTGGTCCTGTTCATCGGCGTCATAGCGGTCGGTGTTGCCGTTAGCCGAGTGGTGGTGCGCGCCCATTATCCGAGCGACATCATCGCAGGTGCGTTCGTTGGTGCGGCGTTCACGATCATCTACGCCTATGCCCTCGGTCGGAGCGGCGTCGCGTTTCAGCGCAGCTGCGATGGGTCGCTGATGCCAAAAACGACCGCGATCCGTGGTGTTTATCGCCAGATCGGGATTCATGGATTGGCAGCTGGCTTGTGGCAAGCATTGCGGGGCGGGAGGCGAGACCAGGAGGCGGCTGCCGCGCGCCCTGCTACAGATCCGCTGTCCGCGCGAAGCTAGCATCGATGTCGGCCATCAGATCCGCCGGGTCTTCCAACCCGATGTGGAAGCGGATCAGCTGCCCGTCCGTCCGCCAGGGAACCGCGGTGCGGACCTTGTTGGGATAGGCGACGATCGCCAGGCTTTCGAAGCCGCCCCACGACGCGCCGATTCCGAACAGCTCTAGCCCGTCGACGAACGCCTTGGCTCGATTCGGGCTCCACCCGTTCATGACGACGCTGAACAAACCGCAAGCGCCCTTCATGTCACGCTTCCAAACGGCGTGGCCGGGGTCATCAGGAAGGGCGGGATAAAGAACCTTCGCAACTTCCGATCGCTGGTTCAGCCATGAGGCGACGGTTAGCCCGGACTCCATCTGGCGCTCGAGCCGGACGGCCAGTGTCCTGAGGCCGCGCATCCCGAGATAGAGATCGTCTGGGCCTACACACAGCCCCAGGGTTCCGTGCGTTTCCTTGAGTGCCGGCCATGCCTTGTCATTGGCGGCGACGAACCCGAGGTTCACGTCCGAGTGGCCACCGATATACTTCGTCCCTGCCTGGACCGAAAGATCAGCACCCATCTCCAGCGGTTTGAAAAACAAAGGTGTTGCCCAAGTATTGTCAACAATCGTCTTGACATCAGCGGCCCGTGCAGCACCGACGATCGCTGGGACGTCCTGCATCTCGAACGTCAGCGATCCGGGTGGCTCGAGATAAACGACGCTGACCCGATCGGTTATCAGTTCGGCAATGCCGGCCCCGACGGCCGGATCGACATAGACAGTCTCCACGCCCATACGTCGCAGCACCGTATCGGCGAAATGACGCACTGGCCCATAGACGCAATCCACCATCAGCACGGTGTCTCCGGCCGACGTCGCCGAGAGGAGCGCCGTTGTCGCTGCGTTCAAACCAGAGGGGCACGATACCGCTCCCGCAGCGCCTTCCAATTCGCTGATGGCAGAATCCAGAGCATCGCTCGTCGGGGTTCCGCGCCGGCCATAATGGTAGCGTTGGCGCCGCGTGAGCATTGTATCCGTGTCGGGGAACAACACCGTTGAGGCGCGAACGATTGGCGGGTTGACGAAGGGTCCCGTGAGGGATTTATCGCGCCCGGCGCGCACGACGTTTGTTGAATGAGAGAACCGGTTTGGGCGATCGTCGGAGGAGCTCATGGCAGTCCCAGGCTCGCGGGCGCTTGTGCAATCGAACCGATGCAATGCAGCATCTCGGCCGGGTGCCCTTGACCGAAGTGCAATAATACCCCTTGATATCGTGGTCAAATCGCGACGCGAGGAGGGGGCGCCTGCGCCGCGTCCGCCAAAACGCTTCGAAAAGGCGTGTCGTGGAGCGGCAGGTAACAACCCAGGCACTGATGCTGGGATATAGAAAGGGGATTGAAATGAAAAGCGCCATTGTACCGACCGTTGTCGGAGCGGCTCTGTCTCTCACTGTCGCAAGCGCTTCCGCGACGACTCTTGAGGACGTTCAGGCAAAAGGCTTCGTTCAGTGCGGTGTGAACACCGGCTTGCTTGGCTTTGCATCGCCCGATGACGCAGGCAACTGGACCGGTTTCGACGTCGACTTCTGTCGCGCGGTCGCCGCGGCGATCTTCAACGATGTGGACGCGGTGAGGTATACGCCGCTCTCGGCGAAAGACCGTTTCACGGCCCTGCAGTCCGGCGAAATCGACCTTCTGTCGAGAAACACGACCTGGACGATGTCGCGTGACACGTCGCTTGGTCTGGCCTTTGGTGTCGTCACTTACTACGACGGCCAGGGCTTCATGGTCCGTAAGGACGACGGCATCACGTCCGCGCTTGAGCTGTCGGGCGCGGCGGTCTGTGTTCAGACCGGCACGACCACCGAGCTCAATCTGGCGGACTACTTCACCCGCAACAACATGGATCTGAACCCGGTCGTCTTCGAGAAACTCGACGAAGCGATTGCAGCCTACGATTCTGGCCGGTGCGACGCATGGACCACTGATGCTTCGGGCCTCTATTCGACCCGGCTGGTCCTTGCCAACCCTGACGATCACATCGTTCTTCCGGAAGTCATCTCGAAGGAGCCGCTTGGTCCCGTCGTTCGGCAAGGCGACGAAGAGTGGTTCAACATCATGAAATGGGTTGGCTTTGCCCTGCTCAACGCCGAAGAGCTGGGGATCACGTCTGCTAATGTTGACGCGATGATGAACGACGCCAATCCGCAGGTTCGCCGGCTGCTTGGTGCTGACGGCAGCTTTGGCGAAAGCATCGGACTTGGCAACGATTGGGCCGCAAATGCCGTCAAGGCAGTCGGCAACTACGGCGAGATCTTCGACCGGACCATCGGGGCCGATTCGACCTTGCAGATCGCTCGCGGTCTGAATGCCCTGTGGGTCAACGGTGGCATTCAGTACGCGCCGCCGATCCGCTGACGGGCGGTATTCGCTGTGACAAACTGGAGCCGGGCGAGGATCACTCCGCCCGGCTTCGGCTAGGTTCCAGGACAGCGAGGCCGAATGGCCGTCGGTGATATGGTTCCTGAAGGGCGCACCGGTCCGCCGCGTGCGTCCTTGCTCTATGACCCCAAGGTTCGGGGCATCGTCTCCCAAATTGTTGTCGCCGTATCGTTGGTCGCCTTCTTCTGGTGGATCATCGATAACACGCGCGAGAACCTTCAACGACTTCGAATTGCCTCGGGCTTCAATTTCCTTTGGGAGCGGGCCGGTTTCGCCATCTCCCAAACGCTGGTCGAGTACACGCCCGAGAGTTCATATGCTTGGTCGTTTGTTGTCGGCCTTCTCAACACGATCCTGGTTGCAGCGATCGGGATCGTGTTGGCGTCTATCATCGGATTTGTCGCTGGTATTGCGAGGCTGTCACCGAATAAGCTGATCTCCGGCATCGCCGCCGTCTACATCGAGACGCTGCGCAACGCACCGCTGCTCTTGCAGCTGTTCTTTTGGTATGGCGCGGTTCTCACGGTCTTGCCGGGGCCGCGGCAAGCGGTTGACCTACCGCTCGGCGCCAACATCAGCAATCGTGGCCTCATTCTTCCCTGGCCAGCGTTTGAGCCCGGTGCCTACGCTACGGCGATCGCTGTCCTTGTGGCACTCCTAGGCGCCTGGGCGATTGCGCGATGGGCCAGGCGGCGGCAAGAGGCGACGGGCCAACCGTTTCCCGCCTTCCTAACTGGCGTGGCGCTGGTGATTTTGTTGCCGATTCTGGTATTTCTCGTCACCGGCCGGCCGGCGACGATCAGTTATCCCGAACTGCAGGGTTTCAACTTCGTGGGCGGCCTCAACATCCAGCCGGAATTTGTCGCGCTGCTGCTTGGCCTCAGCCTCTACACAGGGACGTTCATCGCCGAAATCGTGCGGGCGGGAATCCTGGCTGTCTCCCACGGGCAAACCGAGGCGGCTTACGCGTTGGGCTTTCGCCCCGGCCCCACGCTTCGGCTAATCATCATTCCCCAGGCGATGCGGGTAATCATTCCGCCGCTCACCAACCAGTACCTGAACCTCACCAAGAACTCGTCGCTGGCCGTCGCTATCGGCTATCCCGACCTGGTGTCCGTGTTTTCCGGGACCGTCCTTAGCCAAACAGGCCAGTCGGTCGAAACCATCCTGATCACGATGCTGGTCTATCTGACACTCAGTCTGCTGACGGCGCTGTTCATGAACTGGTTCAACGCGCGCGTCGCGCTTGTGGAGCGATAACGGATGGCGAACGATCATCCATCCAACCCGAGGCGGGGAGCGGTTCTTGAGGCCGCCGTTGAGCCCGGGCTTGCGGCTGAACTCGCGTATGTCCGTGGCGAAGAGGAGCCGGTCCTGCCGGCGCCGCGGCGGCACGTTGGCGTGATCGCTTGGCTGCGAGAGGGTTTCTTCTCGTCGATCACCAACACGGTGATGACCATCATTGGCATCCTCTTCCTGCTTTGGGCGATCCCACCGTTGCTGGACTGGGCCATCTTCAGTGCTGTGTGGACTGGCGACAGTCGCGAAGCCTGCATTGCGCCCGGGACCGGCGCATGCTGGGCATTCGTCAATGCCAAATTCGGTCAGTTCATGTACGGCCGATATCCGATCGACGAGCGCTGGCGGGCGGACATCGCGGGTATCATCCTCACCATCGGCATTGTCTGGCTGGCGGTCCCACGGATTCCTTACAAGAGCGCCAGCGCGATCCTACTGTTCGGCATCTTCCCTATAGCCGCTCTGTTTCTCCTCACCGGAGGCAACTTCGACGTTTCCGCGTGGACGATCCCGAATATCGTGCTCCTCGGGTTCTTTGCCACGGCCGCCATCGCATCGTTTGCGGCCCGAAACAGCTCGCCGCTCCTTGCCGGTCGCGTCGCACCGATCGTCATCGGTGCCGCACTCGGGATTCTGATCGTCTCGTTCTTCGTCGACGGTCCGGTCGCCGCGGTTGGACAAGCGACGATCTCATTCTCGACCATCGTCATCTGGCTCTGCGGTATCGCTGGTTTCGTGCTGGGTTTGCTGGCTATTCATGGCAGTCGCGGGCGACCTGGCGCACGCGCCTTGGTCGGTGCGTGGTTCGCCGTCGCAGTCGCCTGCATCGTCATCGGATTTCTCAGCATCGACTTTGGTTTGGTGTACGTGGAAACCGAACTCTGGGGCGGTTTGCTGGTGACCCTCGTGATTGCCCTGACCGGCATGGGGGCTTCTTTGCCGCTCGGCATCGCGCTGGCGCTAGGGCGGCGATCTCGGCTGCCGGTCATTCGCTTCGTCTCGATAGCCTTCATCGAATTCGTTCGGGGCGTTCCGCTGATCACGGTGCTGTTCATGGCGAGCGTGATGCTGCCGCTCTTCCTGCCGCCCGGCGTGAACTTCGACAAGCTCCTGCGGGCGCTGATCGGGGTGGCGCTCTTCACTTCGGCTTACATGGCAGAGGTCGTCCGTGGTGGTCTGCAAGCGATCCCGAAGGGGCAGTATGAGGCGGCGCAGGCGCTCGGCCTCAACTACTGGAAGTCGATGCGGCTGATCATCCTGCCGCAGGCTCTCAAGATCGTCATTCCCGGAATCGTCAACAGCTTCATCAGCCTGTTCAAGGACACGAGCCTGGTGTTGATCATCGGCATTTTCGACCTGCTCGGGATCGTGCGAGCGAACTTCTCCGACGCGAACTGGGCGTCGCCGCCTATCGTTCCGACCGGTTACGTGTTCGCCGGGTTCGTCTTCTGGGCCTTTTGTTTTGGCATGTCCCGCTATTCGCTTTACATGGAACGCCGGCTCGACACCGGCTATCGACGATGACCGAGAGTAATTGAGATCGCTATGTCGGACCCCGCCACATCCCAAGCGAACGCGACGGTCGAATCGGCCAAGGCCGAGGACATCGCCATCGATATCATCGGCATGCACAAATGGTACGGCGATTTCCACGTCCTGCGGAACATCAACCTCCGCGTCATGCGCGGCGAACGGATCGTGATCTGCGGCCCGTCCGGATCCGGCAAATCAACCATGATCCGCTGTATCAATCGTCTGGAAGAGCACCAGCAGGGCAAGATCATCGTCGACGGGATCGAGCTGACCAACGATCTCAAGCGAATCGATGAGGTTCGCCGCGAGGTTGGTATGGTGTTCCAGCACTTCAATCTCTTCCCGCACCTCACCATCATGGAGAACTGTACGCTGGCCCTGATCTGGGTGCGGCGCATGCCGAAGCGCGAGGCCGAGGAGGTGGCCATGCGCTATCTTGAGCGGGTGCGCATTCCCGAACAGGCGGACAAGTATCCCGGCCAACTATCAGGCGGTCAGCAGCAGCGGGTCGCCATCGCGCGGGCACTCTGCATGAACCCGCGGATTATGTTGTTTGACGAACCCACCTCGGCGCTCGATCCTGAGATGATCAAGGAAGTGCTCGAGGTGATGGTCGATCTCGCCAATGAGGGCATGACCATGCTGGTGGTGAGTCATGAGATGGGCTTCGCCAGGCAAGTGGCCGACCGGGTGATCTTCATGGACGCTGGTCAGATCATCGAGCAAGCCGATCCGGAGACCTTCTTCAACAATCCGGTCCACGATCGGACCAAACTGTTCCTCAGTCAGATTCTTTAGGCTGCCGCGAGCCTCAAAAAATGTCGATGATCCGGCGCGTGTTTCGCATCGCGGCCACTGGTGCGGCTACGCTTCTGCTGCTCGGGACTCTGTATCTTGCCGCGGCCGTGGTCGGCGCGCTGTGGCGGCCGGCGACAGGAGCGGTCGCTGCCGCCGGGGAGCATCCGGTTACGATCGTCTGGAGCGAGATCCACACCGACATCGTCCTCCCCGTCGAAGGACTGAGTGTTGACTGGCGAGACGTGCTGGACCCGATCCAACTCGCGGCGCTCACCAGCGACGGTTACGTCGCATTCGGTTGGGGGTCTGAGAGCTTCTATACGAACGTGCCGACAATGGCCGACATCACGCCCGGTGTTATCGCTGAAGCCATGTTCTTCGATCAGACGGTTGTCCACGTCAGCCCGGTCTGGGATTCGGCTCAAATTCCACCGACACGGCGGGCTACGGTATGGGTCACCGACGGGGGTCTGCGCGCGCTGGAGCAACACGTGCTCCACAGCCTGGCGCTCGACGTCAACGGCCGGGCTGCAATCCTGTCCGACGAGACCTATGGTTATGGCGACGCGTTCTACGAGGCGCATGGTCGATACTCGCCGATCCGCACCTGCAATCAGTGGACCAGCGAGGCGCTTCGGGCCGCCGGAGTATCGGTTGGATACTGGACGCCATTTGCACAGTCGATTGGATGGACGCTTGGCGCTGACGCTGATTTGCCCGTTCCTTCCGATGTCGACGCACAGGGGTAAGGCCAAGCGGCTCAGGTTGCGGTTCCTCACGGCTTTGTGTTTGAGTTGAGTCACCGCTTCAGCCCATTTCGACGGAAAAACGACTTATGAGCGATGATCGGTCGGAGTTGCCTGGTCGTGGCCCCGACGGGTGGTCGGCGCCGTCTGACAGTGGAACCGATCAACAGGTCGAGAGACCGTTCAGTCACCCAAGTCGAAAGCCGGCGAAAAACGTCTTCGCCGCGTTCTGGCGCGGCGAGCTATCGCTCGGCGTCAGCTATTGGGTGTTCGGCTTTCTTGGTGGGCTGTTTGTCGCGGTCCTTCTGCGATGGATCGAGTCGCTGCTCCCGGAAGGCTACGATCCGGTGGCGATCTTTATCAGCTTGTATGCAACGGTCGGGCTAATTGGCGCCTTCACCCTCTGGCAGATGGTCGGCATCTGGCGTTCTGCGTCGCGCCACGCCGAAGAACGCCGAAAACTTGGCCGAAGTCGCTTCTGGGCGCGTACGGCACAGGTCTTGATTGTCTTGGGGCTCATCCGCCTACTCGGCGACCTTGGCGGCACCGTTCCGGCTCTCGATGAAACCTACCAGATGGCGTTCCTTAACGACCCGGAGATATCCGACTACCAAGTGTCGATCGCCGACGATGGTAAAGGGATTTTGGTTACGGGCGGGTTCAAGTACGGGCTTGCCAAGGAACTCCAAGAGGTTCTCTCATCCGCTCCGGACGCTTTCTTCATCAGTCTCAACAGTGAAGGCGGTCGCATAGGAGAAGCTGAGGCCGTGTTCGATCTGGTTCGCGAACATGGGCTGGTGACCCACGTCGGAGGCGAGTGTCTTTCAGCTTGTGTGATCGCTTTCGCCGCCAGCGAGGAACGGTTTATCGACCAAAACGGACGACTCGGATTTCACGCAGCTGATTTTCCTGGGCTCAGCAAGCAAGAGTTGGAGTGGGTTGACTCCGATTTCGCGTCCATTCTGACAGAGGCCGGTTTTGACGAGGACTTTGTTGAGCGGGGGCTGTTGGTCCCGCACGAATCCATGTGGTATCCGACGATTGACGAGCTTGTCGACTCCGGGGCCGTCACGGGCGTGATTGTCGACGGTGAAGTTGTCAGTTCGTCGGATTGGCCCCTGCCAGAACAGAGTCGCTGACGGGCGCCGCGTCGGAGCCGGTCGCTCCCGACGAAGACGCACTGTCAACCGTGACGGTTCAGTCGTGCGCGCGGTCCGGCTACGGCCCCGTCTCCTTGGGCGTGTCCGGCCGGCTGCCCCAATTGGCCCAGGAGCCGTCATAGAGACCGACGCCTTCGACGCCCGTAGTCTCAAGGGCGAGCGAAACGATCGCCGCCGTTATCCCTGACCCGCAACTGGTGATGATTGGCCGGTCTGGATCGATCCCGGTTGCAGCAAATGCCGCCGCCAGTTCTTCGGGACCCTTCAGCCGCCCGTCGGAGATGAGCGAGGAGGCCGGCAGATTCAGGCTTCCGGGAATGTGGCCGGGCTCTACGCCCGGGCGGGGTTCCGGCGAGGCGCCGGCAAAGCGTTCCGGTGATCGTGCATCGATGATCTGTGTCGCTCTGTCCGTGCTCGCCGCGCGGACCGCGTCGATATCGCGGACAGGGCCCGCGTCGAAAGCGGCGCGAAAAGTCCGTGGCGATGGGGTTGCCACACCAGTCTCGATGGGACGTCCTTCAGCTTTCCAAGCCGGCAACCCACCATCGAGAATGCGGACATCAGGCGCGCCCATGATCCTAAAGGTCCATCGCACCCGTGGAGCGGAGAACAGACCGGCGGCGTCGCACACGACAATGGTCTGCTGCTCATCGATGCCGAGCAGCCCGACCGCTTCGGCAAACACAGACGGTCGCGGCAGCATATGCGGCAGTGCATTGTCGAGATCGGCAACGGCGTCGATATCGAAGAACACGGCACCAGGGATGTGCCCGGCTTCGTACTCCGCCCGAGGGTCTCGATTAGCGGCAGGCAGATGCCATGAGCCATCGACGATAGCGACATTGGGATCGCCGAGGTGCTCCGCCAGCCACGCGGTCGACACGAATGGGGAGGTGGCTTCAGTGCTCATGGCGCGTCTGCCAGGCGGATGCGGACGCGACGGTTTTGCCGGCCTTTGCTTTGGACCTTGCCGATCGCCAGTGGCCCGATTTCGGCAGTGGAGCGGACATGGGTCCCGCCACAAGGTTGCAAGTCGATATCGCCGATCCCGATGAGACGGACTTGGCCGCTTCCCATCGGCGGTTTCACCTTCATCGTCTTGATCAGGTCGGGACTAGCGGCGAGTTCCTCGTCGCTGATCCAGGTTTCGGTGACAGCATGGTCGGCCGCCACGAGGTCGTTGAGCCGCTCCGCCATCTCCTCCTTCGATGGCATGTCGCCATCGACGTCAAAGTCGAGCCGACCTTCGTCGGCGCCGATCTGTCCGCCGGTGACCGGGTAGGGGAGGACGACTGACAGGAGATGGAGGGCGGTGTGAACCCGCATGTGGCGATGCCGTCGTTCCCAGTCGATCGCGGCGGTGACTGCCTCGCCCGCTTCCGGCAGCGCTGCCTCCTCGGTCGGCACGTGGACGACGTCGCTCTTGTCTTCGCCATAAACGGTCGTGGCGATCGGGATCGATGCATCGCTCTCCCGTCGCAGGGCACCGGAGTCGCCCGGTTGGCCGCCGCCTGTGGCGAAAAACACCGAACGGTCGAGGATGATGCCACGCCGATCGTTGACCGCAATCACAGTTGCGGTCGTTTCGGGCAAGTAGGGGTCGTCTCGGAAAAGCAGCTCGGTTGCCATGTCGTTACCTACCTGGGATAGGGTTCAGCTTACACCGTGCCAGCCGGCGTTGGGTAGCGGCGGCGGCATCATGTCACGAGCGCCATCGCACCGGGTGCTCGTAGCGAAGGGAGAGTATCATGACGGTAAGGATTTGCTTGCTGGGCCTTGCAGCGGTGCTGGTCTCACGCCCGGCCCTCTCGGACGACAGCTATCCCGACCTGCGCGGTTCCTGGAAGGGCACGGTCGAAGCCGTGTCAGTCGATCAGGGACAGCCAGCTCCCAAGCCCGAGTTTGGTAGCTACACCGCATCTTTCGAAATCACCGAGCAGGAGGATCGGCGCTTCGCCGGGCAGTATACGTTTGAGGGCGGTGGCCCCAAATGGATTGTCGGTATCATCACCGATCCTGGAAGGTTCCTTTGGTCGGAACCAGGCGGTATCGCAATGGGAACGATCGAGGGCGCTGACGCGATCAGCTTCTGCTACCTCCGCTCGACCGAGTTCGATCAGATCGCCAGCTGCGAGCGGTACCAGCGGGACAACTGACCGGCCGCGAAACGAGAGGGCGGCCCGGAGAGTCTCGGCCTCCTGTATCGCTAGGGTCCTTCGGCCGTTACCGACATGTGCCGTGCGACGTAGGCCGGCTCGCCGATCCGTTCGATCAGATCAAGCTGGGTCTGTAGCCAGTCCATATGACCTTCCTCGTCGATGGCGATGCGCTCGAAGAGGGCGCGCGATCCGACATCGTTTTCGGTCAGCGCCTCGGCCGCGGCATCGCTGTAGAACAGAACGGCACTCCGCTCGTCTTCGAGGTCGGCTTCAAACATGGCCTTGAGGGATGTCGATCGGCTAGCGGCTTTTGCTGGTTCCACTTTCGGGTCGCCTCCCAGAAACAGAATCCGATCCATGAAGACGCTGGCGTGACCCAGTTCTTCCTGCATCTCCTCGCGCATCTTCGCCGCCAGAGCATCGAGCCCCCAGTCTTCCAGGATATGGGCGTGCAGGAGGTACTGATGAACCGCGCTGAGCTCCATCGACAGCGCGGTCTGAAGGTTCTCCATGCTCTTGGCGTTCGCGGTCATTGTTGTTTGGTCCCCAGATTTGGAAATGGATGTCTGACTGGCTTGTCGCCCGCCCGCACGCTGCGGTCGGCCGGTGCTTGAATTTAGATGGGGCGCTCGTCGTCGATTGCTATGCGGCCTCGAACGGAATATCGAAACTCGGCGGCGATTCGAGCCATGACGGTACTGGAAGGTCCTTGCTCCGCAGGAAATCCGCATTGAACAGCTTCGACTGGTAGCGGGTGCCGAGGTCACAGAGGATCGTGACAATAGTGTGCCCCGGGCCGAGCTCCCTGGCGAGCCGGATTGCTCCGGCAACGTTGATGCCGGACGACCCTCCGAGGACCAAACCTTCCTCCTGGATGAGATCGAAGACCAGCGGGATCGCTTCGCTGTCGGGAACGACATACGGGTAGTCGACCTTGATATCGCCAACGATCGGCGTAGAGCGGCCGAGGCCGATTCCTTCGGTGATCGAGTTGCCAGGGCTGGCTTTGGCTTCGCCGGTCGCAAACAGGCTGTACATGGCCGCCCCTTCCGGATCGGCGCAACCGATCGTCACCGAGGGCTTCCGTTCGCGAAGATAGGTCGAGACACCGGCGAGTGTACCACCGGTCCCGACCGCGCAGATGAACGCATCGATTTTGCCGTCTGTGGCCTCCCAGATCTCGGGGCCAGTCGTCTCGAAATGGGCGCGGCGGTTGTCGAGGTTGTTCCATTGATCGGCGAACAACACACCGTTTGGCTCGCTTTCGCGGAGCGAATCCGCCAAGCGTCGGGCTACCTTCTGATAGTTGTTCGGATCGCGAAACGGCTTGGCCGGGACCTCGATCAGCGTCGCCCCGGACATGCGCAGCGTATCTTTCTTCTCCTGGCTCTGAGTCTCGGGGATCACGATGACGAGGCGATAGCCACGCGCACGACCGACCAGTGCCAGTCCGATTCCCGTGTTGCCGGCAGTGCCCTCGACGATCAGGCCGCCGGGCTTGAGGTCGCCGCGTTCCTCCGCGCCAAGGATCATGTGGCGGGCCGCTCGATCCTTCACCGACTGCCCCGGGTTCATGAACTCGGCCTTGCCGTAGATCTCACAGCCGGTTTCCTCCGAGGCACGGCCAAGGCGGATGAGCGGCGTGTTGCCGATGGCGTCAACGACCGTGTTCTTGAGGTCCATGATATCCTGCTCGTCGTGCGGTCGATCTGGTGCCACCGCCAAGAATTTGGCGGAGGCTACCGGCTGCCTTGGGGGGCTTCAAGTATGCCGTCGACCGCCATGACCCGCAGCCTAGAAAGTTTGTCTTTGCAATTCACCGATACAGCAAACGGGTTGCATGTCCACGCCGTCACCGTTTCATCTCGCTATACGCGTCGAGGGCGCGTTGGCGTGCCGCGGAGTGGTCGATAATCGGTTGGGGGTAGGCTTTTCCGAGCACCATTCCGGCAGCACGCGCTTCGAGGGGCGACATCTCCCATGGCCTGTGGACAAATCGCGCCGGGAGGTCAGCAAGTTCTGGCACGAAGTGCCTGACGTAGTCGCCGTTCGGATCGAACTTCTCGCCCTGGAGGACTGGGTTGAAGATGCGGAAATAGGGCTGCGCGTCGAAACCGGACCCGGAAACCCACTGCCAGCCGAACGGGTTGTTGGCGGGATCGGCGTCGACCAACGTGTCCCAGAACCATGTCTCCCCGACGCGCCAGTCCATCAGCAGGTGCTTGGTCAGGAACGAGGCGACCACCATACGGACACGGTTGTGCATCCAGCCGGTCTGCCAAAGCTGCCGCATCCCTGCATCGACGATCGGGTATCCGGTCTGGCCGTGCTGCCAAGCGTGAAGGAGAGTCGGGTCGGCAGCATGCCAGGGGAAGACGTCAAACTCCGAACGCAGGTTGTCTTCTTCGAGATCGGGAAAGCGCGCAAGCGTGTGATAGGCGAATTCACGCCAGCCAAGCTCCGAGCGATATTTGGAGACGCCGGAAGAACTGTCGCCAAGCGCCTCCCAGATCTGAAATGGGCTGACCTCGCCGAAGGCGAGATGCGGTGAGAGCATCGATGTTGCCGGATCGCTCGGGAAATCTCGCTGTTTCGCGTATCGATCGAGCGCACCCGATACGAAGGTTTGCAGGCGCACCGCCGCACCGGCCTCGCCTGGCTCCCAGGTGCCCCGCAATCCTCCTGACCAGTCCGGTTTGGTCGGGCGAAGTTGCCAGTCGTCGAGCGTGTCACTGTCCACCAGGTCGACCGGTGGTGGCAGGTGTTTCAGTCGTGGTAACGCGCTCCGCGGCCGTTCCAGCGCTTGCGCCGCTCGCCAGAACGCGGAGAACACCTTAAAGCCGTCGCCGTTCTTTCCCGGAATCGCCTCGGGTTCGAACAGGAGATTGGCGGCGAATGTCCTGACGGTTCGACCATCCGCGACAAGCCGAGCGGCAAGCGCGTCGTCTTGCTCCGCGGGCCACCCGTAACGACGACTCCAGAAGATGTCCGATACGCCATGCCGTCGAACGAGATCGGGGACGATGTCGCTGGTGCTGCCGTTTCGCAACACTAGAGTTTGGCCAAGCTCAGCCAAGTCCGATGAGAGCCGCTTAAGCGATCCGTGCAGCCACCAGTGAGAGGCCCCGCCCAGCGGTCGGCCGTGATCACCGGCGTCTTCGAGGATGTAGAGCAGGATCAGCCGCTGCCCTGACTTCACCGCCTCTGTCAGTCCGGGATTGTCGGAAAGGCGCAGATCGCGGCGAAACCAGAAAAGTGCGATGCGATGGTCAGCTTGTGATGGCATAGGTGCCCGGTCGGTGGATGGCATAAGATCGCCGTCGAAGGATGTATCCCCGTGTCGGTTGGGACAAGAACCGCAAAGGCGAGAAGTGGGACAGAATCCATATGTGACAAGGGCGAACCTCCAGCGCGACCTGGAGGCGCTTGGACTGCGGCGTGGCGACGCCGTGATGGTCCATGCGGCGATCAGCAAGGTCGGTCCCATGCTGGCGGGCCCTGATACCGTGATCGGCGCGCTGCGCGACGTTGTCGGTTCGGACGGAACCATCCTCGCCTATGCCGACTGGAACGTCGTCTACGACCATCTTCTCGATGAGGGCGGTCGGGTACAGGAGGCGTGGCGCGAAGAGATACCTGCTTTCGACCCGGCAAGCGCCCATGCCTCGCGCGATCACGGCGTGTTTCCCGAGTTCCTGCGAGCGACACCTGGGGCGCTGCGCAGCGGCAATCCCGGAGCGAGCATGATCGCCGTGGGCGCACGTGCGCAGGCGTTCACCGAGAATCATCCGATGCAGTACGGCTATGGCGAAGATTCGCCATTCGGTCGCCTGGTCGCGGCAGATGGCAAAGTCCTGATGCTCGGGGCGCCGCTCGATACGATGACCCTACTCCATCACGCAGAGCACCTGGCCGACATCCCCGGGAAGCGAGTCCAACGATACGAAGCACCATTGCTTCAAGACGGGCAGAAGCGGTGGGTGCTGATCGAGGAGTTCGATACCGGTGATCCAGTTATCGATGGTCTTAACGCCGATTTCTTTGCCGATATCGTCAACGGCTACTTGGAATCTGGACGAGGAAAGCGAGGTCAAGTCGGCCGCGCCGACAGTGTCCTCGTGGATGCCGCGGGGATCGTCGCTTACGCGGTCGATTGGCTGGAGCAATTTGCGGCGAATCGCTCTCGCTAAGCGCAAGGCGACGAGCGGATCGATGCTGTCGGTGCGGCCGACGATATTGCGATCTTGGTGAAATAGAGAAGCCGACGTCTTGCGACGCCGGCCTCGAAAGCGTTGGCGCCGGCGCGATCATGCGCCGACGCCATTTGGTTACTGCGATGAGGCTGGCTCGTCCGTTGCTCCATCGTCCGCGTCGTCGGCCGCGGGCTCCTCGGCCGCGGGTTCGGCCGGTTCCTCTGCCGCGGGCTCTGCTGGCGTCTCGGCGGCCGGTTCGGCCGGCTCTTCGGCGGGCTCTTCTGCCGGCGTTTCAGCTGCGGGCTCGGCGGGCTCTTCCGTAGCAGGCTCTGCGGGTTCCTCAGCGGCAGGTTCTGCGGGAGTTTCGGCTGCAGGTTCGGCCGGCTCTTCGGCCGCTGGTTCTGCCGGTGTCTCTGCTGCGGGCTCGGCGGGTTCCTCGGTTGTGGTGTCCGCCGGGGCCGCCTGCTCTTCCTCGCGGCTGGTCACGAAGAAATAGATGACCGCAAGGATGATGACCGCGATGATGATGTAAAGAATGGCGCGGCTGCCGCCGCCGCCACCACCACCGGTGTTGTTGGTTGATGAAGGTTCGTTGTTCGTCACCTGCGACCTCCTATTGGTCGTTTGAATGGATATTCACGGCACCAGCCTGAACACCTTAACTGTGATTCGTCATGTCTGACACCGCCGTCGCCTCTCAAGCCCTTGAAATAACAGCATTGTCGATGGCGCAAGGGCTTACGCACGCTTTCATAGCAGAGCGCGCGTTTCGCGAATAACCACAACAATGCTGCGGGAAGGTGGCAATCTTGGGAACACTTTGCTCTCTCCGCGGCGATATCTTCGTGCGGAAAATGGCTCCCCGGGCCGGACTCGAACCAGCGACCCAGCGGTTAACAGCCGCTTGCTCTACCAACTGAGCTACCGGGGATCGACATCAAGATGTCGAGCGCGACCGCTATAGCAAAGCGAACATCGCCTTGCAAAGGCCCGTTTCATCCGATTTAGGGTTGCTTGCAAGGGATGTATCCCCCATCTGCTTCACCGTCGCCAGTTGAAGCGGCGACTCCGACGGGGAACGATGAATGGCGCGCATTCGCCTAGGTAGCCGAACGATCAGCCTTCCGAGGAATCGGATTCTGCGGTTGAGCATCGCGGCTCTGCTGATCGTCGGCGGCTTGTTTGGCTTCCTGCCCGTTCTCGGGTTTTGGATGCTGCCCCTCGGCTTCCTCATCCTGGCTGTTGACAGCCCGACGGTGCGTCGGATGAACCGCCGGATCACCGTTGCCGTGAAACGTTGGTGGAACGGCAATAAGCGCGACGCCAGTCAAGCGCGATAATCTCATCTCGCCGTCTCTTGATTGAATCGGTTTTGCCGCCTACGCTGATCCCATGCGTTGGTTCCGCGGCATCGATCTGCCGTGGATGAAACGGGAATGCGGTAAGGGCGAGTCCCGAAGCCGCAGCTGCCCCCGCAACTGTAAGCGGTTAGCTGCCCCGCAGAAGTGCCACTGGGATGTCCCGGGAAGGCGCGGGTTGGCGTTGAGAGCCGCGAGCCAGGAGACCGGCCGACGCATCATATGAACCTCTCGACCGTCGGTGGGACGGGGAAGGAGATATGACGTGTCGACCCGTTGTCTTTGCGGCGCTAGTCCGCCGTGTTCCTTCGAGCAGATTGATCCAGGCGTACCGGTTGGGGGCCGAGAATCTCGGCTTCCGGCATCGATGCACGACGGCTGATGTCTGCTGCACATTTGCTGGTGGTGGGCGGCCGGCGTTCCGGCAAGAGCCGCTATGCAGAGGAGCAGGCGCTGCTGTCAGGGCTTGCGCCGGTGTATCTCGCGACGGCGGAAGCCGGCGACGCGGAAATGGCGGCGCGAATCGCCGTTCATCGCCAACGCCGCGGTGATGACTGGATGACAGTCGAAGCACCGCTCGAGATGCCGACGGTGCTGTCAGCGGCCGCGACATCCGATCGCATCGTCCTCGTCGACTGCCTTACCCTCTGGCTCGCCAACATCATGGAAGCCGAGCGTGATGTGGAGAGCGAATCCGAAGCGCTCGTCAGCGCACTCGACGCGGCTGCTGGGCCAGTGATCCTTGTTTCCAACGAAGTCGGCTCCGGCATCGTACCAGTCAATGCACTGGCACGCCGGTATGCGGACGCTCAGGGCATCCTCAACCAAAAGGTCGCCGCGACCGTCGACCGGGTGGTGACGATGATCGCCGGCATCCCCCTTCAGCTCAAACCGAACCAGCAGGCCAATTCATGAGCGCGCGAATCCCCGCAACAGTCGTCACTGGCTTTCTTGGTGCCGGCAAGACGACCCTGATCCGGAATCTCATCCGGCACGCTGACGGTCGGCGGATTGCCGTCATCGTCAACGAATTCGGTGACATGGGGTTTGACGGCGAGCTGCTGGGGGATTGCGGCGATCCCACTTGCAAGCCCGACGAGATCGTCGAACTCACCAATGGCTGCATCTGCTGCACGGTTGCCGACGAATTTCTGCCGACTATGGAGATGCTGCTCGCGCGGGAGCCGGCGCCGGAGCACATCATCGTGGAGACGTCGGGGCTCGCGCTGCCTCAGCCTCTGGTTCGCGCGTTTACTTGGCCGAGTGTACGCCATCGGGTCACGGTCGACTCGGTCGTGACGGTCATCGATGCGCCGGCGGTACTCGCCGGCACGTTTGCACCGGAAGGTTCCGAGAAAGATCAACAGGTCCGCGAGCACGACGACCCGGTCGAGGAGCTGTTCGAGGATCAACTTCGCTGTGCCGATCTGGTTGTGATCAGCAAGGCCGATATCGTTGACACCAATGCCCTGGCCAGGGTTGGAGCCATCGCCGCAGCCGGCGCGCGGCCCGCGACGTCGCAGATTGCCAGCACGGGCGAGGGTTTGCCGTCGACGGTCCTGCTGGGGATCGGCGCCGCCGCCGAGGATCACATGGCCGGGCGCGAGAGCCACCATGAGCGCGCCGGTCACGAGGATCATGACCATGATGACTTTGCGTCTTTCGTTGTCGGCGCCCCAGCATATGGGTCGCTGGAGGTTCTCAGGAGCCGTGTCGCCGACGCGCTTACACTCCCCGGCGTGCTGCGCATCAAGGGATACGCGCGCGTCGTTGAGAAGGCCGCGCCGGTGGTCGTGCAGGGGGTAGGACGTCGACTGGAGACCTATTTCGATCCATCCAGCGGCCATGATGACGGCTTGGTGGTTATTGGGCTTCGTTCGGTCGATCCCGAGCGAGTGACAGCCCGGCTGGCTGGTTAGGCAATGCATCTACCGATCGGGACGACGGAGCGGATCGACGACGGCGAGGCGGCGGTCGATCTCGAGCAGTCGCCGGGAACCATTGTTGTGCTGTCGGCCGCCGACACCGATCTGTCGATCCTGGCCGCGGCGGCAAGAACCGCCAGACTCTCCACGGGGCATCTTCGTCTGACCAACCTGATGCGCCTGAAGCATCCGCTGTCGGTTGACCTCTATATCGACCGGACGCTCGCTGACGCGAAGCTCGTCGTCGTGCGGGTTCTCGGCGGTGCCGGATACTGGTCGTATGGGCTTGAACACCTACGAGACCTCGCCCGCGGTGGAGGGACTCGACTCGTTGTGATTCCGGGTGACACCAAGTGGGACCCGGCACTGGCCGCCTATGGCACCGTAGCCGAGGAAGACGCGCAGCGGCTGTGGCGATGCTTCGTCGCCGGTGGACCGGAAAACGCAGCGCTGGCCCTGCGCATCATGAACGGCCTCGTCGACGATACGCCAGTCGACGAGGTGGAGCCGGTCACGATCGCCAACGCTGGCTGTTACGAGCGCGGCGTTGGTGCCGTCCAGCGAGGCGATGCATTGGCTGCGCGCAGCGACTGGCCAATCGTCCCGATTGTGTTCTACCGGTCAATCCTGCTCGCCGGTTCGACGGCGCCGATCGACACTTTCGTGACAGCACTCGCGAAGGCCGAGATCACTGGGCTACCGCTGTTCGTGACCAGTCTCAAGGATCGCGAGAGCATCGCCTTCCTCAACAGGGTTTTCGCCGACATTCCCCCGTCGGTCATCATCAACACAACGGCGTTCGCCGCGACGACGCAAAGTAGGTCAGGCACGGTGCTCGACCGTCCGGGATGTCCGGTGCTGCAGGCGATTCTCGCGGGATCGAGTGAGGAGGCCTGGGAGACAAGCCTCTCCGGGTTGTCTCCCCGCGACCTGGCGATGAACGTCGTCCTGCCTGAAGTCGACGGTCGGCTGACCACGAGAGCGATCTCCTTCAAGGCGGAAACGTATGACCCGGCCATCGACAGCCAGACGACCACCTATCGGCCGCGTGCCGACCGGGTCGCTTTCGTTGCCGAACAAGTCGCGGCCTGGATCCGCGTGGGGCAAAAGCCGGCGCCCAACCGGCGCGTCGCGATCGTTCTGTCGAATTACCCAAACCGGGATGGGCGGATCGCCAACGGTGTCGGCCTCGATACACCGGAGAGTGCTGCTCGAGTCGCAGCTCATCTTGCGGCGTCCGGCTATCGGATAGACGGATTCCCGGTCGACGGTCGATCGTTGATGGACACGTTGCTGGCCGGTCCGACCAATGTCATCGACGGCCGCTTGGCTCATGCGCCGAACCGTTTGGAATTGCGTGACTACCTGGCCGCACTGAACGCCTTGCCGGCCTCAGTTCGCGACGGGCTGACAGCGCGTTGGGGGCGGCCGGAAGACGATCCTCTGTTTCACGCTGGTTCGTTTGCGATCGCCGCCCATCGGTTTGGCAACCTAGTCGTCGCCGTCCAGCCGGCCCGTGGCCACAACATCGATCCGCGGGAGAGCTACCACGATCCGGACCTCGTTCCGCCGCACAACTACTTCGCCGTCTATGTCTGGCTGCGCCAGGTATTCGGTGCCGACGCCATGGTCCATCTCGGCAAGCACGGCAACCTCGAATGGCTGCCCGGCAAGGCGTTGGGGCTTTCGGCCGAATGCTGGCCCGAGGTCGCGCTCGGGACAGTACCGTTGATCTATCCGTTCATCGTCAACGATCCGGGCGAGGGGGCGCAGGCAAAGCGCCGTTCGTCCGCGGTGATCGTCGACCATCTGATGCCGCCCATGGCGCGGGCCGAAATCCACGGAGCCATGGCCGAACTCGAGACGATGATCGACGAATACTACCTCGCCGCCGGTGTCGATCCGAGGCGACGGACTTGGCTCGAACGGGAAATCATGGCGACGGCGGTGCGCCACGGTCTTGATCGCGATCTCGGTCTGAACGCTGACTTTAAAGACACAGCACTGCAGTCTCTCGACACCCATCTCTGCGAACTCAAGGAGATGCAGATCCGCGATGGGCTTCATATCCTTGGGGCATCGCCGGAGGGCCGGCAGCGGATCGAGACGCTGGTGGCGATCGCCCGTGCGCCCCGTGGCGGGGAGGGTGACCGGCACGCGTCGCTTCATCGGGCTGTCGCCGCTGACCTCGGCCTCATTGATTTTGATCCGCTCGATGTTGATTTCGGCTCACCCTGGTCCGGTCCCTGCCCGGAGCCACTGGTTCGGCAAAGTGGAGCGCTCTGGCGGACAGCTGGCGATACCGTAGAGCGGATCGAAGCGCTCGCGTTCGAGCTATTGGCGGATCGGCTGAGTGGAGAGGATCCGTCGATTGGGCCTCGGTCCGACGCGGTTTGTGACTGGATCCTCAATGAATTGGCTCCGGCTATTGATCAATCAGGCGAAGGCGAGTTGGAGGCGGTGTTGACCGCGCTGGGCGGCCGTTTTGTGCCGCCGGGTCCTTCGGGAGCGCCCAGCCGCGGCCGGCCGGAGGTCCTGCCGACCGGGCGCAATTTCTACACTGTCGACACCCGTGCGGTGCCCACACCGGCCGCTTGGGCGCTTGGTCGCGCTGCCGCTGACGCGTTGGCGCTCCGCTATTTCCAGGACCACGGCGATTGGCCGCGATCAATCGCGATGTCCGCGTGGAGCACATCGAACATGCGCACCGGCGGCGATGACGTGGCCCAGGTGCTAGCCTTGCTCGGCGCCGAACCGCAGTGGGACCGCGGCACCGGCCGGGTCACCGGCTTTCGTGTCATGACGCTGTCGGAGCTTCAACGTCCGCGAATTGATGTGACGCTGAAGATATCCGGCATGTTCCGTGATGCCTTTCCCGAGCAGATCGATCTGGTTGATTCCGCGGTGCGCGCTGTCGCATCACTGAATGAAGACGACGCCGCTAATCCGATTGCTGCAGCCACGCGGATGGACCAGACGCGGCTTGCCGATGCGGGGGTCGATCCGGATGAGGCACAGCGGATTGCCGGGCTCCGCGTCTTCGGCGCCAAGCCGGGCACGTACGGCTCCGGGATCCAGACACTCATCGACGAAGGCATATGGGAGGGCCGCGAAGACTTCGCCGAGACGTTCCTGATTTGGGGTGGCTACGGGTATGGCGGCGGGATCGCGGGCCGGCAACAGCGCGAGGTGTTCGCCGAGCGACTGAAGACCGCTGACGCCGTCCTCCACAATCAGGACAACCGGGAGCACGACCTGCTCGATTCCGATGATTACTACCAGTTCCAGGGCGGGCTCGCGGCGACCGTCGAGGTGCTGAGAGGCGAAGCTCCAGCAATCTATCACGGCGACCATGCGCGGCCGGAGAAACCGGTGATCCGGTCGTTGAAGCAGGAGATCGCCCGGGTCGTCCGAGGCCGCGCGGCAAACCCGAAATGGATCGCGGGCGTTATGCGCCACGGCTACAAGGGCGCTTTCGAGATCGCGGCGACCGTTGACTATCTGTTTGCCTACGCCGCGATGACGGATGCCGTCGGCGATCATCATTTCGACCAGCTTTACGATGCCTACATCGCCGACGACAGGGTTTGCGCCTTCATTGCGGACGCTAACGCGCCCGCGCTGCGTGAGATCGCCGAACGGTTTCGCGAAGCGATCGACCGCGGGCTCTGGTCGCCGCGGTCGAACAGCGCCTATGATCGCCTGTCCACTCTCGTTGCCACTCAAGCAGAGGCTGCCGAATGACCGGTTCGATGACCGAGGCCGAGCTCGACGCTCGTCACGCCGAGAAGATGCGCAAGAAGAAGGCCGCGCGGGACAAGATTCTCGCCACAAAGACCATCGAGAAAGGCTTGCTCGTGGTCCATACCGGCAAGGGCAAGGGTAAATCGACGGCGGCTTTCGGCATGGTGTTCCGGGCGCTTGGTCACGGCCTGCCGGTCGCGGTCGTTCAGTTCGTCAAGGGGAGAATGGAAACTGGCGAGCGCAAGGCGCTGGAGGCATTCGGCGATCTCGTTTCGTTGAACACGATGGGTGAGGGGTTCACCTGGGAGACACAGGATCGCCAGCGCGACATCGCGGCGGCGCGAGCGGCGTGGGAGAAGGCAAAAGCGCTGATCACCAGCGGGCGCTACAAGCTGGTGTTGCTCGACGAGCTCAACATCGTGCTGCGTTACGATTATCTGCCGGTCGATGAAGTGGTCGCCTTCCTGCGCGATCAAAAACCCGCAGATGTCCACGTAATTGTCACCGGTCGCAACGCTGCAGACGAATTGATCGAGGTGGCCGATCTGGTCACCGAAATGACCATGGTCAAGCATCCATTCCGTTCCGGCGTTAAGGGCCAGATCGGGATCGAGTTCTGACATGAGGGTGGCGGTCTTTTCGACTAAGCCGCATGACGAGCGGTTCCTGATCGCGGCGAACCAAGACGGGCGGCACGAGCTTCTTTTCCTCGACGCGCGCCTCAGTCCACCGATGGTCGCGGCCGCCGCCGGTGCAGACGTGGTCTGCGCGTTCGTCAATGATGATTTGGGCGCCGAGGTGCTCACCGAGCTGGCGGCGCTCGGCATACGGCTCGTGGCGCTGCGTTCGGCGGGCTTCAATCATGTCGACCTTCTCGCGGCGAAAGAGAGGGGCATTGCCGTAGCGCGCGTTCCCGAATACTCGCCCCACGCGATAGCAGAGCACACGGCCGCGCTGATCTTGTCGCTCAACCGCAAGATCCACCGAGCGTATGCCCGTGTCAGGGAAGGCAATTTCTCACTGGAAGGCCTGATGGGCTTCGATCTTCACGGCTGCACGGTCGGAGCGATCGGGACCGGAAAGATCGGCCGCGCGTTCCTGGGCATCATGCGCGGCTTTGGCTGCGACCTGGTCGCATACGACCTTTTTCCCAACGCCGAGGTCGAAGCGATGGGCGCGCGCTACGTGGACCTCCAAAGTCTTCTGGCGCAGTCGGATATCATTTCCCTTCACTGCCCTTTGACGCCGGAGACCTTTCACCTCATCAACACCGACGCGATCGCCGCCATGCGGAAAGGCGCCATGCTGGTCAACACCAGCCGCGGGGCCGTGATCGACACCAGTGCCGCCATCGGAGGGCTGAAATCAGGGCAGCTCGGAAGTCTTGCACTCGACGTGTACGAGGAGGAGGGTGACCTCTTCTTCGAGAACCTCTCCGATCAGGTCATCCAGGACGACGTTTTTGCGAGGCTGCTGACGTTCCCGAATGTGCTGATCACCGGGCATCAGGCGTTTTTCACGGAGGACGCCCTGCGGGCGATCGCCGAGATGACGATTGCGAATATTTCCGCGTTCGAGCGAGATGGCGCGCCGCTCCATGCCGTGTCCAGCGAGCAGTTCGCCTGAGACGGGACGCGACGCGTTCAGTGACCAAACTGAGAAGAGCTGGCCGCGCCCTGATGATCCAGGGAACCGGCAGTCATGTCGGCAAGTCGGTTATCGTTGCGGGCCTGTGTCGGGCGTTGAAGCGGCGCGGGATGACGGTCGCGCCGTTCAAGCCGCAGAACATGTCGAACAATGCCGCGGTAGCCGTTGACGGCGGCGAGATCGGTCGCGCCCAGGCCCTGCAGGCCCGTGCCGCCGGACTTGAGCCATCGGTTCACATGAACCCGGTTCTGCTGAAACCCGAAACCGACCGCGGCGCTCAGGTAGTCGTCCAGGGAAGACGGTGGGGAACCCTGGCAGCCGCGGACTACGGGCGCCACAAGCAAACGCTGCTGCCCAAGGTGCTTGAGAGCTTCACGCACCTCTCCAGCGAAGCCGATATCGTCTTGGTCGAAGGCGCCGGAAGCCCGGCCGAGGTAAACCTCCGGACCGGCGATATCGCCAATATGGGATTCGCCAAGGCGGCCGCCGTGCCGGTCATCCTCGTCGGCGACATCGACAGGGGCGGTGTCATCGCGTCGCTGGTGGGCACGCATGCGGTTCTTTCAGTCGACGACCGCGCGCTCGTGCACGGATTCCTGATCAACAGATTTCGTGGCGATCCGAGCCTTTTTGACGGGGGGCTCGAAGCCATAACGTCGGCGACAGGGTGGCCGTCCTACGGTGTGATCCCATGGTTCGACGGCGCAGCGCGGCTGCCGGCGGAGGATGTCCTCGGACTGAAGGGTGACCATCCGACAACGTCTCCCGGAGACATCGTAATCGCCGTGCCGGCGCTCCAGCGAATCGCCAACTTCGATGACCTCGATCCACTTCGACAGGAGCCGGGCGTGTCGGTCGTCATCGTGCAGCCTGGGGAGGCGATCCCGTGTGAAGCGACCTTGATCCTGCTTCCCGGTTCCAAAGCTACGATCGCCGATCTCGCCTTCTTGCGTGCCCAGGGCTGGGACATCGACATCGGGGCCCATCACCGCCGCGGTGGACGGGTTCTGGGCTTGTGCGGAGGCTACCAGATGCTAGGGCAATCGATCGCGGACCCAGGCGGCGTCGAGGGGCCGGCCGGCACGGTCGCCGGTCTCAGACTATTGGACGTGGCGACCGTACTTGGTGGCGACAAGGCGACGGACCGCGTCACCGGGCGCACCGTTGCCGACAAGATCCCAGTCTCCGGCTACGAGATCCACATCGGGCGGACGGACGGTCCCGACCGGAGCCGGCCGCTGTTCGAACTGGATGGGCGCACCGACGGCGCCACGTCCCCCGATGGACTGGTGGCAGGTACGTATCTGCACGGCATTTTCGCCGGCGATCCATACCGCCATCAGTTCCTCACCGCCCTGGGAGCGCGCAACAACGACTTACGCTACGAAGCGTTGGTCGACGCAACATTGGACAATCTGGCCGACCACCTCGAGCGGCATGTTGCTATCGACGGATTGTTGAGCCTCGCCAGAGCCTTATAGCTTGGTCTCGTTCCAGCCTAGATCGAATGCGCCGCCAACGTTTCAGGGGCGTGTCAGCGGACCAGGATGACCCCGCTGAGAATGGCCACGATCGCGAACAGCAATCCCCAAGCCCCGAGGTAGAGCCGCAGCATTCTTCGGATATCGGTTGGCGTCGCCTGGCGCCGGCCGTCGGGATTGACGAACGGGTCGTCCACGAGAATGCCCCGATACCGACGAGGACCGGCGAGAGCCACACCGAGTGCAGAGGCCGCCGCCCCTTCCGGCCATCCGGCGTTTGGCGATCGGTGTTTGGGCGCTTCTGTCCGCATCGTCCGCAGCGCGTGACCCACTGATCCGCCAACGATCGGGGCGGCGGCCGCGATCAGGACGCCGGACAGGCGGCTCGCGGGCAGGTTGACCACATCGTCGACCCGTGCGGCCGCCCAGCCGAAGTCACGGTAGCGGTCCGAGCGATGACCGATCATCGAGTCGGCGGTGTTAATGGCCTTGTAGGCCGCAAGCCCGGGGAGCCCCAGCAACGCGAACCAGAGAGCGGGGGCGACCAAACCATCGGAAAAATTCTCGGCCGCAGATTCGATCGCAGCGCGACAAACGCCGGCCTCTTCGAGCGTCGCCGGGTCGCGGCCGACGATCCGGGCCACCGCTCCACGGGCTGAGGGCAAGCCGTTAGCGTCGAACGCGGTCGCAACCGCTGCCACGTGATCATAGAGGCTACGCCCAGCAAGCAGAATGGCGGCGCAAATGGCAACGCCGATCCAGCCATACGGAAGCTGTGTGAACCCGGCTTCGATGATCCACCCGGCCGCGGCGGAGGCCGCGACGACGATGGTGAGGGTCGCGGCACCGGCAGTGCGGCGCCAGACCGGTGACCAAGCCTTCTGGTTCAGCCGACGCTCCATCGCCGCCACACCGTCGCCGATCCACACCACCGGATGTCGGAGCCGTCGCCAAAGCGTCTCCGGATCGCCGAAGAGGGCGTCGAGGCATAATGCGATCGCCAGTATCCAGATATGGTCGATGCCGATCACGAGCTGCCGTGGACGCGGCGCAACTCCGCCGACAGCCGGTCGAGAGCGGTGGGCAGCGACGGTCCACCGCACACTGTCAGCCGCTCCGGCAGGACGATCCGCCGTTCGACCGGAAACAGGAGTTCGAGGGCAGGGTGGGCCAGCAACGCCGCCCCCTGGTCGTCGGCTGCGCGGTTGGTGGCCGCTACGACGAGGTAGTCCGGCGGATTGGCGATCATCACCTCCAGCGGCACCAAGCCACCGGTCCCGCCGGCGAGCGCGCCGCCCGCGTTCGTCACGCCGACCATTTCCAGCAACTCGCCGGTCAGCGTATCACCGCCGGTGACATAGCCGCGACGCTGGTAGACGACTGCCGACGGAGCCGCGCCGTCGGCGATGGCGCTCCGAGCGCGTTCCCGTGCTGCCTCGATCTCTGCCACCAGCACTTCGCCCCGATCCGGGTGCCCAACCAGGTTGGCGACTCGTCGAATCTGGTCAATCGACTCGTCAATGCTTCGTGCCGGTTCGAGGAGAGCGACTTCGTAGCCGAGCGCGCTCAGCATATCGCGGCTCGCGCGCTTGGTGAAACGACCCGCTACCACCAGATCGGGGTCCAGCTCCACGACGGTTTCTGCGTCGCCTGCGTCATGTCGAAAGGCCTTCGCGCGATCGGCGAAAAACGCCATCCGTTCGTTAGTCGCGTAGATTGACAAAGCCGCGATCTGGTTGGGGTCGGCGAGGGCGATCAGAAGTTCATCCGCACAGAGGTTGATCGAAACGATCCGCTTCGGCTCAGCGTTGGCCGCCGCACTGATCGCGATGAGCGTGACAAAAAAAGCAACCGCTCGGAAAAAACTGGGCATCGCGTTCCTTATCCATTGCCGCCGTTCGGGCGTTCCTTTACCGGTTCAGTATCCGGCCGAAAAGCCGGGTGGGCCCGGGACACATCCCGTGACGGGCGCCATCGCCAGATCGATCGAGATACGAGGTCTGCCACATGCGGTACCGCCAGGGGCGCTTTTGCGCCTTTTCTTCTCTTGTCGTTGTCTCCTGCTGTTCGTTGTCGCTGCCGACGATCGCGGAGGCGCAGCCGCTCGAAATCGTCGTGACCCCATACTACACCCCGACGGCCCTCGGTCGTTCGGGAAGCTCTGTATCGGTGATCACCAGCGAGGAGATCGAGCGACAGCCGACCGAGTCAGTCGCGCAATTGCTACGGACCGTGCCGGGCGTCACGGTGACCGAGACCGGAGGAGTCGGAGGGCAGACTCTGGTCAGCCTGCGGGGCACCGAGGCGCAGCATACTTTGGTTCTGATCGACGGCGTTCGGGTCAACGATCCGGCCAGCGCCCGCGACCAATTCGATTTCTCTCAGTTCACGATTACCGACATCGAACGGATTGAAGTGCTCCGGGGCCCCCAGAGTGCGCTCTATGGCTCTGACGCGATCGGTGGCGTGATCAACATCATCACCCGCAAGCCGTCGGGCCGGCCGGAGTTGAAGGCCTCAGTCGAGGGCGGCAGCTACGGCACGCGTCGGTTCAATCTTTCGGGTGGCACGGCCGCTGGCGATCTCAGCCTCTACACTAGCGGTACCTATTTTGAGACCGATGGTTTTTCGCGCACCGGCGATCGCGACAACGGCGAGGCGGACGGCGTAACCAAGTTCGCCGGCACGATGCGCGGCGCCTTTGACCCAGGCGGTGGTGTAAAGTTCGAGTTTGGTGCCGACGGCTACAACCTGGACTCGGAGGTCGACGCCGGTCGCGATCTCGACCTGAAGGGCTATCACTCGGATCGCGGACTGTTTTCCGGTTTCGCGAAGTTCTCGTTTCCGACGTTCGATGGACGCGTGAACAACTCGGTGAACTTCTTTATCGCGAACACATCGCGCGAGTACATCGAGCCGGATCGGACCTTCAACTACGAGGGACAGAACCTCGGCGTAGAGGCGCAAAAGCAGATCGGTCTTGGCAATGCGGGCTCGCTGCTGGCCGGCAGCCGATTTGAGACCCAAACCGCCACGGGCACGCGAAGCGACCTCGACGACCCGACCTTCGACAACGACATTACGCTATATGCCGGCTACCTGCTCTATCAGCTGCCGATTGGCGATCGGCTGGACCTCACCTTTGCCGGACGGCACGACGGCGAGATCGACGGCGATGGTTTCACCACCGGACGGGCGACGGCCTTCTATGCGCTGCCGGAAATCGAGGCGGCGGTTCGCGGGAGCATTGGGACGGGGGCGAAGCGCCCCACCGCTTTTCAGCTTGGCTACAATCCGGACCTTGAACCGGAGACCAGCGTCGGTGGCGACCTCGGGGTCGAAAAGATGCTGTTCGATGGCCGTTTCAGCGTCGCGACTACTGGTTTCTGGAACCGCATCGACGACATGATCGACTGGGATCCAACCGTGCCGCCTTTCGGCAATTATGCCAACATCGATGAGGTGCAGACCTCCGGCGTTGAAGTGACGGCTAAAGCCATGCTGGTGCCCGGCGCCCTCGATGCAACAGCGACATACACGTATCTCGACGCCCGAAACCTCACCACCGATACGCAGCTCGCACGGCGCCCACAAAACGCCGGGTCGCTGACGTTGGTCTATACGGGCATCCCGCGCTTCGAGGCGGCGCTCACTGCGACCTATGTCGGTGAGCGGTACAACGACGATGCGCGGACGGAAAAACTCGATCCCTACACCCGTGTCGATCTTTCAGCCAATTACCGGGTCGACGATAACCTGACGATCTACGGCCGGGTCGAAAATCTGTTCGATACGACTTACGAAGACGTCAAGGGCTACAACAGCGCCGGGTTGTCGGCGTATGCCGGGCTGAAGTGGAAGAACTGATCGTCAGGAGAAGCAGTTGGCCGGAGGTCGAAGGCGAGGTTCGGGGCTGATCCTCTCCCTCGGCCTCCTCGTCGCGATCCTGTTCTACGCCTCTCTTGCCGTCGGCCCAGCTGGCCTGTCGCTGGCAACCGTGACGTCAGCGTTGTTCGGAGGCGGCGATACTGCCGCTCGGATCATCGTCATCGACATTCGGCTGCCGCGTGCGCTCCTTGCGGTCATGATCGGTGCGTCCTTGGGCCTCTCCGGAGCGGCTCTCCAGGGGTTGTTGCGGAACCCACTGGCGGCACCATCTCTGTTCGGCGCGCCCTCTGCGGCTGCCTTCGGCGCCGTCGCCGTCATCTCGCTCGGCCTAGTCAACGTTCTTTCCGTCGCTCTGCCGGTCGCTGCGATTGCCGGCGCCCTGATATCCGTCGGGTTGCTGTTACTGGTCGCAGGACGGCGGGCGAGCCTGCTGGTTCTCATCCTTGCCGGGCTTGCGGTGTCGAGTCTCGCCGGCGCCGGGACCGCCCTCGCGCTCAACCTGGCGCCCAATCCGTTTGCGGCTTTGGAGATTGCATTCTGGCTCCTCGGATCGCTTGAGGACCGCAGCATGCGGCATGTCGCGATCGCGTTACCGTTCATGGCGGTTGGCGTGATTCTGTTGCTCTGGGACCGGCGCGCCTTTCGCGCTTTGACCCTCGGCGAAGAGGCAGCGTCCAGCCTGGGCTTCAGTCTCGACCGGATCAGGCTTCGCGTCGTGGCGGGCGTGGCCGCGGCGGTCGGTGCCGGCGTTGCGGTCGCCGGGAGTATCGGATTTGTCGGGCTGGTCGCGCCGCATCTCGTGCGGCCGATGGTTGGCTATGACCCCGGACGCCTCGCGGTGCCGGCGGCGCTGTCCGGTGCGGCTTTGTTGCTGGCGGCCGACATCGCGGTGCGCCTGATCCCGTCGTCGAGCGAGATCAAGGTCGGGGTGTTCACCGCGCTAATTGGAGCGCCATTCTTCATTGTCATGATCTTGCGACGCCGCCGCGAGATGGCTGGGACCGGGATATGACGACGGATTATCCCTACCTCGCGGTCAACGGGCTTGAGGTGAGGCTTGGCGGGACCGTCATCCTCAGCGGCGTCGATCTAAAGGTCTCGCCCGGTTCCTTCGTGGCGATTGTCGGTCCAAACGGGGCGGGGAAGACCACGCTACTGCGCAGTATCGCTGGCCTGGTCGACGGGGAGGGAGCGGTCGAACTCGACGGTACGCCGCTTCGCCAACTCGCTCCAAAAGAACGGGCAATCCGGCTCGGATATCTCCCGCAAGGCCATGTGTTTCACTGGCCGATTTCCGTGAAGGAGATCGTCGGTCTCGGACGACTGCCGCGCGGCTCGGGGGCGGATCTGTCACGGGAGGATGAGGCGGCCGTCGACCGGGCGCTTGACGAAACCGGCGTCGCGTCGCTGGCTGATCGAACGGTGACCACGCTCTCCGGCGGTGAGCGGGCCCGTGTCGCCCTGGCGCGGGTCCTGGCGACAGAGACACCGCTGGTCCTCGCCGACGAGCCGACGACATCCCTTGATCCCCGCTATCAGCTTGTCGTGCTCGATATCCTGAAACGTCACGCTGAAGCCGCCGGCGCGGTTGTCGCCGTCCTTCACGACCTCGGCTTGGCGGCGCGGTATGCCGATCAGATGGTGATTCTCGATCAGGGACGCGTCGCGGCCGCTGGGCCGCCGCGAACGATCCTGACGACGGCACGACTTGCCGAAACCTTCGGCGTCGCTGCGGAGATTCTCGATCGCGATGGAACGACCGTGATCATCCCGCGCTCGGTCCTCTGATCGCGGCGAGAACGGTTTCCAGGCGCGCGAACCCACGACTGTCGCCCGGAATGCCGATGCGGATCCAGTCCGGCTGATCGTCGAAGGCTCGCGTCCAAACACCGGCTCGTGCCAAGGCGCGGTGAATGGCCGGGGCGTTACCGTCGCGAACCAGAGCGAATAGGTCGGTCCCGCCCACGATGGTGAGCCCGCACGTCTGGAGAAGAGACCGAAGCCGATTCGCCGACTGAGCCAACCGGGAGCGCGCCTTTTGCTGCCATGCCTCGTCGCGGAGCGCGCGGGTCCCGATTTCCACAGCCGCCGAAGAAACCGGCCAGTCGCCGAGCAACCCCTGGATCGCTTCGACCCGATCTGGCGGTCCGACGACAAAGCCGAGCCGCAAACCGGGCAGGCCGAAGAATTTGCCGAACGAGCGCGTCAGTAGGCAGTCGAGATCGGCGACGCGCGGTATCAGGCTTTCGTCCGGTGAAAGGTCGATGAAAGCTTCGTCGATCAGCGTGAACCGGCCAGCGGCGGTTCGGTCCCGCACATACCGATGAAGCACGTCTTCACCGATCAATCGTCCATCGGGATTGTTGGGATTGCACAGCACCGCAACGGCCGCGTTAGTTGGCTGTGAAGGCGGCCAATCATTGGCGACGACGCGATGCCCGGCGCTCATCCAGGCGGGTGCATGGCTCCCGTAAGTTGGCGCGAAGACCGAAACGTCTGTCGCAGCCAATGTATGCGGTACGAGCCGGATCGCGGCTTCGGTGCCCGCGACAGCCATGATCGCGGTCTCCGGGGGGATATTCCACGCGTCTCGGGCGGCTTCAATGAGCCTGTCGATCGCTGCTGGTTCGGGCAGTCGTTCAAGTGCGGCGGCAATGGCCGTGGCGTCAATCGGATAGGGATGGGGACTGACGCCAGTAGAGAGGTCGAGCCAACCATCGGCCGGTTCCCCGTAGCGCCGCGTGGCGTAGGCGAGATCGCCACCGTGCCGGGGCGTGTCTTCCACTGCTGGCCCGCTGAGTTAGGGAACGGATGATGGAGGCCTCGCCCGGAATCGAACCGGGGTACACGGATTTGCAGTCCGCTGCGTAACCACTCCGCCACGAGGCCATGCTTGCAGATTATCTATTTAAGAACAACACCTTATGCAAGAGGTGCCGGCGGCCCCGAACGTCATTCTGAAGTGTGATCTGCTGAGCATTCTGAAAAACGTTCCCAAGCCGTTCGCGCTTATACACTAATCGATACGCAACGGTAAGCGATCCGAGACGCGTCGCCGCTGGAACGCGCTCTGGCGTTTGCTTCAGATAACCCTGAAGACGATCGGCAAGGCACCCGTGCGGCTGTCCACTACCTCATTGGTAAGTACGCCGTGAGGCGGTCTAGGCCGAGCCCAGGTAGAGAGCAGGACGCGGACATCATGAAGAAGACGAGCCCAAGGGCGGCTCCGAAGAGCGCGGGTCGAGGCCGCCGGACCGCATCGCCGATTCCTCAGCCGAGCGCGCCCTTTGCGCGCCGTCGCACAACCTCGCTAACGGCCACAAGCAAAAGGTTACCCAGTACGATGAGGGTTGCAAGAGCGTAGACTTTTGGCGACAGATGAAAACGGAAGTCCGAGGCGATCATCACCGAAAGGGGCTGGGTCCGTCCGCTGACGAAAGACGTTACCACGTACTCGGCAGTGGAAAGTACGAAGGCAATGAAAAACGAGGCGACCAGTCCGTTGCGCATGAGCGGCAGCAACACGCGGGTAAACACCTGCCAACCATTGGCGCCGAGATCAGCTGCCGCTTCTTCGAGCCGCCGGTCCAGCCGGACAAGCACTGAGGCGATGACCATCACCGAGAACGGCAGGATGACCAGAGACTGGGCGGCGATGATGGCTCCGACCCCGTGTGGAATGCCGGTCAGCGACATGGCAATCACTTCGGATACGGCCAGAATGATCTTTGGGATGAAAAAGGGCACGACCAGGAGCGCGGCAAAGACCAACCGCCCGCGAAACCGGAATCGCGTGAGAGCCAGTGCGGCCAGAGCGCCGAACGTTGTCGAGATCGCCGCGGTGGGGGCGGCGATGCTCAACGTGTTGAGGAAGCCCCCGATCAGGCGGTTGTCGTCAATCGCTTGGGCGTACCAGTCGAGCGTCAAGCCTGTGATGGGAAATGCCATGAATTCGCTGTCGTTGAACGAGAACAGCACGATTACCAAGACGGGCAGATACATCAGCGCGAGAACGAGGATGAAGTAGGACTTGAGCAAGCGTTCCATGGCTAGACCGCTCTGCCCGAAACCGAGATATGCAGGGCGAAACGTTGCAACAACAGCAGCACTGCGGTCATGAAAAGCACGACCGCCGCGAGCAGTGTCCAGGCGATGGCCGATCCGAGCGGCCAGTCAAAGGCCGCGCCGAACAGATCGGCAATTGCGCTGACAACCGAAACGCCGGAGGCGCCACCAATGAGCTGCGGCGTCAGGAAGTCGCCGACGACAAGGGCGAAGACCATCAGCCCGCCGACGACGAGGCCCGGCAACGTCAAGGGCAGAACGATTCGTCGGAAAATGGCCGTCCGACCCGCGCCGAGATCGGCGGCCGCTTCGAGGAGGCGGTCGTCGAGGCTTTCGAAACCGAGCCACAGCCCGAGCACCATGAAGGGCAAGTAATTGTAGACCAGTACGATGGTCGCCGACAGCGGGCTGAACAGCAACGCCTCGATGGGCTCGGTAATGATGCCGGTCCAGGTCAGAAAACCGTTGACGACCCCATTCGCGCCGAGGATCAGTCGCCAAGCGAAGATCCGCACCAGATCGCCGGTGTAAAGCGGCACGAGGAGCGCGGTCAAAAGCGCCGCTTTCACGGCCACGACCCGCTTGGCGATGAAAAAGGCGACCGGATAGGCAATGACCGCGGCGATCGCGGCGACCAGCGCGCCGTTCAGCAAGGCTTTGGCGATCAATTGGAGATAGGGACCGCTGGAAAACACCCGAGCGTAATTATCAAGGCTGATTTCAGGGACGATCGAGACGAAATCGACCCGGAAGAAACTGTAGAGAAAGAGGATACCGAGCGGCAGGAGGCACAACAGGAACAATGCTGCGAAGACCGGCCCGACGGTGACCAGCAATCCGATGCGCTGTCCGTGCACGTGTTAGTTCCCCACCGGCAAGGTGCGATCGACGATCCAGGCGCGCGCACGATCGTAACCGACCTCGATGGAGCTTCCGACCGCTGGGGGCGCGTCATCCGAGAGCCGCAGTTGCAGGGTCGATCCGCCGGCAGTGGCTTCGACCAGCCAATGCGATCCTTCAAAGACTGTGTGCGAGACCGTGCCTTCGATGGCTTCGTCTCCGCCAAGCGTTAGGACTTCGGGCCTGAGGCACAACGATGCGGGACGTCCGACGGCGACCTCGGGCGCGCAGGCAGTACGGACGCGACCGAAAGCGGTGTTGATGACCGCAACGCCGTTGGCGCATTCGGTCACCGTACCGGCAATCAGGTTGGAGCCACCGATAAAGTCGGCGACATAGGCGTTGGCCGGGCGGCGATAGATCGTCTCGGGATCGCCCTGCTGTTCAATCACCCCATTGTTCATAACGATGATCCAGTCCGATAGTGCGAAGGCTTCGCCCTGGTCGTGGGTGACGTGCAGGAAGGCCATGCCGAGGCGGCGCTGAAGGTCCTTGAGTTCGATCTGCATTTCCTTGCGCATCTTGCGGTCAAGTGCCGAGAGCGGCTCGTCGAGGAGGAGGAGGCGGGGCTGATTGATGATGGCGCGGGCGAGCGCGACGCGCTGTTGCTGGCCGCCGGACAATTCCTGCGGGCGGCGACTCGCCATGGTTTCCATGTGCACCATGCGCAGCGCCGCGGTGACCTGTGCGGAGATTTCCGCCTTTGGCAGGCGTCTGAGACTTAGGCCAAACGCGACATTCTCGGTGACGTCGAGATGCGGAAAAAGGGCATAGCTTTGAAAGACCGTGTTGATAGGCCGCCGACTCGCCGGCACATTCTCAAGATCAGCGCCATCGAGTTCAATGACCCCGTCGGAGACAGTTTCAAAGCCACCGATCATTCTCAAGATCGTGGTTTTGCCGCAACCGGACGGGCCGAGCAGCGTGACGTAGCGGTCGGGCAGAAGAGAAAAGTCCACGCCGCGTACGGCGTGAACTTTATTGTAGAACTTATGAACGCCACGAGCGACGAGAAGTGGCTTGTGGTTGTTTCCCGCCTCAGTTGGTTTGCGCGTTGGCGTCAGCGTGCTCAAGTCAGCTCGCTTTTACCTCATTCCACATGGTGACCCAGTCGTTGTAGCGGTTCGGAATCCGCTTCCAGATGAATGAGTCCATCACATCGAGGTTTTTTATGAACACGCGCTCTTGTTGTTCCGGTGTGAGCTCGTCGCGTGCCAACGAGGTCGACTGCGCATAAGGACCACCTATGGCGAGCATTTTTCCATATTCGGGTCCAAGCAGATAATTGACGAACTCGTAAACAGCGTCGAGTTTTTCGCCTTCGACGCCGGGCGGAATCGCCAACGCGTCGCACCAGGCCAGGACGCCGCTCTTGGGAAGAGCGAGGCCCATATCGAGCCCCTGCGCGTTCAGTTCGTAATAAGGGGGCAACCAGGAGAATGCGCAGACCACCTCGCCGGTGGCGAACAGGTTGGTTAAGTCGGCGATCGAGGTCCAGTAGGTGCGCAAGAGCTTCTTCTGGGCGAGCAGCGCCTTCTTCACCTCAGCGAACTGCGCGTCGGACATCGAGAAGATCTCGTCCTTGGGAATCCCGACATACAACGCCGCGATGATGATCGCTTCGATGGCGTAGTCACGCATGGCCAGTTTGCCGGCGTATTTTTCGCCTTCGAAGAACACCGACCAGTCCGGTTCGATGTCCATCAGGTCCTTGCGGTAGACGATGGAATTGATGCCCCAATAAAAGGGAACGCCGTAGCGCTGGTTGTCCTTCAGGTAGTACGGCACAGCGGCGAAGGCCGGATACATGGATTCGGCATTGGGGATTTTGGCCATGTCGAGCGGCCGCACCATATCCGCGGCGATGTAGCGCGACATTTCCCACTGGCCCGGGACGAACACATCGACCGAGCCCAAGCCGCCGGCCCGGAACTTGGCAAACTGCTCGTCATTCGTGCTCATGTAGGTCTGAGTGATGCTGATACCCGTCTTCGACACAAAGGGCGCTAGGTACTCCTCAAGGCCCAGATTGTTCCAGGTGTTCCAGACGATGTCTGTTGCGGCGCGCGCTGCGCCGAAAGGCCATGCGGCTGCCGCCCCGGCGGCGGCGGACGCCGCCATGAAATTCCTGCGAGTGAGTGCCATTCACGCCTCCTCAATGAGACCTGCCGCGGACACGCCGACCGCAGCTTCTTTCCAAACAGAATGAAAATCCAATTTCGTAAAATCCGCAACGTGAAAAATTCAAAGATGTGATAATTTTTTAGGACTGCCCATCTGGTGAGCAGGCAGACGCACTTTTCACCTCTTTCGGCGGCCTCTGGTCGGCGTTGTGGGGTCAGGCGCGTCGACGAGATGATGCATGCGTTCGATCTCAGCGAGATGCGCGGCCGATTTCTCACCGTCGTCGGCGCCGATGGCCGCGCAGATATGGTTGATGACGGTGATGGGTACCGCGTAGCTGTCGAACAAGGAGTGGCTACGCGTGTGGCACCGAAGTGCGACGGTCGCGAGCCGGGCGGAACGTGCCGCTGTCAGGTCGGTGATGAGGACGCTTTTGGCGCCGACCTCGCTGGCGTGCTCCATCATCTTGTAAAGAGCGGCGGGCCGGCGTCGGAAACCGATGACAAAGAGCGCATCGTCGGGCTGCAGGTGGACGAAGTCCTCGGCTAGCGTCATGCCGGCGATGGGCAAAAGCCTGACGTCGGTCTTGTTGTGGACCAACAACGTGCGGGCATAACTGGCCAAAAGATAGGAATTCCGGAAGCCGACCGTCCAAATACGCGGCGCTTCGGAAAGAAGCGTTACGGCCTCCGCCACCAGATCCGAGGTAAGGAGCGATGCAGTACGCGACAGGTTTTGAATGTCCTGCGCCAGGTGTTGGAATAAGTCGTTTGGCTGGGCGTGGCTGGCTGCCGTTGCCAGTTCGTATAAAGGCGACCCCCAAGCTTCCGAACGCCGGGACAGCAACCGCGCTTGACCGTAGCTCTTGTAGCCGAGACGCTTGAAGAACCGCGCTGCTGTTGCGTTGGACACCTCGGCCTTGGCTGCCAATTCTCCCGCTGTGAAGCTATGCAGTTGCCCTTGCGTCTCAAGCACGACTTCGGCCAGGCGCTGCTCGCCCTCGGTCAGGGTGTCGTAAACGTCCAGAATCCGCGCGTCGATCGGGCGCTGATCGGACTCAGGATTATCGGGCATAGAGGCGATTTCTCCATATTTCATATGCGTCAATTCGTGAAATAATTTTTTCGTTTTTTCATTGACTGCACATGTGGGCAGCGTAACTCTTAATGAGCTTGGATTCCATAATGGCGGTTCTGGACAGAAGACAACGTGATATCCCGCTTTGCACGCCTGCCGGCTCGCTTCATTCTCAACCCTCGCCATACGACCGGCCTCCCGTACCCCGAAACACTCAAGCCCATTCTGTCCGAGGCGGCTTCCGCGGTTGCGACCAAGGAGATCGCGTCTTGGCCGGGCTATGAGCCAACGCCCCTCATCTGGCTGGAGCCGCTTGCCGAGCAGCTCGGCGTCGAGGCTTTGTATTTGAAAGATGAATCCGAGCGTTTCGGTCTTAAGAGCTTTAAAGCGCTCGGTGGCGCCTATGCCGTTTATCGCGTGCTGGCGGAGGTGGTCGAACGCGCGGAGGGGCGCAGGCCAACCGCCGCAGAGATCGCTTCTGGCGAGTACTCAGACCTGACGTCCAAGGTGACGGTTACGTGTGCCACGGACGGCAATCACGGTCGCTCGGTGGCTTGGGGCGCAAAGACGTTTGGCTGCGCCTGCACCATTGTCGTTCATCAGACGGTCAGTGATGCCCGCGCTGATGCTATCGCGGCGTTCGGCGCCGATGTCGTGCGCTCGCGGGGCAACTACGACGACAGCGTGCGTGAAGCCGCAGAAGCCGCGGCCGAGAACGACTGGATCGTCGTTTCGGACACCTCTTATCCCGGTTATCTCGACATACCGCGTGACGTGATGTCCGGCTACTCGGTAATGGTCGGGGAAGCGCTCAGGCAACTCGCCGAGGCGGGAAAACCGCCACCGACCCATGTGTTTGTCCAAGGGGGTGTCGGTGGACTTGCGGCGGCGGTCACGTCGAAGCTCTGGGAGCGTCTCGGCGCAGCGTGTCCGAAAATCGTCGTGGTCGAGCCAGAAACCGCTGCATGCCTGTTCGTCAGCGCCGAGGCCGGTTCGCCTACCGTATTCAAGGGCGATCTCGAGACCATCATGGCGGGCCTCTCGTGTGGCGAGGTGTCGATATTGGCCTGGCGTATCCTCGATCCGGGCGCGGCCGGGTTCATGACCGTCAGCGACGCCGCCGCCGCCGAGGCGATGCGGCTTATGGCGAGCGGCGACGCCGGGCACCCTGTCGTCTGCGGCGAGTCGGGCGTCGCGGGGCTCGCGGGCTTGCTATGCCTGGCGGACCACAAGGATTGGCGCGACGCCATCGGCCTAGGCGAGGCAGCTCGGGTGCTGCTGATCGGCAGCGAGGGAGACACCGATCCGGACGCTTACTTTCGCATTGTGGGAGCCACGAGCGAAGACGTGGCGCGGCGAGCAGAAGGATGACGGTTCAAATCGACATAGACAGACTGATGGGGCGGATCTTCGCTCTTGGTAAAGTCGGGGCGTTGCAAGATGGAGGGGTCTGCCGGCTCGCGCTGACCGACGAAGACAAGCAGGGCCGGGATCTGCTCGTCGACTGGATGACCGCGCTCGCACTCGACATTCACATTGACGGCGTCGGTAACATCATTGGCATCCGCAAGGGGCGCAAAGACAACGCGCCAGTCATGATCGGCTCTCACATCGATTCGGTCGCGACCGGCGGACTGTACGACGGCGCTCTTGGCGTGCTTTCCGGGTTGGAGATCGTGGCCGCCCTTAACGATCATGGGGTCGAGACACAACGTCCCATCGTTGTTGTCGCCTTCACCAACGAAGAAGGTGTGCGCTTCGCTCCCGACATGCTCGGGAGTCTCGTCTACGCGGATGGTCTGTCGCTCGAAGAGGCCCTGGGGATCACCGGCATCGACGGTACGACGGTTGGCGACGACCTCGCGCGCATCGGTTACGCCGGCGACTGGCCAGTCGGGGGGATTCAGCCGCATGCCTATTTAGAGTTGCATATCGAGCAGGGTCCGGTGCTCGAAACCGAAGCCGCAGAAATCGGCGTGGTCGAGGGTGTGCAGGGTATTTCCTGGACTGAGATTACCTTTGATGGCACTTCGGCTCATGCGGGCACAACCCCGATGCGTCTGCGGCACGATGCCGGGCGCGCCGCTGCCGAATTCTCCGTCGAGATCACGCGCCTTGCCGAGCAAATGGGCGAAAGCCAAGTATGCACCATCGGTGCGGTGGAGCTTCATCCCAATCTGGTCAATGTCGTGCCCGAACGAGCGGTGATAACGCTGGACCTGCGTAACCCGGATGAAGAGCGGCTGAAAGCAGTGGAAGCCGGCGCCGCGGAACTGCTTGACCGCATTGCGGAGCGTCGTGAAGTCGGTGTTAAGACGCGAAAGCTCGCGCGGTTCGAGCCGGTGGCCTTTGCTCCGGCAATCGTGGACAGCATCGAAGCCCATGCCGCCAAGCTCGGTTATTCCAGCCGGCGAATGTATGCCGGCGCCGGCCATGACGCGCAGATGATCGCGCGTATGTGCCCGGCCGGCATGATCTTCATTCCGAGCAAAAACGGGCTAAGCCACAATGTGACCGAGTACTCGGCGCCCGAGGAGATCGCCCGTGGCGCCGGGTTGCTGCTGGAAGCGGTCCTCGACTTGGCCGGTGTGGCGAAGGCTACCGGCGACACACAAGAGGCGACAAGGCAATGAGCAGAATAATAGCGGTCGGCGCGGCCCAGATGGGTCCGATCGCGCGCGATGAACCGCGGTTCTCCGCTGTGTCCCGGCTGATCAAGTTGATGGAACAAGCCAAGGACGAAGGCTGCGATCTGGTGGTCTTCCCCGAACTGACGCTGACGACCTTCTTCCCGCGCTGGTACCTCGATGATCAGGCCGAGATTGACACCTTTTTTGAAACCGAAATGCCTGGACCGCACACACAACCCTTGTTTGATAGGGCGCGCGAACTCGGCATCGGCTTTTATCTGGGCTATGCGGAAAAGACCGAGGAGTCAGGGCGAGGGCGGCGCTTCAACACCTCGATACTGGTCAACGAACACGGCCAAATAGTTGGCCGCTACCGGAAGGTCCATTTGCCGGGCCATTACGAAAACGAGCCCTGGCGTCCCTTCCAACATCTCGAAAAGCGCTATTTCGAGCCAGGCGAGACCTTCTTTGAACCAGTTGACCTGCATGGCGGCAAGATTTCCATGGCGATCTGCAACGACCGCCGATGGCCTGAGGTCTATCGCGAGGCCACCTTGCGCGGCGCTGAAATGTTGGTTCTAGGCTACAACACTCCGGTTCATTATCCGCCGGCGCCCCAACACGACCACCTGCAGGATTTTCACAGCCATTTGTCCATGCAGGCGGGTGCTTACCAGAATGGAATGTGGGTCGTCGGCGTTGCCAAGGCGGGCCGGGAGGAAGGTTGCGACCTCATAGGCAGGAGCTGCATCATCGCCCCAACCGGCGAAATCGTCGCAGAATGCAAGACGCTTGGCGACGAGCTAATCACCTGCAACTGCGATTTCGATCAATGCAGCGAGCTTAGAAACAACGTTTTCAATTTCGAACTTCACAGACGTCCCGAGATGTACCCCTTGTTGTCAGCGACTAAGTCGCCCTAGCCGCCTCTCATTGTGGACGCCAAGGCCTTCTCGAAAGCGTTGTCGCTGTGCGCACAAAGGGACACGGTGTTCCGATCCGCCGCGGATGGATGGCTGAGGACTTTCGACGCTAGTTGCTCTCGCCGGTGATTGCCAAGACCTGACGCGTGTCACTCGGCCTCTAAGTTGGCTCGAGGAGTCCGAGCCTTGCGGTCCATACGCCAGCCGACGCGCTCACCGCCGCGGCCGCCAACGATGTGACCGTCGTGCGCCACGGTGTAGACCTCGTAGGTCACGTAACCGACCGCAGCGCCGTTGACATGCACTGGATCGCCACGTCGAACGGCCGCCCCTTCCCAGTGCTTGTCGAAGCAGCCTTCGTCGGGCACGATGATCGCAAGAGGTTTCCCCGTGTCGTCGACGACAAGATGACGGTAGTCGCCTTGCTTCAGCGGCAAGCCGATCACCGACGCTTCGCCGTCAATCCGGTCGCCGGGTGCGACCGCGTCAATGGCGGCCGACACGGCGAGTGCGGCAAGCGCCCGATGCGGGAAAACCGAATTGTGCAGTACACCGATCCTGAGGCCGCTCTGCTCGTCCTTTGTCAGTGCCTCGCCAATATCGTCACGCTGCGCCACGGCCTCGGTGTTTCCGAGCGCGATGTCGCCGGCGACATTCATCGCGATGAGACCGGCGTCCGCGGTCGGGTCGAGCGCCAGCGCTTCGGCAACCGCCTCTTCCGGAGATGCGCCGGCATCAAGGCAGTCGAGCGCGACTTCGTAGAGCGACCTGCCACCGGCGCACGGCATGTTGGGAAAACGATGGCCGGTGAGCAGGCCGGCTCGCGGGTCGCCGACCGCAAACTGACTCAGCGGCTCCGGCCGGTCCGGACCCGACGACATCAGAGCTGCCAACGGCGCCTCGGCCAGGCGGCGCGGCAAGCCGGCACCGCCGCATAGCCCTGAGGCGCCACCGCGCTGCGCGCCTTCAAACGCCAGCTCACCGTTCGCATCGACTACGGTCAAGCTGACAAACCCACCGATCGCACCGCGACCGACCGAATCGACTGCACGCAACGCCTGAAACGCCGCCAGTCCCGCCGAAGGTCCCGAGATAGCGATACCAATCGTCATTGCGCCACCATGTGTCCAGGCGCCACTTCCGCCAGCGGGCCGACGGGAAGAGTAGCCGGGTCGATGTCTGGAGGAGGTAGGCGCTTGCGCGACGGGTCCGGCACCGGCACGGCCGCAAGCAGTGCCTGCGTGTAAGGATGGCGGGGCTGATTGAGAACGTCCTGCCGAGCACCGATCTCCAAGATCTGTCCTTGGCGCATCACGGCGACACGATGCGCGACTTGCTCCACCACCGCCATGTCATGGCTGATAAAGAGATAGGCGAGGCCGAGGCTCTGCTGCAGCTCGAGCATGAGTTCCAGAACCTGCGCCTGAACGCTGACATCCAGCGCCGATGTCGGCTCATCCGCGACGATCAGCTTCGGTCCGACGCCGAGGGCGCGCGCAATGCACAGGCGCTGTCGTTGACCGCCGGAGAACTCGTGTGGGAAGCGGCTCATCTGGTCTGGCGTCAAGCCGACGCGCCGAAAGAGCGCCTCCGTCCTATCCGTGAGTTCGGAGCCGACGGCGACTTCATGGATCTTCATCGGCTCCTCCACTAGCCAGCCAGCGCTCTTCCTCGGATTGAGCGCCGCGAACGGATCCTGGAATATCATCTGCATCTGCCGCCGTGCTTTGCGCAGGGCGCGGGTCGACAGACGGCGGATGTCGTTGCCACCAATCTCGATGCGTCCTTCGTCCACCTCGAGCAGACGCAGGACCGCACGACCCGTTGTCGATTTGCCGGACCCCGATTCGCCGACAAGCGCCAGCGTCTCGCCCTCGGCGAGTTGAAAACCGACATCACGCATCGCCGCGGCGGCGACCTTTCCCCGACCCAAAAGGAAACCGCGGCCATGGAAGGTCTTGCAGAGGCCCTCGGCGCGCAGAAGCGGCGCCCCCACCGGTGCAGAGTCCGCGACAACGGTTCTCGGCACGACGGTTGCGGCAAGCGAGCCGAGTCGCGGAACCGCCTCCAGAAGGCGCCGCGTGTATGGGGCCTTCGGCGCGGAGAACAACTCCCGAACGGTGTTCTCCTCGACCTTTTCGCCGCGATTCATTACGACGACGCGGTCGGCCATCTCCGCGACCACGCCCATGTCGTGGGTGATGAGGATGATCGAGGTCGAGAACTCGTCTTTTAGCTGGCGCATCAGATCGAGGATCTGGGCCTGGACGGTAACGTCGAGCGCGGTGGTCGGTTCGTCGGCGATGAGGATCGCCGGATCCGCCGCCATGGCCATGGCGATCATAACCCGCTGACGCATACCGCCGGAGAGCTCATGCGGAAACTGCCGCATGCGGTGGTCCACGCGGTCGAGCCCGACCAGCGCCAGCATTTCCCTTGCGCGCGCGTCGGCCTGGCGCTGGGTCATCTTCTTGTGCTCGACCAGGGCTTCGGTGAGCTGCAGCCCGATACGCAAGACCGGTGTCAGCGAGGTCATCGGTTCCTGGAAAATCATGGTTATGCGGTTGCCGCGGATGGCGCGCTGGTCCGCCTCGGGCAGAGCGAGGAGATCGCGATCCTCGAATATTGCGCGCCCGCTCTCGATCGTGACACCACGCGGCGGCAGGAGACCAAGCAGGGCGAGGCTCGACACGCTCTTGCCCGAGCCACTTTCGCCGACGATCGCCAGGGTCTCGCCGCGATTCAGCGTGTAGGAAAAGTCGCGTACGGCAACGCTGCGCGCGGCGTTCTTGCCGAAGGCGACGGTGAGTTTCTCGACCGAGAGCACCGGGCCGGTCATCGCGCCCTCTGCCGTGGGTCGAGAGCCTCGCGCGCGCCGTCGCCAAGCAGGTTGAAACCGAGCACCGTCACCGCGATGGCGACACCCGGAAAGATCATCATCCACGGAGCGCGATTGATCAGATCGCGGCTCGCCGACAGCATGAAGCCCCACTCGGGCTGCGGCGGTTGGGCGCCGAGACCGAGGAAGGAGAGACCGGCCGCGGCCAACACCGCGGTCGAGATGCCGAGGGTGCCAACGACGATCAAGGTCGGCACAACGTTGGGAATCAGGTGCAGGAAGATGAGACGTCCGTGTCCAGCGCCGGCGGACACCGCACTTTCGAAATACGGCTTGTTCTTCTCCACCAGCACGACCGAGTGCGTCACCCGCGCATAGAACGGTATCGAGGCGATGCCGATGGCGATCATCGCGTTGGTAAGGCCGACGCCGAAGATGGCAAGGCAGGCCAGGGCTATGACGATCTCCGTGAAGGAGAAGAGGACATCAACCAATCGCATCAGGATCCGCTCCGTCCATCCGGACGCGTAGCCGGCGACCAGCCCGAGCAGCAATCCCGAGGTCAGCGAGATGCCCACCGCGATGACCCCGATTTGCAGCGTCAATTGCGCTCCGTAGAGGATGCGACTGAATACATCCCGGCCGAAATCGTCGGTGCCCATCCAGTGGGCCATGGACGGCGGCTGCAACCGCGGGCCCGCCGCCATCTTCAGCGGGTCGAACGGCGCCAGCCAGGGCGCGGTCGCGGCGGCGAAGACCAGCAATCCCACAACGGCCAGCCCAATCGCACCGCTGGGACTGGATAGCAGAGCGCGGAAGAAGACGCCTCGCCGAACAGGCGTTTCGGCTCGGGTATCGTTCGCGTCGGTTTCCGTCGTCTCCGCGGTCATCATGAGTACCGGATGCGCGGATCGAGGAAGCCGTAGGCGATGTCGACGACTACCGAAGCCAGCGCGACCACGGTGGCGAAGAACAGGATGAAGCCCTGTATCAGGGGGTAGTCGCGGGCGAACACCGCTTCGATGGCGAGCCGACCGACGCCGTTCCAGGCAAAGACGTTCTCGACCACGATAGCGCCGCCCATCAGGTAGGCGAACAGGAGGCCAAGCATCGCCACGATCGGAACCAGGCCTGAGCGCAAGGCATGGCGGTAGAGCACCAGCGCCTTTGGTAATCCCTTGGCGCGGGCGGTTCGGACGAAGTCCTGGTCGAAGATGTCGATCATCGCAGAGCGGGTCATCCGTGCCAGAACCGCAGCATTAGCCAGGCCGAGCGTCATTGCCGGGAGTATGAGGCTGGCCCAACCGCCGCCGGCCACCGGAAGCCACTGCAGTGTCAGAGAGAAGAGGAAGAGCAGCAGCAGTCCCAGCCAGAAATGCGGCATGGAGACCCCGACAATGGCGACAATCATAGCGCCGACGTCGATCCATGTACCGCGCTTGTAAGCGGCGAAAAAGCCGAGCGTCATGCCAACAACGATTGCGATGAACAGGCTGGCGACCGTCAGTGCCAGCGTCGCAGGGAATCGACTCATCAGGACGTCGAGCACCGGCTGATCACCGACGATGGAGCGCCCGAGGTCGCCGTGAGCCAAGCGACCCAAGTAGAGCAGATATTGTTTCCAAACGGGTTGGTCGAGGCCAAGCCGGACGCGGATCTCGTCGAGCTCCTCAGGGGTGGTTTGGAAGCTGCCATACATGATCCGCACGGGATCACCTGGCACCACGTGAACCAGCAACGTGACGGCAACGGTGGCGATCCAGATGGTCACCACCGCAGCCATCAGCCTTTGAGCGATGAAACGCGCCACGCGGTACCCCTCAAGTCGATCCGGCGCGCAAGACCCGCCCGCGCGCCGGGGGTGCTGATCGCTAACCGGTGGTCATCTGTACATCGAGGAAGATCGGATGCAGGAACGGCCCAACCTTGAAGCCTTCGACCTCGGGACGCACCGCGAACACCCATTCCCATCCCGGCGTATAAAGACCGATATGGGCGGCATTCTCCATCAGGTACTTGATGACGTCCTGGACGGCGACGAGCCGCTCCTCCTCGTCGATGGTGGTGCGAGTCTTCTCCAGCATCGCGTCGAGCTCGGGGGTCTGGAAGCCGGAATAGGCACCCGGAGAGTGCCACAAAGCATAGAGAATGTCCGGATCGTACCAACCCCAGGTCATCATGTCGAAGGTACCGGGGGACGGGTCGTCGGGGCTCTCGTTCTGCTCTTTGACCCGGGCATTCATGGTGCCGATGTCCATAATCTCGATCGACGCCTGGATGCCAACCTCGGCGAGCTGCGCCTGGAAAATCTCGGCGAGCTTGTGCCGGTTGCCGCCTGTCCACACGAACATCGTCGTCTCAAGCGGGTTGTCGGGGCCGTAGCCGAGCTCGGTCAGAAGTTCCGTGGCCTTCTCCGGGTCGTAGGGATAGCCGAACTGCTTGCAGAACTCTTGATCGTTGCCGAACACGCCGCGAGCGATCGGGCACCACTCGCGCTGGCTTAGCCCGCCGTAAATAATGTCGATCGCCATTTGCGGATCCGTCGCATAGGCCACCGCCTGACGAGCCCGAATGTCGTCAAATGGCGGACGCGAGATGGTGAACTCCCAGAAGACGTTCTGCCCGGTGTTGTCGGCGACGACAATGTCGAGCTCGCCGGAGTCTTCGATCGCGGGGATATCGTCGAATGGCGGCTCCGCGATATCGACTTCACCGGTCCGGAGCGCGGCCAGGCGGGTCTGCGCCTCAGGTACGGTGCGCACGATCAGGCGATCGATGTGAGGCGGGCCTTCGTTGTCGACCGGCTTGCCGAGATTCCTAAAGTCCGGATTCGCATCCAGGACGACCTCGTCGCCTTTGACCCACTCGACAAGCTTGAAGGGCCCGGTGCCGATGCCGGTCGAGGAGCCGAACGTTTCGGCGGTGTTGCTATCACAGACCATGGACGAGAAGCTGTCCGCGAGGAACGGGAGAAAGGCGCCGAACTTGCTCGACATAGACACTTCAAAGGTCAGCGGGTCGATTACCTCGACGCTCTCGATCGGCCCCCAACTTGTCCTAGTAAGGCTCGGACTATCGCCAAATGCACGGTCGATGGTGAACTTCACATCGTTGGCGTCGAACGGCGTGTCGTCATGGCACATGATTCCGTCATGCAGCTTGAAGGTGTAGCTCAGCCCATCGTCGCTCACCTCCCATGACTCGGCCATGTTCGGCTGAGCCTTGCCGTCCATGTCGAAGGCAAGCAACGTGTCGTAGATCTGGTCCCAGACCTGCATTGAAAGGGTGCTGGTTGCACGGTGCGGGTCGAGCGAGTCGATATCGCCGTAGCGAGCCCAGACCAGTTCCTCGGCGGCCGCGGCACCGGTGCACAGGGCGAAGGCCCCGACCAGTACCGAACGACCCAACCCCAATTTCCATCCGCTCATGATAGTCCTCCGTGGTTTCAGCCGGTCACCGCGTATAGCGGGTCATCCGGATGAGGAAGACTGACAAAGCAAATCACGGCTGACAACAATTTTTCATTTTCGCACGATTAAGTTTCATAAATGAGTGATTTTCTCTAAGAAGAGCGACTCCAAGAGTCAATTTTGAAACGAAATGCGTTACTTATCCACCATGCCTTCGTCCTCGTCCCACTCGGCGTGAATTTCCTCGATCACACGCAGACGGCTCACGGCGGGATCGCCGATACCGGCAGCAAGGCGGGCGCAGAGATAGGTGATCAGGCTGACTGCGGCGGTCATCGAGTCGAACAGCGTCGGCCCGCTTGAGTGCACTCGCAGGATCAATGTTGAGGCGCTCTTGTCACCAGCGCCAAGCCGGTCGGTCACGAGGATAATCTTGGTGCCGGTGCGGGCGGCAAAGCCGAGGATGTTGCGCAGCGCCTGGGAGCGCCGGGTGAGGCCGAAGGCGAGCACGGTGTCGCTTGACGAAATCGACGCGAACTCCTCAGGGATCGGGAAACCAACGATCGGAATCATACGAATGTCGGGTCGAAGCTTGATCAGCATAGCCCGGGCAAAATGGGCAAGCGGATAATCGCCACCGAATCCGATGACCCATGGCTTTTCGGCGTAGCGGAGGAGTTGCACCGCCTGATTGATCTCGTCTGGCCGGAGGAATTCGAACGTGCGAACGAGGTTTTTGACCTCCGATTCCAGATAAGCGCCAGGATGTGGGATGGCGGACGTGCCGAGTACATCGGCCGGTACGCCAAGCGGCTGCACCCCGCCTTCGCGGATTTCGCGTTGTGCCGCCTTGTAGCCGGAGTAGCCAAGCCGGCGGAATAGCCGGGCCGCCGTTGCCTTCGATACCCCGGCCCGTTCGGCGAGCTCGCCGGCCGTCGAAACCCGCAAGATGCCGACATCCTCGAGGAGAAGGTCGGCGAGTCGCCTCTCGCCGCGTGGCATGCTGTCATAGGCGGCAAGCAGCCGCTGGCCGATATGGAGCGAAGAGTTCGCGTCTATCCCAGTCATTCCGGTCCGTCCAATTGCGCGATGGGCCACGCCCCGGCTCACCGGGGTCGCGGAAAAGGCTAGCACCGGCACAGTTATGGCCGAAACGAATTTGCCTGGGATGTGACTACAACCGGAACGGGCAAGGGAAACGCAGTAGCGGGCGGTCCGCCATGTTTCGACAGCTTCGGGCCTGAGGCGCGCTGGGTAGCCATCGCGCTTTCGACAAGCGCCCCCGGCTGAACACCGAGCACAGCATTGTCAGGCGGCTTTCCCAAATGACTGGGTCGATCGGCGCGAGCAAAACGGCGCAGAGGATCACAGCCCTCCCATTCACGATACTCACCGGGCCGGCTCGACACTCCGGCTCTGAAGTGGCTGGAACCTAGGCAGGCCTGCCCAACAATGAGCCTTGATCATCGAATCGCTCCTGATAGGATGGTAAAGCGGTTTAGTGAAACGGTTTACCGGGATGAGCGATCGACGCGCCGTTGCCAGGTTGCGCGATGTCGCCGAAGCGGCCGGCGTATCCGTGACGAGCGTGTCGCGGTATCTGAATGGTTCGTTGAACCTGCCGGATGAGACCGCGAGCCGGATCGACACTGCCATCAAGACGTTGGGCTACCGCCCGAATCCTCACGCCCGGAGCCTCAGTCTCGGTCGATCCAACACGATCGGCCTGGTTATTCCGGACATCGCCAATCCGTTCTTTGCCCAGCTCGCCGCGTCAGTCGAGGCGGCGGCGGACGATCGCGGGCTTGGCGTCTTGCTCTGCGCCACCCTTAACCGGGCCGGGCGCGAACACGAGTATCTTGAACGCCTCCGTCGGAATCACGTGGACGCCCTGTTGTTCATCACGAACCATCCCGACGACGGCTCACTGGCCGAAGCGATCGGCGGGGAGCCTCGGATCGCGCTACTCGACGAGGATATCGTGGGAACGAAGGTACCAAAGGTGTTCTCCGACAACTTCGGTGGAGGGTACGCGGCCACTGCCCATCTGGTCGAAGCGGGGCATCGGCGGATCGCGTTTCTGGGTGGCCCACGCGAAATGATGAGCACACGGGACCGAATGGCCGGATGCCGCAAGGCTCTGTCGGAGGCCGGGTCTGACGCCGATCTCGTTGCGGCGACCTATGGTGACTACTCGATCGCCCAGGGTCGCGCCGCGGCGGAGAATCTGCTCGGCAAGCTCAGCGGCGCAACTGCAGTGATCGCCGCGAGTGACGGGATGGCGGTCGGCCTTATGGAGGTGCTGGTCGAACGGTCCCTGACCGTGCCGGGTGACCTTTCCATCGTAACCTTCGACGACGTCGAGCCGGTTCACCTGTTCAATCCACCCCTGACGGCCATTCATCAGCCAGTGGCCGAGATGGGCCGCCGGGGTGTGGAGATCGTTGCTCGCCAGGCTCGCGGCGAGACCCCGCCGAGTGACGTGGAGCACCTTGCCTGCACCCTAATTGCGCGCGCGTCCGTCGCGACGCCCGCAAACAAGCCGGGGCGGACCCGGCTCAACCAGAGGAGAAACCAGCATGCATCCCATTAGTCGTCGACTGGCGCTTGCCGCGTTGGGCGGGGCATCGCTTTACCTCGCCGCCGGCGCGACCGTCAGTGCCCAGGACGAACCGACCTTCGCCCTTGTTCAGATCAATCAGCAGGCGCTGTTCTTCAACCAGATGAACGAGGGCGCTCAGAGCGCCGCTGACGCCGCCGGTGCCAACCTCGTCGTCTTCAACGCCAACAATGATCCGGCGGCGCAGAACAACGCCATCGAGACCTACATCCAGCAGGAGGTCGACGGCCTCATCGTCGTTGCGATCGACGTCAACGGTGTTATGCCAGCGGTCATGGCGGCAGTAGAAGCGGGCATTCCGGTTGTCGCGGTGGACGCGGTTCTTCCCGACGGACCGCATAAGTCTCAGGTGGGCGTCAACAACGAACTCGCCGGCGGGATGATGGGTGACTACTTCGTCGAGTATGTCGGCGACGGTGGGGCCAAGATCGGCATTGTCGGTGCGCTCAACTCGGCCATCCAGAACCTTCGTCAGAAGGGGTTCGAGGACAAGATCGACGCGGTCGACACCATCGAAACCGTTGGCGTGGTCGATGGCCGGAACATCCAGGACAACGCTCTTGCGGCCGCGGAGAACCTCCTGACCGGCAACCCGGACATGACGGCAATCTACGCCACCGGCGAGCCGGCGTTGCTGGGCGCACTTGCTGCGGTCGAAAGCCAAGGCCGAACAGGTGACGTTAAGGTGTTCGGCTGGGATCTGACCGCTCAGGCCATCGCCGCCATCGACGCGGGCCATCTGGTTGCGGTCATCCAGCAGGATCCGGCCGGGATGGGCGCGGCGGCGGTCGACGCGCTCGTGACCCTCTCCGGGGGTGGCGATGTTGACGCGGCGATCGAAGTACCGATCACCATCGTAACGACCGGGAATGTCGACGACTTCCGGTCGATGTTCCAGTGACCAATGCGATTCCTGCGGAGGCGACATCGGTCGCCTCCGCGCCAACGAGCGAGACCGGTGTCCCGCGGGTTAGCCTGCGGGGCATCGTCAAGACGTTTGGATCGATTCAGGCGCTTCGTGGCGTCGACCTCGATATCTTCGGTGGAGAATGCCTCGGCCTGATCGGCGACAACGCCGCGGGCAAGTCGACGCTGACGAAAGTGCTGTCCGGGACGTACGTTCCCGACGCGGGTTCCATTGAGATGGACGGAGAACCAGTCCGGTTCTCGGGGCCGGCTGAGGCGCGCGCCAGGTCCATTGAAATGGTCTATCAGGACCTCAGTCTTTGCGACACGATCGACGTCGCCGGCAATCTCTTCCTCGGGCGCGAGCTGTCACGCGGTGGCTTTCTCGACAAGGCGGCGATGGCGCGAGAAGCGCGACGGATACTCGAGTCGCTAGGCATCAAGATCCCGAACCTGGCGGCCATGGTGGCTCAGCTCTCCGGGGGACAGCGGCAGTCAATTGCGATCGCGCGCGCAGCCGCATTCTCGCCGCGTGTTCTCATCATGGACGAGCCGACCTCTGCCCTTGCCGTGGCCGAGGTCGAGGCTGTGCTGAACCTTATCAACCGTGTGAAATCGCAAGGGGTCGCGGTCATACTCATCACGCATCGGCTGCAAGACTTGTTTCGGGTATGCGACCGTATTGCCGTCATGTACGAGGGCCTGAAGGTGGCCGAGCGAGACACTCACAAGACCAGCCTTGAGGAACTGGTTCGACTGATCGTCGGCGAGGATCGCCTCTCATGACCGCTGAGACCGCCTATTCCAGCAGGCCGGAGGGCTCCCGGCTTCGCGACACGCTCGCCGCCCACGCGCAGGTCCTCGCCATAGCGGCATTCTTTATCACGTGCTGCCTGCTCTTCACGGTCATTACCGATCACTTCCTCAGTACCGGCAACCTTCTCAATCTCATCCGCCAGGCGGCGCCGATGCTGATTGTCGCCATCGCCATGACTCTGGTCATAACCACCGGCGGCATCGACCTGTCGGTCGGCTCGACGTTGGCGCTGACCAACGCGGTCGCGGCAATCGCGCTGCAGGGAGGGCTACCGTGGCCTCTCGTTGTGGTCGCGATCCTTGCGATGGGGGCGCTGATCGGCGCGTTCCAGGGCTTCTTCGTCGCGTATCAGGGCATACCGTCGTTTATCGTGACACTCGCCGGCTTGTCGGCGCTTCGCGGGTTTGCCCTTCTGCTGACGCAAGGGTACTCGATCCCGATACCGCCGAGCACTTTCACGGAACTCGGTCGCGGGTCGCTGCTCGGCATCCCGATCCCGGCGCTGATCGCGGTTCTGGTCGCCATCGTCGGGTTCGTGGTTCTCGACTGGACGCGATACGGACGTCAGGTCATTGCCATCGGTTCGAATGCGGAAGCAGCGCGTCGGGTTGGCATGCCCTCCAAACGGGTCGCCGCCTCGGTGTTTGTCCTGTCCGGACTTGCCGCCGCGCTCGCCGGTCTGATTGTCGCTGCCCGTCTCGGCTCCGGTTCGTCAAACGCGGCCGTCGGTTTCGAGCTGGAGGTGATTGCCGCGGTCGTGCTTGGTGGGACATCGCTGATGGGCGGACGCGGGACGATGATCGGCACCGTGCTTGGCGCCCTGACCATTGCGGTTATCGGCAACGGCCTGATCCTGGCGCACGTCTCGCCGTTTTTCACCCAGATCGTCACAGGCGCGATCATCCTCCTGGCGATCTGGCTCAACACCCGTATCTTCAGCCGGCTTTCAACAACGCGCCGCCCCAGCGTCAGAGGTGGGGCATGAGCGAGCGATCTCCAGCCCATGTCGGCTCCGGCCAGGTCATGACGGTCACCGGTCCGATCCCGTCGGCCGATCTGGGCGTAACGCTGATGCATGAGCACCTTCTGAACGACTGCCGGTGCTGGTGGAACGAGCCGTCAGAAGAGAGCCGCCGCTACCTTGCCGACGGGGCGGTGAGCATTGAGATTCTTGGCGAGCTTCGGATGGACCCGTTCGTCAATCTCGACAACTGCAGTCTTGACGACGAAGCGGCGACGATCGCGGAACTGGCGCCGTTCGTGTCGCTTGGCGGGCGCTCGGTGGTCGATCCCACGTGCCGCGGCATCGGGCGCAATCCCGAAGCACTGGTCCGCATTGCACGGGCAACGGGGCTCAACCTCGTCATGGGGGCCGGCTACTACCTGGAGAGTTCGCATCCCGTCGATGTCGCCTCGATGTCACCCGATACGATCGCCGACGAAATCGTTACAGAAGCGCGGGATGGCGTAGGCGACACCGGGGTCCGGATCGGCCTGATCGGCGAGATCGGCGTCTCTGGTGAATTCACCAGTGCCGAAACCGTATCGTTGAGAGGCGCAGCGCGCGCTCAGGTCCGCACTGGGTTGCCGTTGATGGTCCATTTGCCGGGCTGGTTCCGGCACGCTCACCAGGTGCTCGACATCGTCGAGGAGGAAGGCGCAAACCTTCGGCATACCGTCCTGTGCCACATGAACCCTTCCGGTCACGACTCGGGATATCAGGACAGCCTGGCCGAGCGGGGAGCGTTCCTGGAATACGACATGATCGGCATGGATTACTGGTACGCCGACCAGGGAGTGCAATGCCCGTCGGATGACGACAACGCGCGGGCCATCGTCCGGCTGGTCGAAAAGGGATATCTTGACCGGCTGCTGCTGTCGCAGGACGTCTTTCTGAAGATGATGCTGACGCGACACGGCGGCTTCGGTTACGCCTACATTCTTCGCCATTTCCTGCCGCGGCTCGCCCGGCACGGACTCACGGATGCGCAGATCCATCGATTGATGGTTGATAATCCCCGGTCGGTCTTTGACTCAAATCCCCAAGGCGATGGAGGCGACTGAATGACGCGTGTCTTGCTGGTCGGCGAAAGCTGGATGAGCGCAGCGACGCACTATAAGGGCTTCGATCAGTTCGGCAGTGTGACTTTTCATCTTGGCGCTGAACCGCTGGTCGAGGCGTTGAAGGGCAGCCCGTTCGACCTTCGGTATATGCCGGCCCACGAGGCAGTGACGGGCTTTCCGATGACCTTCGAGGAGCTTGACACTTACGATGTGGTCGTCCTGTCCGACATCGGAGCCAACTCGCTGCTCCTTCATCCCGACGTTTGGCTTTCAGGCAAAACGGTCCCGAATCGCTTGAAGCTGATCAGGGCGTGGACGGAGGCTGGCGGCGGGTTGGTCATGATCGGCGGCTATCTGTCGTTCCAGGGCATCGACGGACGGGCCCGCTGGCGCCGGACGCCGGTTGAGGACGCGCTGCCTGTGACCTGTCTTCCCTATGACGACCGGATCGAGGTTCCGGAAGGCTTCTCGGCGGACGTCACGGGACCGGCCGACCACCCGATTCTGGCCGGACTTGGCGATGACTGGCCGGCTCTTCTGGGCGCCAATGAGGTGGAGGTGCGGGATCGGGAGGGCATCGAAGTTCTGGCACGGCTGCCGATGGAGGAGGGTGGCTCGCCTCTGCTAGTGGCGGGCCCGTACGGGACCGGTCGATCCGTGGTCTGGACGTCGGACATCGGTCCACACTGGTTGCCCCAGAGCTTCGTCGAGTGGCCAGGATATGCCCGGCTGTGGCGCAACGTGTTTGGATGGGCGGCGGGTTAGGGGGCTAACTTGGCCGGCGGCCCTGAATCGATCATCTTTTTGCCTTCGCCCGGCGGAGCGCCGGGCCTACCATCCGGAGTGCTCCGGGGGCCCGAAGACGGTCTGCCGAGGGCGCGCAACTCGTCGCGCGTTGGGAAGGACGATCGGGTCCCCGGGCGTCCAACGGTGATTGCGGCGGCCGAGGTCGCGCGCTCGAGTTCCGAGGCCGTCACCCTGCTGCGCTCCAGCCAGCCGGCCACCAGAACGCCGGCGAAGGTGTCGCCCGCGCCCGCGGTGTCGCGGACCGTGACCGCCTTTGCCGGGACATCGATGACGCCCTCCTCCGTGTGGCTTAGGGCTCCTTCGGCCCCAAGCGTGATCACGGCCGTTTTGGCGCCGCGCGCAAGCAGTGCCCTGGCGGCGTCAGGAGAGCCAGCGACGCCGGACAGGGCATGGGCCTCATGGGCATTCACGACAAGAAGGTCGACCAACGGGAGCAGCCCGGAGAAACTGGCGCGGACGGGCGAGGGATTGAACGCGGTCTTCAGCCCCCTTGCCTTCGCCTTGCGAAGTGCATGCTCAGTGACGCGTTCCGAAAGATTGCCCTGCACGAGCAGGGCATGGTGGTCGGCTGTGAGCGCACGATCGACGTCGCCGGGGTCGATCCGATCCGCGCAATCGGTCGTCGTTACGATGGCGTTCTCGCCGTCGCGACTGACGAGAATCACCGAGCGATCGGACGGGCCCTCGCACAGCCGTAGCTGCGGTGTTGCAATCCCATCCACCGCCAAGCACTCGCGGATCCGAGTTGCCGCATCGTCACTGCCGATCGCCGTCACCAAATCGACGCGGACGCCGCAGCGGGCCAGCATCGCTGCCTGGTTGGCGCCTTTGCCGCCGAGATCGTGGCCGCCGGGGCTAGCCAGCACGCTAACGCCGGGAGCCGGCCAGTCCGCCAGGGCAAGCGTTTCGTCGACCGCTGCGTTGCCGATAACAAGGACCCGCACGAAGCAAATCTCCAGGAACGTATGATGACAATACGAATATCACAGGACAGAGGGAATGCAATAGCAAATATATTTGCCAAGTCAAAAGTATTGATCGGAATGATTCATTGCCCACCCCTTCCCGGATCGCCAAGATATACATCTCAATCGATCGATGAAATCAGTGAAAGAGCGTCTGAGGACGCACGAGAACTACTGGATGGTGGTTTTGATGGGTTGATGATCGAGAATCACGGCGACATCCCGTTTCTCAAGCCGGACGAGATAGGCCACGAAACAACAGCATCGCTCGCAGTGATCGCTGACCGGCTTCGCACAACGTTTTCGGTTCCCATCGGCATCAACGTCCTCGCCAATGCAGCGTTGCCGGCCCTTGCGGTCGCCAAGGCCGCCGGCGCGCAGTTCGTCAGGGTCAACCAGTGGGCCAACGCCTACGTTGCCAACGAAGGGATCGTCGAAGGAGAAGCCGCGCGGGCTCTTCGCTACAGGGCGATGATTGGCGCGCGCGACGTAGCAGTTTTTGCCGACGCTCATGTGAAGCACGGCGCTCATGCCATCGTTGGGGACCGGTCGATACCGGAGCTCGTCCGCGACGTGGAGTTCTTCGACGCCGATGCGGTGATCGCCACGGGGCAGAGGACGGGCGACTCAGCCACGATGGACGAAATCGAGACGATCCGATCGGCGACCGACCTTCCGGTCATGGTGGGCAGCGGCGTCACGCCCGACAACGTCGCGGCAATTCTCGAACGGGTTGATGGCGTCATCGTCGCCAGTTCGCTCAAGCAGGACGGCGTCTGGTGGAATCCGGTTGAGGCCGCCCGGGTCCGGGCGTTCGTGGACGCGGCGAGACCGGTGTCGGGACGATGAGCAGGTCGTCCGACGAGCGATTTTCCGAAACGTTGCGCCTCGAGAACCGGGATGTATGGGACGCGATGCAGCAACATCGCTTCGTCGCGGACGTTCTTGCCGATCGGCTGCCGCCCGGTGTGTTCAAGCGCTACCTTGTCTACGAAGGTGCGTTCGTTGAAACCGCGATGGCGATCTTTGCGTTGGCTCTGGCTAAGGCGCCCGGTTTGCCGCAGAGGCTATGGCTCGCGGGGGTCGTCGACGCGCTCGCGCGAGAGCAGATACCCTACTTCGAAGAACGGTTTGCTTCGCTCGACGTGAGGCCTGGCTCCTACCAGCCGTTCCCGGACGCTGTCGTTGCCTTTCGTGATGGAATGCTGGCGTTTGCCGAGGACGGCGCCTACGACGATATTGTGGTGTCGATGCTTGCCGCCGAATGGATGTACGTGACCTGGTGCGCTCGCCCGGCGTCGGGAACAATCAGCGACCCCGACCTTCGAGCCTGGGTCGCGCTCCACACCGAACCGGCGTTCGCTGCCCAGGTGGAGTGGCTTCGGGCCGAGGCCGACACGACCGGCAGACGAGCGTCAGCGGAAGGGCGGGATCGGTTGATCGGGGTCTTCCGCAAGACGCTGGAACTAGAGATCGCGTTTCACTCTGCGCCTTACGACGAAGGTCGCGGCTGAGCGTCAGGGCGGGGTCGGAGCCATCAGCTCTCGGTGACCAACGTCGCTGCTGAAAAGAGGACGCTGAACTGCTCGCACCAGATGACCACCGAGCCGAACTCAGAAAGATCGGTTCCTTCGGGCACGATGTAGTTCTGGTCGCCGATATTGCCTTTCAACTGCCCGAGCGACACCCACTCGCTGTCGGTCACGTCGGACGACGATGTGATGTCGCCGTTCTTGACTAACCAGACCTCCAGATCAGGGCCGTTGGTCACCTCGAAATCGGTCAATCGGACGATTCCCGCACCGCCGGCGGTCTCGACGACTGTCGCCGTGCCGGAGCCCTGGTGGAACGAATCGGCATCGGTGAATTGGCCGGTCGCCAGAGTCGAAACCATCAGCTCAGCCGGAAGCGTCTCGTTCACTTCCCGATCGATCCATAAGGGTGACGCGAGGTAGAAGAACGCATTGCCGGCGGCGAAGCCGATCAATCCGGCGACAACGGCTGTGACAAGTATCTTTTTCATGATCAGTCCCCGTGTTGGTCGACGGCAAAGTAATGCGACGTTTGTCAACATACATGACACTTTCGTGTGAGTTTTTCCGCGACCTCGCCCCCGCGCCGGTGAGCGCGACCTGATCTTGTTGGCTCCGCCGGACGCAACTTGTAGACCCATCCGGCGCGATGCGCCTCAGGCGTCGTGACACCTCTTCCGCAACTCCGGAGATCAACCGAATGCTCATCGACCTCAAAGGCAAAGTCGCAATCGTCACCGGTGCCGGCCGCGGCGTGGGGCGAACGATTGCCAGGACTCTCGCTGATGAAGGCGCCATCGTGGTCGGCACCGACATTCGCGATGATCTGTTGGAGGACGCCGGTGCCGAGTGGGAGCAGAACGGGTGGCCGGGTGCGCATCTGTTGTGTGACGTGCGCGACAAGACGCAATGTCAAGCGGTGGCCGATGCTGCGGTCGAGCGGTTCGACCGGATCGACATCCTCGTCAACAACGCAGGCGTGGCGGGCGGTGGTCCTGTGGAGGCGCTTGCCGAGGATGATTGGGATCGAAATCTCGACGTGAATCTCAAGGGCACATTCCTGATGTGTCAGGCGGTCACGCCGGTGATGAAGCGACAACGTTGGGGACGGATCATCAACGCGGCTTCGTTTGCTGCGATCATCCCTTCGCTGGGCGCCGCCGCCTACGCATCGAGCAAGGCGGGCGTCGCTTCGCTGACGAGGGTTCTCGCCGGAGAACTCGGACCGTCGAACATCACCGTCAACTGCTTCGCGCCGGGTATGATCCCGACCGACATGAACCGCTTCGCCGATGCCGATCCCGCGCGGCAGGAAGCATTGCTGGATACACTGTCGCTGAGGCAGTGGGGCGATCCCGTCGATATCGCCAACCTCGTTTGCTTTCTCGCCTCGGATCTCGCCAGCTACATCACTGGCGCGATGATCGACATTTCTGGCGGGAAGTTCGCGACCCAGATGCCCTGGGCAGCTTATCGCAAAGAGCGGTGAAGTGCGCGGCGCCGAGGGACATGCGCACGCACCCGATCCGAGCGCCGAGACCTGTTGCGCTTGTCGGCAAGCACAAAAGGGGCTTCCGATTTCCAGAATTCCTGTTAATTTACAAAGTGAATTAAGGAACGGGTGATGGCTCTCAGGGGCAATCAAAGCACAGCGCGCGCACTTAATCGCCGCCTAATCCTGGATCAGCTGCGGCGAGACGGTCCGATGAGTCGGGCAGCTATTGCTGCGGCTGTTGGTTTGAGCCCGGCGGCCATCACTCTGGTCACCGCCGACCTGATCAATGAGGGGCTGCTGACCGAGTGCGATGCGTTGCCCGGATCCTCCGGACGCCGCCCGATCCCATTGGACATCGACTATGGTTCAAGGTTCTCGGTCGGCCTGAAAGTCACCGTTGGACACGTGATTGGCGTCGTCACCAATCTTGCCACGCGCGTACTGGCCGAGGTTGAGGTACCACTGACCGCGCATGATCCGGAGACCGTCGTGGTCGCGTGTGCGGAGGCCTCCGAGCGACTTCTTGAGTCGGCCGGCGTCAGCCGCGATGCGCTGATTGGTGTAGGCGTCGCGCTTTCGGGGCAGGTCGACGCTGAGGCCGGTATTTGCCGGCAGGTTCAGCGCTTTGGCTGGCGCGACGTGCCGATCGCCGCCCTGTTTGCCAATCTGGTGTCAGTGCCGGTATGGATCGACAACGACACCAATGCGTTTGCTGTCTCGCAGCATTTGTTTGGTCACGGCCGCGGAAAACGGAACATCGCGGCGATCGCGCTCGGCCTTGGAGTTGGTGCCGGCCTGATAGTTGACGGCAGACTCTATCGCGGTACTGGCGGGGCGGCCGGCGAATTCGGTCACAGCTTCGATCGTGCTGGCCGGATTTGCGAATGCGGCCGGGATGGTTGCATGGAGACTTATTGCTCCGATCCGGGACTCATTCGAACCTGGGTGCAACGCGAACCGTCTGCGGCGGGCAAGGGCCCCGAAGACCTGAACGCGGCCGCTGACGCCGGCGATCCGACAGCTCGCGAGATCTTACGTGAGTCGGGGATCAGACTGGGCCGTCACGTTGCAGCGCTTGTCAACGTCGTCGATCCTGAGATCATCGTGTTCGGCGGGGAAGGTGTGCGCTTTGGCGACCATTTGTTTGGGCCGCTGCGCGGGGTCCTTGCCGAGGTTTGCTATTCTGGTCCGCCAGCTTTGGCGATCGACTTGCCTGAAACCAGTTGGCCGCGCGGTGCGGCCACTCTAGCGATCCAGCATTTCTTCAACTTTGAAGCGACAGGAGGGTTTGCGCCGAAATCATCGGAACAGTCAGTGAGTAGCTTGGCGATAGCTTAGCTTTGATTGCCCGCAACGAGAGTACCGGGCTTTGTCCTATCGGGAGGAAAATATGACCAAACTTGGATTCACTGCGGTCGCTGCGACCGGCATATCACTGGCGCTCGGCAGCGCCGCGAATGCCGAGCCGAAGACCCTGATGCTCCACCAGTGGGCCACAGGATCGGATGCCGCGTCGATCGCGATACTTGGGGAGATGTTCGAAGAGGCTGGCGGAAGCTGGGAGCAAACCGCGATTTCCGGCCATACAGCCAATACTCTCGCCAAGTTGCGCTCGGATGTGATCGGGGGCAATGCGCCGGCCGCCGTCCAGCTCAAAGGACCTGAGATCGCCGAGTGGAATGCGACCGGCATGACATCCAATCTGGACGAACTTGCTGCGTCCGAGGGATGGGACGAGGTCGTCGCTCCGGAGCTCCTTCCGGTCATGAAGCCCGCGGGCTCCTGGGTCGCGGCACCTATGAACATCCATCGCATCAACTGGCTATGGGCGTCGCCCAGCGTGATGGAAGAGGCCGGTGTCGAGAAGCTGCCGGAAACCTGGGCGGAGCTGAACGCCGCGTGTGACAAGGTGGTCGCGATCGGCAAGATTTGTCTGTCGCATTCCTCCGCAGACTGGACGGATTCGACCCTTTTCGAGGTCGTCGTTTACGGTATGGATCTTGATCTCTATCGCAGCGCCTTCGTCGAAGGTGATCCGGACGCGATCCGCTCCGACGGCATGATCGCAGCCCTGGAGCAGTTCCAGAAGATGACCAGTGAGTACATGGACCCGGGTATCTTCGGTCGCGACTGGGACAACATGCCGGTGCAGGTCGGCAACGGCGATGCTGCGTTCTACATCATGGGGGACTGGACCATCGGCAACTTCGCGGCCTCCGGCTTCGAGCAGGGCAGCGACTACATCTGCGCGCAGGCCCCGACCGACTGGGATGGCGCCGGCTTCATCCTCAATTCGGATTCGGTGGTCTTTTTCCAGCAGAACGATCCTGATTACCAGGAAGGCCAGAAGCTACTTGCCTCGACGATCCTGTCGCCGGAGTTCCAGACGGTCTTCAACAAGTCGAAGGGCTCGATCCCGGCGCGTCTCGACGTCGATCTGTCGAGCGGTTTCAACCCATGCCAGGAACTCGCCCAGGCAGAGTTGAAGGGTTCGATCGAGGAGGGGACTCTCGTCCGTTCCATGGCGCATAACATGACTGTTCCGCAGGCCGTTCGCGGTGCCATCATGGATAACGTCACCGAGTTTGTGGCGACTCCGGAGATGGCTCCGGAAGAAGCAGCCAATCGCATCGCTGACGCGGTCGAAGCCGAGATGTAAGACTCCGGTCGGAGAGGGACGGGGCGTCAAGGCCCGTCCCTCTCCGGATCGCCGGGGGGAACTCTCATGTCCAGATCGATATCTATGGTGACAACACGCTCATGGCGCGAACGGCTGGTTGCCGCCGTTCCGTTCGTCGTGCTGGCGCCATCGCTGGTGGCCTCGTTCGTCTATGTGTTCGTGTTTACGGTCTGGACGCTCTACATCTCGCTGAGCAACTCGACGCTCCTGCCGACATACGGCTTTGTCGGTCTGGACAACTACGAGGCCCTGTGGGCGAACCGCCGCTGGAACGTCGCTTACACCAATCTCTTCCTATTTTCCGGGCTTTACATTCTTGGATCGATGGCGGTTGGCCTCATGCTGGCGATCCTCATCGATCAGAAAATACGGGCCGAGGCGGTTTGGCGGACCTTCTTCCTCTACCCCCTGGCGGTCTCGTTCATTGTCACCGGCACGGTCTGGAGCTGGCTCTACAACCCCGCCGTCGGCGTCGAAGCACTGGTACGATCCTTCGGCTGGACGGACTTCAGTTTCGCCTTCACCACGGACCGTGACACGGCCATATGGGCAATCATCATCACAGGTATCTGGCAAGCCTCCGGTTTCGCCATGGCGCTGTTCCTTGCCGGCCTCCGCTCGATCGACGGGGACATCATCAAGGCGGCGCAGATCGATGGCGCTTCCGCCTTCCGCACTTACCGGCGTGTGATTCTGCCGACGATCGCGCCGATCTTTCTGGCCGTGGCCGTGGTGCAGATTCAGTTCGCGATCAAGACCTTTGATCTGGTCGTCGCGCTGACCCGCGGAGGCCCCGGGATCGCGACGACGTTTCCGGCCATTTACGTGTACGACATGATGTTCCAGCGCGGCAAAATCGGTGAGGGCGCCGCAGCCGCCATCATGATGCTGTCAGCGGTTGCGGTCGTGCTGGTTCCCTATTCGCTATGGATGGTCTGGCGTCGACGGCGGATGGCGAGCCATGGCTGACATCGCGATCCAGGCAGCCGACGATCCCGAAGCCGCGGTGGCTAGCCGGCGGCGGTTCGTCAATCGTGTGATCATCTACGGACTGCTGTTTGGGTTCGCCGTGATCTACGTGTTGCCGCTGGTCGTGGTCGTGCTGAATTCATTCAGAGATCAGCCGGAGATTGCGCGAAACGGCCTCATCGCGCTGCCTGAGAGTCTGCGCCTGAGCGCCTGGCCAGAGGCATGGTCGGGATACTGCATCGGTGGCGCGTGCGAGGGAATGCAGCGCTACTTCTACAACTCCCTCCTGATGACGATCCCGGCCACGATCATTTCGACAGCGATCGGGGCGATCAACGGTTACATCCTCAGCAAGTGGCGCTTCCGTGGGTCGGAGGTGCTGTTCACATGCATGCTTCTCGGGGTGTTTATGCCCGGCCAGATTTCGCTCATGCCGTGGGCGTTCATCCTGGGCAATATCGGACTCTCCAACACAATCGGGGCGCTGATCCTTGTCCACTGTGTGCAGGGGATCAGTTTCACCACATTGTTCTGCCGAAACTACTACGTCGCCATTCCGGATGACCTGATCAAAGCGGCGCGGATCGACGGCGCCGGGTTCTGGCGTATCTTCCGAAAAATCATCCTGCCCCTGTCGCCGCCGATCCTCATCGTAACGGTGATCTGGCAGTTCACCGGGATTTGGAACGAGTACCTCTTCGGCGTGGTGTTCACCTCCGGTTCGCAGCAGCCGATCACGGCGGCGCTGGTTGCCCTGACCTCGGGCGCCCAGGTAGCCACCGCCTATGACGTGATGAGTGCGGCGGTGCTGATCGGCGCTCTTCCGCCGTTGCTGGTCTACTTTTTCGGTGGCAAATACTTCGTCCGCGGTCTGACGCAGGGAGCAATCAAATGAGGCGACCATGGCGTCGTTGACCATCAGCGACCTTCACAAGAGCTTTGGTTCGGTCGAGGTTCTCAAGGGCATCGACCTCGAAGCGCAGTCCGGCGAGTTCATTGCGCTTGTCGGTCCTTCGGGCTGCGGGAAATCGACGCTCCTTGCGATGATCGCCGGCCTTGAAAGTGTCACCTCAGGTGAGATTCGGATTGGTGATCGCCTGGTCAATTCAGTAGCGCCGAAAGACCGGGACATTGCGATGGTGTTCCAGTCCTACGCGCTCTATCCGACGATGACCGTGGAAGAAAACATGCGGTTCGGGATGGAGAGCCGCGGTATTCCGAAGGCTGAGCAGAAGGAGGCGATTGAACGGGTATCCGCGCTGCTTCAGATCGGTGCGCTGATGAGGCGCAAACCGGGCCAGCTCTCCGGCGGACAGCGGCAGCGTGTTGCCATGGGTCGTGCGCTTGTCCGTGATCCCTTGCTCTTCCTTTTCGACGAACCGCTTTCGAATCTCGATGCGAAACTCCGCGTCGATATGCGGACCGAAATCAAAAAACTCCATCATCGAGTTGGCAAGACCACCGTGTATGTGACCCACGACCAGATCGAGGCGATGACGCTGGCGTCGCGCATCGCCGTCATGGACCGTGGTGAGGTTCAGCAGTTCGACGAACCGGAGACGATCTACAATCGTCCGGTCAACATGTTCGTTGCCGGCTTCATGGGATCGCCGTCGATGAACTTTCTCCCGTCCGAGATCGCCGTCGACGCCGGAAAGCCGGTCGTCGCTTTCACCAACAACGGCGAAACGGCCAAGCTGCCGATCGTTGGCGACCAGCACGCCGACCTCCGGCCGGGGCAGAAGGTGATGTTTGGCGTGCGACCGGAGCACTTTGCGCTCCACCGCGGCGATGAGGACCGGGTTGTCGGCGAACTCAGCGCCGAGGTCGAAGTCGTCGAGCCGACTGGTGCGGAAACAATGGCAACGCTGCGTGTCGGTGACCAGGAGGTGACCGCGCGGTTCCAGCCTGACGCCGCGCCGCGGGAAGGTCAGATTGCTCGGCTCGCGGTCGATATGGCCAAGATCAGCTTATTCGATGCTGAGACGGAACAGCTCGTTTGAGTGACGCTCCGCCCATAAGACCGGCGCACTATCCGAGCCTCGACGGCTGCGTCGTGTTCGTCACAGGCGGCGGCTCGGGCATTGGCGCCGCCACCGTCGAAGCTTTCGCCAGACAGGGCGCGCGCGTCGCCTTCGTCGACATCCTAACTGATATCTCTGAGGCTCTCGTCGAGCGGCTATCAGAGGCACAACACAGGCCGGCTTTTCTTCCTTGCGATGTGACGAACATCGAGGCGCTGCGCGGCGCGATCGAGCAGGTGCGGTCCGATGTCGGTCCCATCGACGTTCTCATCAACAACGCGGCCCGTGACGACCGGCACGACGTGGACTCGGTGACACCCGAGTATTGGGACGACGCGATGGCGGTGAACCTCCGCCATCAGTTCTTCGCCGCGCAGGCAGTGCGACATCAGATGCGTGAGCGTGGCGGCGGTTCGATCGTCAATTTCTCATCGATCGCGTGGATGGCGGGTGGCGTGCCGTTTGTCGCTTACGCGACCGCGAAAGCGGGCATCGTCGGCCTGACTAACAGCCTCGCCCGAGAGTTCGGCGCTGACAACATCCGCGTCAACGCCATCGCCCCCGGCGCGGTCGTGACCGAGCGTCAGTTGCGGCTGTGGTACACTGAGGAGCAAGCCGACGAGACCGCCAACCGGCAATCGATCCGACGGCGCTTGCTTCCGGATGAACTCGCTCGCACCGCCCTTTTCCTCGCGGCTGACGACAGCCGCATGATCACCAAACAGTGCATCATCGTCGACGCTGGTTTGCGCTGATCACCTCAAACGGAGACGTGCATGTTACTGGTCGGACTCAATCCCTTCGGCTTGACCTATACGGTCGGAATTCAGGGGCATGGGACCTCGCGCGCGAACCCAGACGGCGTCGGCTTGGAAGGGTTCATCCACATCGCCGTCGACATCGGGGCCCAGAGTATCGAACTGCCAAATATCTGGCTTTCGAACTTGTCTGACGAGGAACTCGACGCGCTGCGGGGCCGCTTGGCGGACCTTGATCTCGTTCCGGTGATTGGCTCGGGCCTGGTTCATGAGCCGCCTGGGGCGGCCATCCGAGGGGCGGTCGCCCTTGGGGCAAAGACAATTCGCTTGGCGCTAACCGGTCTTCTGTGTGGCGATCGCGGCGAGTTGGGCGATCACTGGCCGAAAATGGTGGAGGATACGCGAAACGGACTTCGCGATTACGCCAAGATGGCGAGGGACGCTGACGTATGGCTCGCCATCGAAAACCACCAGGACTTTGGCAGTGAGGAGCTCCTCGATTTCTGCGAAGAGGCGGGACCCAATGTCGGCATCTGCTACGACACCGGCAACTCGTTTCCGGTGGCCGAAGCACCGATCCCGTTCACCCACCGGATCGCCCCGCGGGTCCGGCACGTTCATCTGAAAGACTACACCGTCCAGTTCACTGATGAGGGCTATCGGCTCGTTCGCTGCGCTTTTGGTGACGGCGCGGTGCCGGGGGACGAGATTGTCAAGATTCTCGACGAGCATCACGACGCGCTCACCGCCTCGATCGAGATCGCCGCATTGGACGCACGGCACATCCGCCTCCTGACGCCCGGCTGGTGGCATGGCTATCCGCCGATTACCGGTGCCGATCTTGCCGCCTGTTTCGCTGCTGCGAGACACAACCGACTGCCCAGTGACGTCGACCATCGAACGTTGTGGGAGCGGGAAGAAGAGGGGCCGGCATTGGTCGACTACGAACTCGATCAGGTTCGCCGCAGCGCGAAGTACCTGAAGGAACAAGGCATCATGTTGGGAGGTCGGTCGTGACCAAGGAACTCAGCGGCAAGATCGCATTCGTCACCGGGTCGGGGCGCGGCCTTGGGCGGACGATGGCGGAGCGGTTGGCGGAACTCGGCGCCGACGTCGCAATTCACGACCTGGACTGGACTGCGCCGTCGAAATACGGCGAGGCTGCCGATCTCGGTGAGGTCGCACGCGGGATCGAGACGCATGGCGTTCGGGTGACGGCTGTGACCGGGAACATCGGCGACGCCGAGGCCGTCGGCAAGATGCGCGAGGATATCGAGGCCAACCTCGGTCCTGTCGACATCCTGGTCAACAGCGCCGGTGGCGACATCGGTGCAGCGGGCGGCAAGCCGAAGCCGAACGATGCGCTCGACATCCCGCTGGAGGACGTGCAGGCGCTGGTCAACAACAACCTCGTCGGAACGATCATCGTCTGCAAGACGTTTGTCGCCCCGATGCGGGATCGAGGTTCGGGCGTGGTCGTCAATCTCGGCTCGGTGGCCGGTCATTTCGGCGTGGCGGATGGCCCGATCTACGCGATCCTGAAGGCCGCGGTGGCGCACTATTCGCGCTGCCTCGCCAAGCAGCTTCAACCGATGGGTGTTCGCGTGAACACGGTCAGCCCGGGACCGACAAAGACGGCCCGGTTCGAAGCGACGCGGACGGTTGATCCGCGCAAGATGGATTCAACCCAAGCGTCACTTGATCGCTATGCGGAACCCGATGAGATCGCCGAGGCGGTGGCTTTTCTTGCCGGGCCACGGAGCAAATTCATCAGCGGCCAGGTTCTGTGCGTTGACGGCGGGTTGGTCTTATCGCCGTCTTGACGGTTCTGCGAAGCCGCTTGCTTCCACAGACCACGGCGGCCCATTTTCGATTTCGTCGACCGATGAGAGCCTGATATCCTGCCAAGAGCGCCACGTGGCCTTTGGGCCGCAACGGCAGCAGGCGGAGGTAGCCCCTTGTCAAGGAAATAACTACCGAGTTACTTTTCATTAAGCGGCTCGCGATTGCGAATGCCGGAAAACCAAAAAACAAATGGGAGGAATGAGATGTCCAATCGTCTGACGCGGCGCCAATTCGGCGGGCTTGTTGCCTCTGGCGCATCACTAGCCGTTCTGGCATCGAGTGCGGGTCTCGCACGAGCCGAAGAACGCGTTCGGTTGATATGGTGGGGCAACCCGGAGCGCGACAAACGGACCTACGCGGTCGTCGACTTGTACCAGCAGATGAATGCCGACACGTCGGTCGATCCCGAGACCTACTCCTGGGGCGACTACTGGACCAAACTCGCGACGCAGGCGGCCGGGCAGAACCTGCCCGACGTGATCCAGATGGATTACCGCTATATCTTCGAATACGCCCGCCGCGGCCAACTCGAGCCCCTGGACGGCTTCATCGGCGGTGAACTGGAACTCGCGGACTTCGATCAGAACCAGCTCGATTCCGGTAAGGTCGACGACCAGGTCTACGGCATCTCGATGGGTGCCAATTCCATGAGCCACGTCTACAACCAGACCGTTGTCGACGAGCTGGGCATCGACCTGCCTGATCCGACGGCTTGGACGACAGAGGACTTCATCGCCCTTGGCAATGAAGTGAAGGACAGGCTACCCGACGGCATGTTCTTTGTCTCGAACATGGGCGGCCAAGAGAACATGTTGGAGACTTGGACGCGCCAGCGCGGCAAGGGGCTGTATACGGCGGACGGCGAACTCGCCTTCGACCAGCAGGACCTGCAGGACTTCTGGCAGTTCTGGATGGATCTGCAGGTGGCCGGCTTGACGCCGCCGGCCGATGTCCAGGCGCTCGATACCGGCAAGATGGATGAGATGATGCTCATCAATCGCCGGACGCTGTTCGACTTCCTGCATTCGAACCAACTGGTGGCGGCGCAAAACCTCATGGAGGACGAGATCGGGATCACCATGATCCCCAACCAGCCCGGCGGACAGCCTGGCCAGTACATGAAGCCGTCGATGCTTCTATCGATGGCGGCAACGTCGCCAGACAAATCGGCGGCGGCCGAGTTGCTCAACTTCTTCATCACCAGCCCGGAAGCCAATGACGTACTGCTCATTGAGCGTGGCGTAACCGGCGACGCCAGTATTCGGGATCGTATCTCCGCCGGTCTCACCGAGACGGAGCGGAAGATCATCGACTACCTGAACGTCGTCGGTGGCCACGTCAGTCCGCTGCCGCCACCGCCGCCGAAGGGTGCCGGCGAGATCGACCGTGCTATCGAACCGGCGTGGCAGGCTATCGCTTTTGGCCAGAAGTCGGTCGAGGATGGTTCGGCTGACTTCTACGAGTTCGCAAAGACCACCCTAGAGCGGTCGTAACGCGAGGAGCAGAACGGGCGTGGCCACCACGGCCTTCGCAACGGCAGACGGGCGCCGCTCAGCAGCGGCGCCCAGTCTTCGTGATCGATTGGCGCGCGTCTGGCGCGCTGACGGCGCGGGCTATCTGTTTCTGGCCCCCTGGCTCATTGGGTTTCTGGGACTCACCCTTGGGCCGACGATCGCGTCGCTCTACCTCTCTTTCACGGACTACGACCTACTGACGCCGCCACGCTGGTCGGGGTTGAACAATTTTGAGTTCGCGCTGTTCAACGATACGCGGCTTCACAACGCGCTGTCGGTGACGTTTCGGTATGTGTTGTGGTCGGTGCCCTTGAAGCTGGCGGTCGCGCTCATCCTCGCCATGGTCCTCGACCGGGCGGTGCGCGGTGTCGCTGTCTACCGGGCGATCTTCTATCTGCCGTCGTTGCTCGGAGCCTCGGTCGCCATCGCGGTGCTCTGGCGGCAATTGTTCGGCGCCGAGGGGCTGATCAACCAGCTGTTGTTCGTGACGACCGGCTTCGTCGGGCCGTCATGGGTGACGCATCCCGACTATGCGCTATGGACGCTGATCATCCTGGCGATCTGGCAGTTCGGATCGCCAATGATCATTTTTCTCGCAGGCTTACGACAGATTCCTCAGGACCTCTATGAAGCCGCGTCGATGGACGGCGCCAGACCGCTCCGTCAGTTCTTCAAAATCACCCTGCCGCTGCTGGCGCCGGTGGTGTTTTTCAATCTGGTCCTGCAGACGATCGAGGCCTTCAAGGCTTTTACCCAGGCCTACATCGTTTCCGGCGGTACCGGCGGGCCTGTCGACTCGACGATGTTCTACACGCTCTATCTCTATCTCGAGGCGTTCGCCAACTTCCGCATGGGCTACGCCTCGGCGCTCGCCTGGATCCTGCTGGTGATCATCGGCATCTTCACCGCAATCGCCTTTCTCACGTCGCGCTACTGGGTCTACTACGAGGATGAGGGGCGCTGATGAGCGAGATCGCCTCCAACCGCAAAAGCCGCTGGTCGCCTTACGCGCGCCATGTCGTTTTGATCGCGGCCTCGATCTGCATGGTTTATCCGCTGCTGTGGATGATCAGTAGTTCGTTCAAGCCTGAAACGCAGATCTTCACCAACCCCGGCGCGCTTCCGACCGAGTTGAAGCTCGACAGCTATGTCGACGGGTGGAATGCGTTGCGGATCAGCTTTTCGACGTTCTACCTGAACTCATTCCTGATCGCCGTGCTTTCGGTTATCGGCAACCTGCTCGCCTGTTCTCTGACCGCGTACGCCTTCGCGAGGCTACAGTTCAGGCTAAAGTGGTTCTGGTTCGCGCTAATGCTCGGTACGCTCATGCTGCCGTACCACGTCACCCTCGTGCCCCAGTACATTCTCTTCCTGAATCTCGGCTGGGTGAACACCTACCTGCCGCTGATCGTTCCAAAGTTCCTGGCGGTCGACGCGTTCTTCATCTTCCTGATGGTGCAGTTCTTCCGGGGAATCCCGCGGGAGATCGACGAAGCGGCGACGATGGACGGATGCGGGCCGTGGCGCATCTATTGGCGGATCATGCTGCCGCTTTCGACGCCGGTCCTCGCTACCGCCGCGATCTTCTCCTTTATCTGGACATATGATGATTTCCTCGGACCGCTCATCTACCTCAACGATATGCGGTCGTGGACGGTGCCGTTGGCGCTTCGCGCGTTCGTCGATGCCAGCGGTGGTCAGTCCCTCTATGGCGAACTCTTCGCCATGTCGACCCTGTCGCTGTTGCCGGTCTTCGCGGTGTTCCTTGCCTTCCAGCGGCTGATCATCCGTGGTGTTGCGCTCGGCGCGCTGAAGCGTTGATGCGAATGTTTGAGAAACAACGGCGCACGGCAGTGTGCGGTGGAGGAACAAAAAATTGAGTGAACCCTTGCGGGTCGCCGTGGTCGGCGCCGGCGTCGGCGTTAACCACATCGAGGCCTACAATTCGTTGCCCGACCTGTTTGCGGTGGATGTTCTTTGCGACATTGACGCCGCCAAGGCCGGTACGATCGCGGCCGAGCACGGCATATCGCAAACCACGTCGCGGTTCGACGACCTGCTTGCCGGTGACCTGGACATCATCGACATCTGTACACCGCCATCGCTGCATTTCGATCAGGCGAAGCAAGCCCTGCTCGCCGGCAAGCACGTGGTTGTCGAGAAACCGTTCACACGGTCCCTGGCTGAGGCCGACGAGCTGGCGGCGGTCGAACGCGAATCCGGCCGCCGGTGTTGCCCGATCTTTCAGTACCGATTCGGTAACGGGATCAGCCAACTCCTACATCTGCGGGATCGTGGTCTTGCCGGCCAGGCCTACGTCGCGACGGTCGAGACCCACTGGCGTCGGACCGCTGCTTACTACGACAACCCTTGGCGGGGTCGGTGGGCGACAGAGCTTGGTGGATCGCTGGTTGCCCATGCCATCCATAGCCACGACATCCTGACCTATGTTCTTGGGCCGGCAAAGACTGTGTTCGCGCGGGCGGCAACGCGGGTGAACCCGATCGAGACGGAGGACTGTGCGGCAATCGCGCTCGAAATGGAGGACGGTTCGCTGGTTACCCTGTCGGTGACGCTTGGCGCGGAAGAGGACATGTCCCGGCTGCGTTTCTGTTTTGCCGGCTTGACCGCCGAGAGCAACCGTAGCCCCTACAATCCCGGCACGACGCCTTGGACATTCACCGCTGCCGATCCCGCGCGGCAGACGGAGGTCGACGCTGCGGTTGCCGAAGTGCCCGTCCTGCCCGAGCGAAACGCCGGCCAGTTTCTCAGGCTTCACACGGCGCTGACGGACGGCGGTCCCTTGCCGGTTTCGATCGCCGACGCTCGGGCGTCGCTGGAACTTGCCACGGCAGCCTATTACTCAGCACGCACAGATGCGGTCGTCACCCTTCCGCTCGATCGCGATCACCCGCTCTACGAGGGTTGGCTTCCGGAAACGGCGAAGGAGGAAGCCTGATGGCGAGCTTTGAACTCCGTCAGATCTTCAAGCGGTTCGGCCCGGTCGAAGTCATCCACGGCATCGATCTCGATATCGCCGATGGAGAGTTCGTCGTCTTCGTTGGCCCGTCTGGATGTGGCAAGTCGACCCTGCTCAGAATGATCGCCGGACTCGAGGGCATAACCGCTGGCGAAATTCTGATCGACGGCGAGGTGGTCAACGATGTCCCTGCGGTCAAGCGCGGACTGGCCATGGTGTTCCAGTCCTATGCCCTCTATCCGCATATGTCAGTCCGCAAAAACCTCTCCTTCGGGCTGGAGACGATGCGTGCACCGAAGCATGAGATCAAGGAACGCGTCGCCCAGGCGGCGGAAATCCTCCAGATCGAGGAACTGCTGGACCGGCGACCGGGCCAGTTGTCCGGCGGCCAGCGCCAGCGCGTCGCGATCGGCCGGGCGATCGTCCGGGAACCCAAGATCTTTCTGTTTGACGAGCCGCTGTCCAATCTCGACGCCGAGCTTCGCATGCAGATGCGGGTGGAGATCAATAAGCTCCATCGCCGTCTCGGTACGACCATGACCTTCGTCACGCACGATCAGGTCGAAGCGATGACGCTGGCGGATCGGATCGTGGTCCTTCGCGCCGGCGTGGTCGAGCAAGTCGGGACGCCGCTCGACCTCTACAATCATCCGGCCAATCTGTTCGTTGCCGGCTTCATCGGCAGTCCGCGCATGAATTTCCTCGAAGGTGCTGTCACCGGCGTCGAGTCCGGCGTCGCTGAGATCGCCCTGAAAACCGGCGGAACATTGCGCCGCCGGATCGACGGCAGGCAGCCGAGCGGCGATGTCACGGTTGGTGTGCGGCCGGAAGCGATCATGCTGACGGACGCCACTGAAGCTGCGACGACGGGTGAGGTCCAGATCGCCGAGCAGCTTGGTGGCGAGACGTTCGTTTACCTCGGCCTGACCTCCGGCGAGCCTTTGACCGTCGAGATCAAGGGCCAAGCGCAGGTCAAGCTGACCTCGACTGTCGGGCTCAAGTTCGACGAGGATGCGCTTCACCTTTTTGACAGTGACGGGCGCTCCCTTATCGACACGAGGGCCATGGCGACCGCCGCCGCCTAGACAGCGCGGAGGCGGATCGGACGCCCAGGCGAAAGCTGATCCGCGGCCTCGACGATGGTGTCGGCATCGATACCGAAGTGGCGATAGAGATCGGCGACCGTCCCCGTTTGGCCGAAATGCTCGACGCCCAACGGCGCTACGCGATGGCCGGCGACGGAGCCGAGCCAGCCGAGCGTCAGGGGATGTCCGTCGGTGACGGTGATCACGACGCAGTGCTGCGGCAGCGGATCGAGGAGCGCCTCGACATGGCTCCGCGCCGTTTCGCGGCCCTTGCGGCGGGCGGCGCGCGCTGCGGTCCACCCGGCGTTCAGCCGGTCGGCGGAGATGACCGCCAGAACGCCGATGTCGCGACGATCGACACCGATGCGACCAGCCGCGGCAATCGCCTCAGGCGCCACGCACCCCTGGTAGGCGATCACGATGTCCGCGTTCGGTCCCGGTTCGCGGAGCCAGTAGGCGCCGTCGACAACGCCTTGGTAAAACGCGGCATCCCGCCCGAGTTTCGGCTGCTCGAGCGGGCGGGTGGAGAGGCGGAGATAGACTGAACCGCCTTTCGTATCGCGGAGCCAGGTGCGCGGATCGGGTTCACCTTCGCCATCTCGCTGGAGATAGGCGAATGACCAGTCGAGGATCACCGAAAGCTCATCAAGGAATGCAGGCTCGAAGCTCGCAAGGCCATCCTGACTGATGCCCACCAACGGCGTTCCGATCGACTGATGAGCGCCGCCTTCCGGGGCGAGGGTCACACCGGAAGGCGTGCCGACGATCAGGAAGCGGCTGTCCATGTAGCAAGCGTAGTTCAGCGCATCGAGGCATCGCGCGATGAACGGATCGTAGAGCGTTCCGACCGGAAGCAGCCGCTCACCGAAGAGCGAGTGGCTGAGGCCGGCGGCGCCGAGAAGCAGCGCCAGGTTCATCTCGGAGATGCCGAGTTCGATGTGCTGCCCGTTCGGCGAGAAATGCCATTTCTGCATGGACGGAACGCGCTCGTCGCGGAACGTGTCCGCCGACTCCTGCCGCGCAAAGAGCCCGCGCCGGTTGACCCACGGGCCGAGATTGGTCGAAACCGTGACGTCGGGCGACATCGTCACAATCCGGTCCCGAAGCGCTGTGTCGGTTTTGGCGAGCGCATCGAGAATCTTGCCGAAACCAGCCTGGGTCGAGAGTTCGGTGTCATTGAGATAGATGGGGCCGCCGACCGGGACGGAATCGGCCGCATATCGACGGGAGCCCGACTTGAAGAACGGTACGTCGTCGAGAAAGGCCTGGAGGTCGCCGCGGGACGTTTCGGGCACGGTCGCGAGACGGTCCCACTCGTGCCCCTCGGCGACACCCATCTTCGCCCGGAACGAGTCCATCTGGGCCGGAGTCATCAGACCGGCGTGATTGTCCTTGTGGCCGGCGAGGGGGGTTCCCCACCCTTTCACCGTATAGGCGAGGAACAGGGTCGGTCGATCGCCGGTGACGCTGTCAAACGCGTCGCCGAGTGTCTCGATGCAGTGGCCGCCGAGATCGGTCATCAGTGCGGCCAGTTCGTCGTCGTCGCGTTTTTCCAGCAGCGCGGTAACCGGTCCCTGATCGCCGATCTCGTCCATCAGCCTTTGGCGCCAAGCGCCCCCACCCTGGAAGGTCAGCGCGGAAAACAGGGAGTTGGGACATGAGTCGATCCACTGCCGCAGCTTGTCGCCGCCAGGCTCGGCAAACGCCTCCCTTTGCAGCGCGCCGTACTTCAGCCGGACGATGTCCCAACCAAAGGTTTCGAACACCGACTCGATGCGCTGCCACAGGCCTTCAGGAACCACGCCGTCGAGCGATTGCCGATTGTAGTCAACCACCCACCACACGTTCCGTATGTCGTGCTTCCAACCCTCCAGCAGGCACTCATAGACATTGCCTTCATCGAGTTCAGCATCGCCGACCAAGGCGATCATTCGGCCGGTTGGGCGGACATCAGCCCAGGACTTCGCTTGCAGATAATCCTGGACCATGGAGGCGAAGACGGTGATGGCGGCGCCAAGGCCGACGGAACCGGTGGAGAAGTCGACGTCGTCGGTGTCCTTGGTCCGCGACGGATAGGACTGCGCGCCCTGATACCCCCGGTAGGCTTCCAGCTTTTCGCGGGTCTGGTTGCCCATCAGGTATTGCATAGCGTGAAAGCCAGGCGAGGCGTGCGGCTTGACGGCCACCCGGTCCTCTGGCCGCAGCGTGTGGAAATAGAGCGCGGTCAGTATCGACACCATCGAGGCCGTCGATGCCTGGTGGCCGCCGACTTTGACGTCGCCGTCGGCTTTTGGACGAAGGTAATTGGCGTGATGGATCGTCCAGCACGCATTCCAGAGGATCTGGCGTTCAATCTGTTTGAGTTTGTCTTCGACGTCGGTCATGACCTCGATGTCTCCTCGCCCAAAGGGCAGTATCATCGCTGGCAGATTACGCGGTTGAGGGGCATCTTGAACAGGCGTCACGCGACGCCCGCCGCCTTTCGGGGCGAGCGTCGGACCCTGTCGTGATTTGCGAACGGGTTGCCTCGCTTGGCCGACGGGTCTAGGAGAAACCGCGTTTTGTACGGACCACCGAGAGACGGTGTCAGATGACGGATTTCGCTGCCGCGCGCGCCAACATGGTGGACACCCAGGTCCGAACCGAGGGCGTGACGGATCACGCGGTTATCGGCGCGATGGCGGATATTCCGCGTGAGAGCTTCCTAATGAACCGCCTCCAGCCGTTCGCCTACAGCGACGACGATATTGTCGTTAAGGAAGCGACCGGCACGATGCCGGCGCGATACCTCATCAGGCCGGCACCATTGGCGCGGCTCGCCCAAGCGGCGGAGGTATCGGAATCGGACTTCGCGCTGCTGGTCGGCTGCGCGACAGGTTACATGGCTGCCGTTCTTGCCCGGCTGGCAGGATCCGTTGTGGCGGTGGAGGAAGACGAACAACTCGCGTCGGAATCGTCTGAGACGCTGCTCGAGCTCGGGATCGATAACGTTGCCATCGTCACTGGGCCCCTCGAGGCGGGTTATCCTTCGGAAGGCCCATATGATGTCATTATTCTTGGCGGCGCCGTAGAGACCGTGCCGGAGGCGTTGTTCGACCAGCTCCGAGAGGGAGGTCGGCTGGTGGCGGTCCTCGGCTATAGCCGCGCCGGCCAGGCGATGGTTTACACCCGAACAGACGACGATATCGGCCGACGGGTGGTTTTCGACGCGCACATACCGCCGCTTCCGGGGTTCAGAAAGCCACAATCCTTTATTTTCTAAGGATTTGTCGAACAGAAGGTGTTGTATACGCGCCGCAGGTCGGGGCTTTTCGCCGCTACGCGGTGGTGAAGGTTTGACCGGCGCCACAAGCCGGATAGAGTAGCGGCGTTGTGCTGCGAGTAGCGGGGCGGCCGTCCCGCACAGCCGTTAGTTTTGAGGGGGCCCGTCGTGTTTTGGGGACGTGGTGGTTGGGCCGTAGCTGCGTGTATTGCAGCGGCGGCGGTAACGTGGTCGGGGCCTTCGTTCGCAGCATCTCTGCGGTCGGCGCTTGCTACTGCATACGAGAACAATCCTGACCTAAACGCAGCGCGTGCGCAGATGCGCGCGATCAATGAAGGCGTGCCTCAAGCCAGGGCGAATGGCCGACCGTCGATTACCCTCGATGGCGATTTCGGATACACGACAACCCGCACGCCGGGCAACATATTCGATCCCGGGTCCGATTGGTCGACAGCGACCAATCCGCGCGGGGCAACGCTGTCGGTCGAACAGCCGATTTTCCTTGGTTTCCGGACCAAGAACGCGGTTCGAGTCGCCGAAATGTCGGTCAAGGCCGCACGCGAGCAACTGAAAGTCGTCGAACAGAACATCCTGCTCGACACGGTTCGTGCGTTCATGGGGGTGATCCGTGCTCAGGTTGTCGTCAACCTGACGGCGCAGAACGTTGAATTCCTCCGCGAGCAGGTCAAGGCCGCAGAGGACCGTCTGTCGGTAGGCGAAGGGACCCGGACCGATGTCGCTCAGACCAATGCGCGGCTGAGCGAGGGTATGTCCGACTACGCGCAGGCTGTCGCGGATCTGAATCAGGCGATCGCGGTTTATGTTCAGATCGTCGGGATCCGGCCCGACAGGCTGGGCGACGTCAATGGTATCGACAAACACTTGCCGCGTACTCTTGAGGCGGGACTTGAAGTCGCGCTGACCACGCACCCGAGTATCATCTCAAGCCTCTACAACATTGATGTCGCGTCGTGGAATGTCCGGGTTCGCGAGGGGGCGTTGCTTCCTTCGGTGACTTTGAGCGGCTCGGTCAGTCATCGGGACGCCTCGGGCGATACAGCGTGGAGGGATACTGCCTCGGTGACCGGAAGGCTGGTTATGCCGCTTTATCAGGGAGGGAGCATCGCCGCTGAGGTCCGTGAACTGAAGGAGACCCTGGGGCAGCGGCGGATCGAGCTTGATGTTACGCGGGCCGAGGTGCGGCAGATACTCATCTCGTCGTGGGGGACGCTTGACGCTGCCCGGGCCCAGGTGCGCGCGGCGGCCGCTCAAGTTGCCGCGGAACAATTGGTCCTGTCGGGGGTGATCGAAGAGCGCCGGGTCGGTCAGCGGACCACGCTCGACGTCTTGAACGCCCAGCAGGATCTCCTCGACGCTCGGGTCGCTCAGGTCCGCGCCCAGCACGACCGCGTCGTCGCCGCCTACTCGCTGTTGGCCGCTGTCGGTCGCCTCAATGCGTCCGTCCTCGGCCTGCCGGTGGAGATCTACGATCCGACCGACCATTACTACCAGGTCAAGGACAAGTGGCTGGGCCTCCGGACGCCCGACGGGCGTTAATCTCTCGCCGTTTTCGTTGGAAAATGTGAGCCGCTTGTCACCGGCGCATGTCATCTGTCGGATAATGATCAATGACATGATTCGCACACCGGCCACCGGGTGCCAGGGGAACGAATGTCGCGACCCGACACGATACAGGATGAGGCGATGGACGCGATCCTCGCGTCGATTCGCACGATGATTGCGGAAGACGAAGGAGCGGCGGCAGATAGCAAGACCGCTGACAACGTCAGTCCGCTGTTCGCTGAGACCAAGGAAGCTGTTGGCGACGTAAGCCCGCCGGTGAGCAGCAAGGCTGCGGAGCCGAGTCAGCCACAGCCAGCCAAACGACCGGGAACGTCGGCGCGTCCGGCGGTCGAACGCGCCGTCGCGCTGGCGATCAAGGAGGCGCGGGTCGAATTCGGCCGGGATACCGGCAGTCCCGTAAATCATACGCCGATCGACAATGCGTCGACGACGACGCAAACGTCGGTGGGGGTGCAGTCGTCGGAGCCTACTACCATGGAAAGTAAGGGTTCTCCGGCGGAGCCGGGCGATCTGATGGGCGGCGAAAGCCCACCACATGAAGGCGCCGAAGTCGCAGGGAAGTGCGACGACCACTTGGTTTCAGCGGAAACCGAAGCAGTCGTGTCCGAAGCGTTCGACACCCTTGCAGTCGATCAGCCGACGGCCCCCGTTCGGACAGTGGATGGTTTGATCGAGGAGTTGCTCCGGCCGATGCTCCGTGAATGGCTCGACAAGAACCTGCCGCCGCTTGTCGAGCGGCTGGTCCGCGACGAGATCGAGCGGCTTTCCCGCCAAACGAGGTGAGGGTCGTACCGCAGGACGCCCGTCCGCGGTTGTTGACTTCGCGCCACCCTTCCGATTTACACGGGCACCGCTCGTTCTGCGGAAGTGACCATGCTTGACAAGACTTTCGATGCGACCGCGGTCGAACCGCGGATTTACGACGTTTGGGAGAAAGCCGGCGCTTTCAAAGCCGGCGCGGGGGCCAATCCCGACGCGGAGCCCTTCTCGATCGTCATTCCCCCGCCGAATGTGACGGGTTCGCTCCATATTGGCCACGCGCTGAACAACACGCTTCAGGACATCCTCGTCCGGTTCGAGCGGATGCGCGGGCGCGATGTGTTGTGGCAACCCGGAATGGACCACGCCGGCATTGCCACTCAGATGGTCGTAGAGCGCCAGATGATGGAGCGGCAGGAGCCGGATCGGCGCAGGATCGGACGGGAGAAGTTCGTCGAGAAGGTCTGGGCGTGGAAAGCGGAGTCCGGCGGCGAGATTCTGACGCAACTCAGGCGACTCGGTTGTTCCTGCGACTGGAGCCGCGAACGCTTCACCCTCGACGACGGGTTGTCCGAAGCTGTCCTGAAGGTTTTCATCGACCTCTACCGCAAGGGCCTGATCTATCGTGACAAGCGCCTGGTCAACTGGGATCCGAACCTGCAAACGGCGGTGTCTGACCTCGAGGTCGAAAACATCGAAATGCCCGGACACCTCTGGCATTTCCGCTATCCGATTGAGGATAACGCAGACCGATTCATTGTAGTCGCCACCACCCGCCCTGAGACGATGCTGGGCGACACGGGCGTGGCGGTGCATCCGGATGACGAGCGGTACAAGGATCTGATCGGCAAACACGCGATCCTGCCTTTGGTCGGACGAAAACTCCAAATCGTCGCCGACACCCACGCCGACCCGGAAATCGGATCCGGGGCGGTGAAGATCACCCCGGCGCACGACTTCAACGACTTCGAGGTGGGCAAGCGCCACGACCTGCCGATGGTCAATATCTTCGACACCGAGGCCAACGTCGTCCTCAAGGACAACGCCGAATTCCTCGATGGCGTGCCCGACTCCAAGACGCTCAAGGCGACCATCAAGGCGGTTGACGGGAAGGACCGGTTCACGGCCCGCAAACATATCGTCGAACTGATGGAGGACGCCGGGCTCGTCGAGACGATCGAAGACAAGCCGATCATGGTGCCCCACGACGAGAAGTCGAAGTCGACGGTGATCGAGCCGTACCTGACCGACCAATGGTTCGCTGACGCCGAAACGCTGGCGAAACCGGCGATCGCGTCGGTGCGCGAGGGGCGGACGACCTTCGTGCCGAAGACCTGGGACAAGACGTACTTCGAGTGGATGGAGAACATCCAGCCATGGTGCATCTCCCGGCAACTCTGGTGGGGTCACCAGATTCCCGCCTGGTACGGCCCGGACGACAAGGTTTTCGTCGCCCACACGGAAGAAGAAGCACAGGCCGAGGCCGACGCCCACTACGGCAAATCGGCAGAGCTCACCCGGGACCCAGACGTCCTCGACACGTGGTTCTCTTCGGCCCTCTGGCCGTTCTCCACGCTCGGCTGGCCGGAAGAGACGGCGGAGCTGAAGCGCTACTACCCGACCACGGTTCTCGTCACGGCGTTCGATATCATCTTCTTCTGGGTCGCCCGGATGATGATGATGGGCCTGTATTTCACCGGCAAGGAGCCATTCCGCGACGTCTACCTGCACGCGCTGGTGCGGGACGAGACCGGCGCGAAGATGTCGAAGTCGAAGGGCAACGTCATCGATCCGCTCGAACTGGTCGACGAGTTTGGCGCGGACGCGCTGCGCTTCACACTCGCCGCGATCACAGCCCAGGGCCGCGACATCAAGCTGGCGACCTCAAGAGTCGGCGGCTACCGGAATTTTGCGACCAAGCTCTGGAATGCCGCGCGGTTCGCCGAGCACTACGAATGCAAGCGGTTGGCGGACTTCGATCCGGCTGCAACGAAAGGGACCGTCAACCGGTGGATTATCACCGAGACGACGCGCGCGATCAAAGACGTCACCGAGGCGATCGAAGCGTACAAGTTCAATGAAGCCGCTTCGGCGCTCTACCGGTTCATCTGGAACCTTTATTGCGACTGGTATCTGGAGCTCTCCAAGCCGGTGCTGAGCGGCGAGGACGACGCCGCCAAGCAGGAGACGCGAGCGACCGTCGCCTGGGTGTTCGATCAGATCCTGGCGTTGCTCCATCCGTTTATGCCGTTTGTGACCGAGGAGCTCTGGCGTCGTGAGGATGCGGAGGAGGACGCTGTTCCGGCCGCCTATCCGATCCTGGCGCTGTCACGCTGGCCGACGACCACGTTCGAGGACAGGATGGCCGCGGACGAAATCAACTGGCTGGTGGAGGCGATTTCCGCCATCCGTTCGATCCGCTCGGAAATGAACATCCCGGCGGCCGCGATGATCGAAGTGTCGGTCTCCGGTGCCGTGTTCTCGACCGCCGCCCGGCTCCAAGCCCACGACGTGGTGTTCCGCCGTCTGGCCCGGGTAGAGTCGGTCGCGCTCGCCTCCGCGCCGCGCAAGGGCGCACTGCAGCTTTTGGTCCGTGAAGCGACCTTCTCGATCCCGTTGGCCGGCATCATCGACATGGACGCCGAGCGGGCGCGGCTTACCCGCGAGCTTGAGAAAATCGGCAAGGACATCGCCAAGATCGGCGCAAAGCTTGGCAACGAGCAGTTTCTCGTCAAGGCGCCGGAAGCGGTCATCGCCGAGCAGCGGGAGCGGCTCGACCAGTCCGAAGCGTTGCGCGACAAGACGCAGGCCGCCCTGGCCCGTCTCGAAGCGCCCGGTCAGGGCGACACTCCGCCCGCCTGACGTGATTTCGAGGCGGCGCGGCGATTCCAATCATGTTGCCAAATGGCAACAGCGTCGTCGGTTGTGTTGCGATATAGTGAGGCGCATTGAGTTGATGGTCGGGGGACCATCGCGTCTGACAGGGGACAGTAAGATGCGTTGTAAAGCGGTGGCCCTGGCGGCCGGGTTGATGTTCGTGGCCGGGCCGGTATTGGCGCAGGGCTATTACGGCGCCCCGCGGTCGGGCGATCCGATGTATAGCAGCCAGTCGATCGTCACCGGCGACGTGACCCTGGCGCTTGGATGGTACGATCCCGACAAGGGGAACGACGAGACCGGCGAGATTCTCGGCGGTGTTCGGATCGCGGTACCGCTCAACGAACTCTGGAACGCGCAGCTGGAAATCAGCGGCATGTCTCAGTTCGAGGGCGCGAAATCGGAGGCCTACGGGGGATTCGGCCACATCTACTACAAGGGGCCGCAATTCGCGATCGGCGGTGTTTTCGGCGGTTCGAGCGTCGACGGCGACGGGGCCTATACGGCCGGTGCCGAGAAGGCATTCTTCATGCCGAGCACCACGCTGAAGAGTAACGCGCTCTATACGTGGTCGGATGAGATCGACGACTACTGGTCGATCGGCGGTGAGCTTGGCTGGTACTGGAACGCCAATACGCGGGCCGATTTCGGCGCTCGTTACTGGAGCTTCGAAGATGAAATCTGGCAGTTCTGGACCGGCGTCGAGCACCTGATCGGGGGCACGAATATGTCGGTGTTTGGTGAGGCCAATATCTACACCAACAACAACATCACCGACTGGGAGCTGGTCGCCGGTGGTCGCTACGCATTCGGCCGCAGCGGCGCCTCGCTCCAGCAGCACGATTGGGACCGGCCGTTCTCGGTGCAGCTCAACCACGACCTGGATCGGATCCGCGACTAAGCGTTGACCACGATTGCCGCGGTGCCGGTTGCGGTACCGCGGTTTGGTCGTACCATAATCACCTGATCGAAAAGAGAGCGGGTTCACCGACGCGCCGCGACGCGCCTTCGACGCCGGCTCGACGTCCTTGCGACACACCGCCGACAGGGCCGCGACGCCGCCGACAGACCGGTGTCGCGCGCGACGCTTTCGGTGAGTTGCTCTCCGATGAGGGGGCGGGTCAATCGGTGGTGCGTGCTTCGAGGCCGCCTTCGGCGGCTCCTCAGCATGAGGGGGCGGGCGCCCCTTAGACTGGTTGCGACTTGGTGCCGCTTGCCTTGGGTCTTTGCCAATAGGCTCCAACGGCCTCATCTTGAGGTGCGAGCGGAGCGAGCCTCGAAAGACGCACGATGTCAAAGCCACCGGGCTGCTCTCAGCATGACGCCTCGGCCTTCAACCTCCCGCCGCTGTCATCCTCCGGTTTGACCGGAGGACCCGGTATCGCCGGTACTTGGCTGGGCAGTGAAGCGCCAAAGCCGGCATCACGATCTTCATCGGAGCAGCGGTTTCGATGGGTCCTCCGGTCTAGCCGGAGGACGACGGGGAGGAGGCGGGGTGGCAGCCCTTGAAGAAACCGCTCGTCCCCGCGCAGGCGGGGACCCAGTCTTTGACGGCGCGGTTTTCCAGGAGCTGGATTCCCGCCACCCGATCTGGTCGAGGGCAGGCTCCGCGGGAATGAGCGGTTGGGGGACGCCTTACGCAGCCGACCGCCGAAACGCCTCAGCCCTTGAACCGATGGAAGATGATCGGATGCCCGCCGCCGGGGGTGATGATTTGGATCACGCCGTTGTCCCGATCGTAGGTGTAGCTGCTGTCGCGGACGTCCTGGAGGGTTTCGCTGCCGCGGCAGCGGACCTTTGTGTTCTCGCGCAGAAGCGTGTCGCCGTCGATCCGGCCCTCGGCCACGAAGGCGCCCGGCCCGCCGTCGCAGAACGTGATCGTGTCGGAAGTGCTGACGATGTGCATCGTTCCGTCCGGCTTCGCGGTGATGGAGAGCGTACTGACATCCCCATCGATCGGATCGATGCCGTGGTAGAATCCGATCCATTCCTCGTACGCCGTGGCGGCCCCTATCGATCCGATGAACGCCAGTGCCGCGAGTACAGTCTTTCGCATGGCTTCCTCCAAACGGTTCCCGATATCGAGCGTTGCCCACCAGCCACTCGGCCCGTCGACGCAACAGTGCCGCTCTGGTTGCGGATTAGCAAGCCGGGGCCGTTTCGCCAGCAGGTATGGGGCAGGGTACGCATGACGCCAAACCTGCCCTCCCAACGGGAGGGAGGAGGGGCGGCAGTGGTGGGAGGACGATATGGGCCGCCAACGGGCAGTCCCCAGGCGTCGTGATCTGGGGATCAGTCCTGGCCATCCAAGTCTTGTCGACGGTCGCGCCCGCGCTCCCGCCAACGGTGTTCGCGTGGATGCGCGGATCAAGTCCGCGCATGACGTCCGTGGGGTGGCATGGTTTAGGAAACCAACGCAGGACAACGCGCCCGCTTATGGGGGCCGGACACCGACCTGCCCATCTTTCCGCGACCGTCAAACCTCCCGCCGCTGTCGTCCTCCGGCTTGACCGGAGGACCCGGTATCGCCAGTACGTGGCTCGTGGTGAGGCGCCAAGGCCGCCATCACGATCTTCATCGGAGCAACGGTTTCGATGGGTCCTCCGGTCAAGCCGGAGGACGACAGGCGAAGGGGCGCCGGTGGGCGCCCCTTTGTCGGTTAATGTCGAGGCCGATCAGGCCGAGTAGTACATGTCGAACTCGACCGGATGCGGGGTCTGCTCGAAGCGGGTGACCTCTTCCATCCTGAGCTCGATATAGGCGTCGATCATGTCGTCGTTGAACACGCCGCCGGCCTTGAGGAAGGCGCGATCCTTGTCCAGCGCCGCGAGCGCTTCGCGCAGCGAGCCGCAGACCGTCGGGATTTTCTTCAGTTCCTTCGGCGGCAGGTCGTAGAGGTTCTTGTCGATCGGATCGCCGGGATCGATCTTGTTCTGGATGCCGTCGAGACCGGCCATCAGCATCGAGGCGAACGCGAGATACGGGTTCGCCATCGGGTCGGGGAAGCGGACCTCGACCCGCTTGGCCTTCGGCGACGACGCGACCGGAATGCGGCAGGAGGCCGAACGGTTCCGGGACGAGTAGGCGAGCAGCACCGGCGCCTCGTAACCCGGCACCAGCCGCTTGTAGGAGTTGGTGCTCGGGTTGGTGAAGGCGTTGATCGCCCGGGCGTGCTTGATGATGCCGCCGATGTAGTAGAGGCACTCCTGCGACAGGTCCGAATAGAGCTTGCCGGCGAACAGCGGCTTGTTGCGCTTCCAGATCGACTGGTGAACGTGCATGCCCGAGCCGTTGTCGCCAAACACGGGCTTCGGCATGAAGGTCGCCGTCTTGCCGTAAGCGTTGGCGACGTTCTGGACGCAGTACTTATAGGTCTGCAGCCGGTCGGCGGTCACCGTCATATCGCCGAACCTGATGCCGAGTTCGGCCTGGGAAGCGCCGACCTCGTGGTGATGCTTCTCGGTGGGCACGCCCATCGCGGCCATAGTGGCCAGCATCTCGGAGCGCATGTCCTGGAGGCTATCCTGGGGCGGGACCGGGAAGTAGCCGCCCTTGGTGCGCATCCGGTGACCGAGATTGCCCATCTCGTACTCCTTGTCGGAGTTGATCGGCAGCTCGATGTCGTCGATCCGGAAGCCGGTGTTGTAGGGCTCGGTGGCGAAACGCACGTCGTCGAACACGAAGAACTCGGCCTCGGGGCCGAACACCGCCGTATCGCCGACCTTGGTCTGCTTCAGATACGCTTCCGCCTTCTTGGCGATCGACCGGGGGTCGCGGGCATATGGCTCGTCGGTCAGCGGCTCGAGCACGTCGCACACCACCGACAGGGTGGTGGCGGCGAAGAAGGGATCGATGGCCGCCGACGCCGGATCGGGCATCAGCTTCATGTCGGACTCGTTGATCACCTTCCAGCCCGCGATGGACGAACCGTCGAACATGATGCCTTCGGCGAAGGTGTCCTCGTCGACGATGCTGACGTCGAGGGTAACGTGCTGCCACTTTCCGCGCGGGTCGGTGAAACGGAGGTCGATGAATTTGACGTCGTTATCCTTGATCGTCTTGAGGACGTCTTTGGCGCCTGGCATTGGTAAAATTCCTTCTTTCCTGTTCAGGTGTTGGCGTGGCGTTGAAAGGTGGAACCCACCTCGGCGGCCACGACCGGCTGTTTGGAATTACAGCTCCGATGGGAGGCTCGGGCTCAGATCGCGTCCATACCGCTTTCGCCGGTACGGATGCGAACCGCTTCTTCGATCGTGGACACGAAGATCTTGCCATCACCGATCCGGCCGGTTTGCGCGGCCTTGCGGATCGCCTCGACGGCGCGGTCGACCATGTCGTCCGCGATCACCACCTCGACCTTTACCTTTGGAAGGAAATCGACGACGTACTCGGCGCCGCGGTAAAGTTCGGTATGACCCTTCTGGCGACCGAAACCCTTTGCCTCGGTGACCGTGATACCCTGGAGCCCGACTTCCTGCAGCGCTTCCTTCACCTCATCGAGTTTGAACGGTTTGATGATCGCCTCGATCTTCTTCATGTAGTCCATGTCTCCGACAGTACGCGTCGATCCGGCCCGAGACCGGTCGAGCGACTTGTTTGCACACTTCGTGCCATCCGGCCGATCGGTGGAGGGCGCCGCGAAATTGAGCTAATTCGTGGGCGACACCATGCTTTGCGATGGAACCGCAGTCAATCGGTGACTAAGGAATAAGCAAATGGCTAAAAATTCATCGACTGAGGACTGGGCAAAGCGGTTCGAGACCCTGCTCGGGCACCGGGAAGAGGTCGCGCCGCCGGCTTACGACGACTCGGTTGACGACCTGGAACTGCTCACGCCAGAGGAGATGGCGGATGCCGATCGGCGGGCGGTCGCCACCGGTATCCGTAGCTACCTGCTGATGGAACGGGCCGGCGAGGCGGTCGCCGCGGTCGCCGGGCGGATGGTCGACGCCGGGTCGCCGATCGCGGTTCTCGTGGGCCCCGGCAACAATGGCGGCGACGGCTTCGTCGCGGCGCGGCTGCTCACCGAGGGCGGGTATCGGGTTTCGGTCCATCTTCTCGGTTCGCGGGAGCTTTTGAAGGGTGACGCAAGCCTCGCCGCGCGGGCGTGGAAAGGGCCGATCGAGCCGGCCAGCCGCGATTTCGCCGACGGAGCCCGGCTGATCATCGACGCGCTGTTCGGGGCGGGTCTCGACCGCCCGGTGAAGGGCGCCGCGGCCGAGGCGATCGACGGCGCCAATGAAAGCGGCATCCCCATTCTGTCGGTCGATCTGCCGAGCGGGCTGGATGGCGAGTCCGGCGTCATTCTCGGACGGGCGATGCTCGCCCGGGAGACGGTCACCTTCTTTCGCAAGAAACCCGGCCATCTCCTTTTGCCGGGACGCATTATCGCCGGCCGGATTTCGCTCGCCGACATCGGCCATGACCCGATCATCCTCAACGGGATCAAGCCGCGGGCCTACCACAACGGACCGCTGCTGTGGCGAAGCGGGCTACCAGTGCCGCGGATCGACGGCCACAAATACGACCGCGGTCACGCGCTGGTCGTGTCGGGCCCGCCGACGGGAACCGGGGCGGCGCGACTGGCGGCCCGCGGGGCGCTGCGCGTCGGCGCGGGTCTGGTTACGGTTGCCTCGCCACCGGACGCGGTGGCGGCGAACGCCGCGCATCTCACCGCGATCATGCTCAAGCCGTTCCAGGGCGCGGACGGGCTTGAGGAGATCCTCGCAGATACGCGGAAGAACGCGGTCGTGCTCGGGCCGGCGCTAGGGGTTACAGCGGACACCGCCGATCTGGTCGCAGCGGCGCTGGCTTCGCCCGCGGCGGTCGTCGTCGACGCCGACGGGCTGACCGCATATGCCGAGGATCCGGATGCGCTGTTTGCTGAGATCATGGAGCGCTCATCGCCGGTGGTCCTGACGCCCCACGATGGCGAATTCGCTCGGCTGTTCCCAGACCTAACGACGGTTCCGTCCAAACTCGACCGAACCCGGCAGGCGGCGGAGCGGTCGGGCGCCATCGTCGTGCTCAAGGGTGCCGATACGGTCGTGGCCGCACCGGACGGATTTGCGGCGATCGCCGACAACGCGCCGGCGGAGCTCGCTACGGCGGGAGCCGGCGACGTGCTTGGCGGACTGATCGGCGGCCTGCTGGCGCAGCGGATGGAGCCGTTCCAGGCGGCGGCGGCCGGTGTCTGGATGCACGGCGCGGCGGCCGCGCGGTTCGGGCGCGGGCTGATCGCCGAAGACCTTCCGGAGACGATTCCGGCCGTTCTCGCCGATCTTCTCGGCTGAACAGGGACGAGTGCTTTCCCTTTGATCGCCGGCAAAGCTGTTGGTATAGAGGCCTCGCCCTGGCCCGGACCGCCGCGGCCGGCGGGCGTGGCGGAACTGGTAGACGCGCGGGATTTAGGTTCCCGTGACGAAAGTCGTGGGGGTTCGAGTCCCTCCGCCCGCACCACGCTTCCTGGCCACCTCGTTCCCGTCGAACGGTCGTGAACCAGGCAGCAAAAGTTTAGGCCGCGCCGTACCATGAACGACGGTGCGACGAAGCAAAGAACACGTTGAGATCGGAAGTACATAGACGATGCAGGTAACCGAGACACTGGCCGATGGCCTCCGCCGCGAATTTCAGGTCACGGTTCCGGCCGCGGAGCTGGATTCGCGCCTGGTGACACGACTGAACGAGATGCAGGGCGAAGTCCGCATCAAGGGCTTCCGGCCCGGCAAGGTTCCGGTCAGCCATCTCCGCCGCCTGTTCGGCAAGTCGACGATGGCGGAGATCGTCCAATCGGTGATTTCCGAAGTGGCTCAGGAGACGATTACGGAGCGGGGAGAACGGGCCGCTCAGCAGCCCGATTTCGACTTGCCCGAGGAAGCCGGCGAGGCCGAACGCGTCCTCCTCGGCGAATCCGACCTCACCTACAAGATGAGCTACGAGATCCTGCCGACCTTCGAACTCGGCGATTTCAAGTCGCTGAAGGTCGAACGGCCAGTTGCCGAGGTCAGCGACGAGGAGGTGGAAACGGAACTGAACCGTCTCGCCGAGAGCGCGCGCACTTATACCGCCAAGGACGGCAAGTCGGAGGCCGGCGATCGGATGACGATCGCCTATGTCGGCAAGATCGACGATGAGCCGTTCGAAGGAGGCAGCGACGACAACGCTGCGGTACTCCTGGGGAGCGGGCAGTTCATCCCCGGTTTCACCGAGCAACTCGAGGGCCTGTCGGCCGGCGACGAGACAACGATCACGGTCACCTTTCCGGAGGACTATGGGGCGACGCATCTGGCCGGCAAGGAGGCCACCTTCGACGTCTCGGTGAAGGGGGTCGAGTCACCGGACCCGATTTCGCTCGACGACGAACTCGCCACGCGGGTTGGCATGGAGACGCTGGACCAACTTCGCGACGCGGTCCGGCAGCAAATCCAGAACCAGTACGGCGCGGCGACACGGCAGAAGGTCAAACGGCAGGTTCTGGATCAACTCGACGAGAAGCACGGGTTCGATCTGCCGCCGAAGATGGTCGAGCAGGAGTTCGACAACATCTGGCGGCAGGTGACCAATGAACTCGGCACTTCGAATCGGACGTTCGAGGACGAGGAGACGACCGAGGAAGCGGCACGGGACGACTATCGAAAGATCGCCGAGCGCCGGGTCCGGCTCGGACTGGTGCTTGCCGAAATCGGCGAGAAGAACGGCATCGAGGTGAGCGAGGAAGAGGTCCAGCGGGCGCTGTCCGCCCAGATGCGCCAGTTCCCCGGCCGCGAACAGGAACTGGTTCAGTACTACCAGAGCAATCCGGATGCGCTCGCCGGACTGCGGGCGCCGATCTTCGAGGAGAAGGTTGTCGACTTCCTGCTGGAACTCGTGGACGTGACCGACAAGACGGTGTCCCGCGAGGAGCTTCTCAAGGAAGATGAAGAGGACGCGCCGGTGGGTGGAGAGGCCGCGCCCGCGTCTTAGTAGCCGGGCATGAGCCATCGGCCTGGCGCCGTCAAATTCAGGTCACGATAACGTCCGACTGTCCGGTCAATCGGCAGCGTCGAGGTGAATTGATCACTTCGGCGCGCTAGTATCGGCGGCCTTGGTGTCGCGTAGACGAGCGCTTGTGAGCCGTCGCGGCGCATGGGCTGAGATGCGGTCAACAGGAGGACAAATCGTGGTTACGTTTACAGCAAAGGTCGCAGTCAATACGCAGCGCCTCATTGAGTTGAGTTACCTGTCCGATTTCTCGGATATGAAGCTCATCAATCGAAAATCGACAACCATGACGGCCAAGGATAACGACGAGGATGTTCAATACATCATCAAGGGAGATGCCTTCGTTTATTCCGGGAAGACACCCATTGCAGGAATTGTCAAGTCGATTAATGTCCAAAATGACAACGTAAGCCAGTATAAATTGAAACATTTGTCGATAGATGTCACTGACATGGATCATTACTTCAGTGGCAACGTCAACAAATTGATGCAGAAGATTTTCGAGGGGAAAGACTCGATCACCGGTTCGGATGAAAACGACGTTCTTTATGGCTACGGTGGTCAGGATGTCATTCTTGGCCAAAAGGGCGCCGACATCATCAATGGTGGAGACAAAGCGGATACGATCAAGGGTGGCAATGGTGGTGACACGATTTCGGGTGCCAAAGGCTCGGACACTCTCAAGGGCGGCAACGGCAACGACACGATTTCGGGTGGCAAGGGCGGCGACGAGATCAATGGCGGCGCCGGTAATGATACGCTGACCGGAAACAAAGGCTTCAACACGTTTATCTTCAACACCGCGCTCAACGAATCGACAAACGTCGACACCATCACCGACATGACACCCGGCGGCGATGCCATTGACCTCGACAAAGACATTTTTACCGAGTTGCCGTCGAAGGGCGTGTTGAAGAAGAACGCGTTCGAGATCGGATCCGAAGCGACGAGCGGCTCAGTCCGGATCGTCTATGACGACGGCAGCGGCAATATGTACTACGATCCCGATGGCAACGGCGGCGATCCGCAGACCCTGTTCGCAGTCCTCGACACCGGGCTGGCGCTGTCGAACACCGATTTCTTCGTGATCTAGTCGACGCAACCGCGGAGGGTCGACTTGAGCGGGTCGCCGTAGGCGGCCCGTCTGCTTTCTGACTTCAAGACTTGTTGAGTTCCAGGTGGCTGGGCGAACGACTTCATCTGCCGTATCAATGTAACCGAGAAAAGCGAAATCGGGACCCAGAGGAAGAGTTGACCACTCCGCTTGAAGATGCCCTGGATTGGGGGACGGCGGTCGACACCACCCCCGATAACATCATCCACTATTACTTTTACGGATCGGGCGAAGCGACGCCGGTCGGAATTTCGGCCGGATGGACCAACTACGAAAAGGGCCAGGTCCGAGCCGCGTTTGACACCTACGAGGCGTTTCTCGACATCACATACCTGGAGGTCGAGGACGTCGGCGACGCCGACTTCATGCTCGCGACGTATGTGAGCGGTTCGTCGGTGCTGGGAAGTATGGCGCCGCCGGGCTACCCAAACGAAGGGCTTGGCAAGTTCAACACCAACGGAACCGGCTGGGGCAACGGCCTCGAGCAGGGCGGATTCGGTTTCGTCACCATCATCCACGAGCTTGGCCATGGTCACGGCCTGGCGCACCCGCACGACACCGGTGGGACGTCCACCAGCTTCCCCGGCGTCTCGAGCGCCTTCAACGATTACGGCCAGCACGACCTTAATCAGGGCGTGTTCACGACGATGACCTACAACGACGGTTGGCAGACCAATCCCGATGGGGAGTCGCCATCCAATGAGTACGGGTACCAGGGCACGCCGATGGCGATCGACATCGCGGTGCTCCAGGCCAAGTACGGCGCCAACATGGACTACAAGACCGGCGACAACACCTACAAGCTACCGAAATCGAACGGGCCGGGAACGTTCTACTCGGCGATCTGGGACGCGGGTGGCGAAGACACGATCTCGCATAGCGGCGGGCGCGCGGCAGTTATCGATCTCCGGGCGGCAACGCTGGAAGTCGAGCCTGGCGGCGGCGGCTTCATCTCCTACGCCGACGGCGTCTTCGGCGGCTTCACCATTGCCAACGGCGTGATCATCGAGAATGCGATCGGCGGCGACAAGAGCGACTTCCTGTCCGGAAACAGCGTCGACAACACGTTGAACGGCGGCCGGGGCAAGGATGAACTCAAAGGCCGGAACGGTAACGACACGCTGAAGGGCGGCAAGGGCAAGGACGAACTGAAAGGCGGTGCGAAGAGCGACTGGCTCAACGGCGGCAAAGGCGACGATGTTCTCAACGGCGGTGGCGGCGCCGATCATTACGCCTTTCTCAATAGTCCAGGGAAAGGCGTTGATACGATCAAGACGTTTGAGACCGACGAACAGATTCTGCTCGATGCGTCCGCGTTTGGGTTGCCGGATGACGGCGTGCCCTTGGACGGTTCGCTGTTCCGAAAGGGCGCGAATGCCAAGACGGCCGATCACCGGATCATCCATAACAGCGACAATGGTAAGCTCTTTTACGATTCCGACGGCTCCGGCGGTGGTGGCAAGATATTGTTCGCGAAACTGGACCCGGGGATCTTGCTATCATCTGACGATTTTTTCGTCGTGTAGGGCGACTGTCTTCGAATAGGGAATCAAAGTGGCAACAAAACTCGAAAAAGCGATTGATTGGGGTTCGGCAGTCAACACCGACGATCAGGTAATCCGGTACTATTTTCATGGCGCAGGCGAAAACGTACCGTTTGGCAACAAGTCGGCCGGTTGGACCGCGCGCGAGAAGAAACAGGTCGAGCGCGCCTTCGATATCTTCGAGACGTTCCTCGATATCGAGTTCAAGAAAGTCGGCAACAAGGCGGACGCGGACTTTCGATTCGGGACCAACAAGGGAAGCGAGTTTCTAGGGTTCATGTTCCCTCCGGGCGAGGGGAACAAATCCGGCTACGGCGAGTTCAACAAGCTGGGAGAGGGCTGGAAAGACGGCCTCGGAATGGGCGGCTTCGGCTTCAAGACCATCATCCACGAGATCGGGCATGGATTGGGGCTGGCGCACCCGCATGACAAGGGCGGCAAGTCCACCAAGTTCCCCGGCGTGACATCCGAGTTCGGCGACTTCGGCAAGCACAAGCTCAATCAGGGCATCTACACCATGATGTCCTACAACGACGGCTGGACCGCCAATCCGAAGGGACAGCCGCCGTCCTACAAGTATGGCTATGAAGGCACGCCGATGGCGATCGACATCGTGGTGCTCCAGGCCAAGTACGGCGCCAACATGGACTACAAGACCGGCGACAATACCTACAAGCTGCCGAAATCGAACGGGCCGGGAACGTTCTACTCGGCGATCTGGGACGCGGGTGGCGAGGACACGATCGTCTATAACGGCGGCCGCCCGGCTTCGATCGATCTGCGCGAGGCGACGCTGAAGGTGGAACCAGGCGGCGGTGGGTTCCTTTCCTACTCCAAGGGCGTGCACGGCGGCTTCACCATCGCCAACGGGGTCGTCATCGAAAATGCTCGCGGTGGCAAGGGGAACGACCACCTCTCCGGCAACAGCGCGGACAACACGATCAGCGGCGGCAAGGGAAAGGACATCCTCAAGGGTCGCAAAGGCGATGACACCCTCAACGGAGACGCGGGGAGCGACGTCCTTGACGGCGGCACGGACGCAGACAAGCTGAAAGGCGGCAAGGGCGCCGACCGAGTCAAGGGCAAGGATGGCGCCGATTTCCTTAACGGTGGTGCCGGCAGCGACAAGCTGACCGGCGGCAAGGGCAAGGATATCTTCGCGTTCAAGGACAAGTTCGGCTCGGGCGCGGATGAGATCACCGACTTCAAGCCCGGATCGGACTTGATCCAGCTCGACAAGTCCGTCTTCAAGAACGTCGGGCCGGTCGGCGATTTGGCGGCTTCGGCTTTTCGCGTGGCCAGCAAGGTGAAGGACGCGGACGACCGGATCATCTACAAGAAGTCGACCGGCGCGCTGCTCTATGACGGCAATGGCGACGCCAGCGGCGGTCAGAAAAAGTTCGCCATGCTCGAGTCCGGCCTGAATCTGAGCCACGAAGACTTCATGATCGTCGCGTGAACACGGTGGCGATAGCGGCGGCGCGATGATCGACGATCTGCTTCGTCGTCGGTTCAAAACGCCGGTCGACGCCATCGGCCACTGGCTGGCGAACCGCGGGGTCACCGCGCTCGGCGTGACCATCGCCGGCTTCGCCGTTGGGGTTGCCGGTTGCGTAGCGATGGCCTTCGAGGCCTACGGGCTGGCGCTGGTACTGCTGATCGCCAACCGCCTTGCCGACCTGTTCGACGGAGCGGTGGCGCGCGCGACGAGCGTCACCGACTTCGGCGGTTTCGTCGACATCATCGCCGACCTGCTGATCTATTCCGGGTTCGTGCTGGGGTTCGCGATCGGACGCCCGGAGGAGGCGCTTCCCGCGGCGATCCTCATCTACACGTTTCTCGGCACCGGCGGTTCGTTCCTCGCCGCCGCCAACATCGCGGCGAAACGGGACATCCAGCGCGAGCCACCGAGCCGCAAGAGCTTCTTCTACAATGCCGCGCTGGCCGAGGGCGTCGAGACAACGATCTATCTGATCCTGATCTGCCTCTTTCCCGACTACTTCGCGATCATGACCTACATCTTCGCGGCAATCAGCTGGGTGTCGATTCTGGGACACCTGCTATGGGCGCGGCAGTTTCGATAACGGTGCCTGTCTCCGTCTGATTGATCTCGAGGATCGGACCGCCGGCAGCCTCGGCATCCGAGCAGTCGTGCGTGACGAGCAGCACCGGCAGCTCCCTTGCTCGCGCTCGACTGAAGACGAATCGGCGAAAGCCTTCGCGCAAGGTCGTGTCGAGTTTGCCGAACGGTTCGTCGAGAAGCAGCGCCTCCGGTTCCGACAGCAGCGTGCGTAGCAGCGCGACGCGGGCGCGCTGGCCGCCGGAGAGGCTGCCCGGATCGCGGTCGGCGAAACCCGCGAGGCCGGAATCGGCCAGCGCATCGTCGATACGCTGTTTCCGCTTCTGGCCCTGAATGTTCGCCGGAACGCCGAAGGCGATGTTGCCGCCGACCGACAGATGGGGAAAGAGCAGGTCGTCCTGGAACAGCATGCCGATCCGTCGCCGCTCCGGAGGCAGCCCGGTGATCTCATGGCGGCCGCAGAAGACGTGACCGGAACCTTCGAACGGGCGTCCCATCGTGCCGCCGATATAGGCGAGCAGGGTTGATTTGCCGGAACCGCTCGGCCCCATGATGGTGACGATCTCGCCCGGGTTCACGGCGAGGTCGAGCGGCGGGATCAGGACGTGGTTGGCGATACGGACACTGACGTTGTTGAGACGCAGGGCCATCTAGCGCTCCGGGCTGAAGAGGCCGCGACGGTGACGGTAGAGGAGGGTCGGAACGGCGAAGGCCAATCCATAGACCATCAGCGGCAGCAGCGACTGGACGAAGGTGTAGACGCCGACGATGCGGCGATCGGCACCGGAGGAAAGGGTCACCGCCTCCGTAGTCAGCGTGGCGACACGGCCGGCCCCGGCGAACAGGGTCGGCAGATACTGAGCAACGCTGACGCTGAACCCAATCGCGCAGGCCACCAGAATCGGGCGGAGCAGCATCGGCAGCTTGACGATGAACAGGGTCCGGTTCGGTGACGCGCCGAGCGCCAGCGCCGAGCGAGCATAGCGCGGATCGAGCGCATGCCAAGGGTCGGCGAGGGACAGAAACATGTAGGGCAGGACGAACAGGAGGTGGGCCCAGACGACTGCAAGCAAGGTGCCGTCGGCGCCGAGCCGAACCAGCAGGACTTGTCCGCCAAGCAAAAACGAAATCTGGGGAATCAGCAGCGGGATGTAGATCAGCCACATCGCCCGCTTCGGCAAACGCGCGCCGGTCCGGTCCTCGCATTCAAGCCAGGCGATCACCAGGACAAGGGCAGCCAGCGTAGCGAGAATGCCAACGGCGAGAGTGGTTGTCGCTGGCCATTGGAGCCCGGCGAGCTGATTGGTCCAGGTCGACAGGGTCCAGGAATCCGGAAGGGCGCTCGGGTAGCGCCAAGTGAACGCGAACGACCAGACGGCCATGGCCATCAGCGCCAGACCGCCAAGGCCGAGCAGAGCGAGCACGGAGACTGTGGCGATGACAAAGCCTGGCTCGCCGCGGACGCCACGGCCGCCTCGGCCAATCCACCAGCGACCGACCTTTGCCGCAACCAGTTCGACAAGGCGCCACGCGGCGATCGCGGCAGCAACGGCGAGGAACTGGGTCAAGGCGGCCGCCGCCGCCGGCATCGTCATCGCGACGTCGGGCGCGTTGAACCATCTGAGGGCGAGGACGCTGAGCGGTGGCGGATTGTTGGGACCGAGGATCAGGGCCATGTCGACGACCGACATGGAGAAAGCGAGGACCGCGTAGATCGGCAGACGGATCTGGGCGTAGACCTGCGGCATGATGATCTTCATCCACGCGACGGCGCGGGTGTAGCCAAGAGCGCGGGCCGCCTTGAGATGATCGTCGACCGGGATCTGATAGAGCGCGGCGAGGATCATCAGGAGCAGGAACGGAATCTCCTTGACCAGCAACGCGACGATCAGGGTGATGCCGAGCGGATCGCCGACGGTGGCGACGTCGGGCGGGACGTCCCAGCCGGTGAGCCACGGCGAGATCGCGCGGGCGATCCAGCCACTTGGGGCCAGCACGAAAGCCAGGCCGATCGCCATCGCCGCATGGGGCGATGCCAACAACGGCGCGAGCATCGCCTCGGCGCGACGGTAGCCGACGCGGCCATGGGCGGTGGCGCAGTAACCCGCAGCCAGTGCCAAGGCGAGAACAGTGGCGACGACCCCAGTGAAGACCGATAGCCCGAGCGCGGTCCAGAAGCCGGGGTGGCCGGCGAGCGCCTGCCAGGGCGACAGGGACACGGTCTGGCCGCCGGCCGCGGGCAGATAGCCGAACGCCGGCAGCAGCGTGCCGACGAGCCCGGCGCCGATCGGGATCAGGAAGACCGCGAGAATGGTGAAAGGAATCCAGCGCGATCCGATCCGCGCACGTCGCCCCCGACCGAATGCTCCGGTTTCGACTGCTAGTTCGTGTACCGGCGTAGCCATTCGTCAGCGGTTCGGGTCATCCACGACGGGTGCGGTTCGAGTAGAACTTTTTCGAGGTCGGCGTTGGTCGGCAAGGCCGGGCTGGTCGGCAGGTCCTCGAACGCCTGGCGTTGTTCGGCGCTGAGTTTATCAAGGTCAAGCACCGTGAAGCTGCCAAGGTGGCGGATATCCTGGGCACGGGCCTGGGTCTCCGGCGCCAGCAGGAAATCGGCGACGACCATAGCGCCGGCGGTGTTCGCCGAATTGAAGGGGATCGCGACGAAGCTGGTGTTGCCGATGGTACCGTTGTCCAAGGTGAAGGTGCGGACGCTGTCCGGGAGAAGCCCGGACTCAACGGCCGCGGCGGCCTCGGCGGGATCGAAGGACAGCGTCATGTCGATCTCACTGTCGTTGAGGAGTTGCCGCGCGGCCGGACCGCTCGCCGGGAACTGCTCACCGCCGCGCCAGAGATTGGGACGGAGGGCGTCGTACCACGCCCACAGCGGCGCAGTGACCTCGTGGAAATTCTCGTCGGTCGCAGGTGCCTGCAGGACCGCCGGGTCGGGTGCCAGCTCGTAGAGCGCCTGTTTGAGGAAGGTCACGCCGAGGAAGTCACGGACCTCCGGATGCGCGAACCGGCCGGGATTGGCTTCCGCCCAGGTCAGGAACTCGGGGATCGATCGCGGCACATCCATGACGCGGGCGCTGTCGTGCACGAAGACGATCTGTGCCAAGCGCCACGGCGACTCCATGCCGTCGACCGGGACGGTGAAGTCAACGACGTTGGATGGCTTGTTGACGGTGTCGACGAAGCGGTAGTTGGGGAGGTCTTCGGCGAAGGGGCCGTAGAGCAGGCCCTGCTCCTTCATCGACAGAAAGTTGGGGCCGTTGATCCAGATCAGGTCCACCGAGCCGCCGGTGTTTTCGCCCGCCGTCTTTTCGGCGAGGACCCGGGCCACCGCTTCGCCGGTATCGGCGAGCTTCACATGACGCAAGGTGATGCCGTAGCGATCAGCGACTTCCGATCCGACCCAGGCGATGAAATTGTTGGTGCGTTCGTCGCCGCCCCAGGCATTCCAGAACACCTTCGTGTCGCGTGCCTCAGCGAGCGTATCGTTCCAGTCCGCAACAGCGGTGTTCGGAAACGCCAGCGCCACCACCGCGCAGGCGAGAACCCGCTGCAGAATCCGCTTCCTTCTCATCGTCCTCCCTCTCGTCATTCTAGTGGTCCGACTCCGACATTTGCCATCCTCTTGCAGTACACGCTTGAGCAAATGTCGGAGTCATAAGAACCACCAGTAAATATTTGATTCTAGTGGAGCTTTTGAATTTGACATTTGAGCAAGAGCCTGGCCGCAAACGGGACTCAAATGTCAAATTCGCTCCACTAGCCGAACCGACCGAGGAACTTCACGATACGGCGTGGCCAGGCGCTGAATAGCTTCTCCGCATAGAACGATCCCGCCGCACGCTTGCTGATCTCGCCCATGGTCGGGTAGGGCGCGATCATTGATGCAATCGCCTTCAAGCCGAGCTTCTGGCTCATGGCGAGTGTCCACAGATGGATGTGCTCGCCGGCGTGATCGCCAAGGATCGAAGCGCCGAGAATCTCGCCCTTGCCGGTGACGACCACCTTGATCAGTCCGTCGGTCTTACCGTCGGTGCGGGCGCGGTCGATATCGGCGAATGGGACACGCAGCGCCTTGACGGTATCGCCGTGTTTCTCTCGGGCTTCCGCCTCGGTGAGACCGATCCGTGCAAGTTCCGGGTCCGAGAAAGTGACCCAGGGAAGCGCTCGGTAGTCGACCTTGGCGGGCATCCTGAACAATGCGTTCCGGATGATGATCCCGGCGTGGTAACCGGCCGCGTGGGTGAACTGTGGTCCGCCGGCGACATCGCCGATGGCGTAGACCCGCTTGTTGGTGGTCCTGAGACGCGCATCGACGGTGATCCCTTTCGGGGTTGCCGCGATGCCGGCCTTGTCCAAATCGAGATTGGCGGTCTGCGGCGTGCGGCCCGCGGCGACGAGCAGATGAGACGCGGTGATCGTCGTTGGATTGTCGCCGGTGATCGTCGCCTCGATGCCGTTCTCGACCTCGGCGACACGATCGACCCGGGCGCCCTCGATGATTTCGATCCCTTCGCCCTTCAGTTTCTCGCGCAACGGGGCGACCAGTTCGGGGTCTTCCCGAGGCAGGATCGTCGCCATCTCGACCAGGGTGACCTCGGAGCCGAGCCGGCGATGGGTCTGAGCCATTTCGATGCCAATCGCACCACCTCCGAGGACGATCAGGTGCTCCGGCTTCTCGCGGTTCGCGAACAGGGTCTCGTTGGTGAAGTAAGGCACCGCGTCGAGGCCGGTGATCGGCGGCACCGCCGGCTTCGATCCGGTGGCAATGACGAAGGCCCGCGCGGTGACGACGACATCGTCGGCGGTGACTTCGTTGGGACCGGTGAACCGGGCCTCGCTGCGGATCACCTCCACGCCCAGTCCCTCGAACCGGGCCTGGGAGTCGTGGGGTGCAATCGACTCGATCACTTCGGTGACCCGGGTCATGGCGCTGCGATAGTCGACGTCTTTGAGTTCGGCGTCGGCGCCGTAGCCGTTGGCCGTCTCGACACCGTAGGCGGCGCGCGCTGAGGCGATCAGCGACTTGGACGGAACGCAGCCGACGTTGAGGCAGTCGCCACCCATTTCGGCCCGCTCGAACAGCACCGTCTTGGCGCCGAGCTGGGCGGCGCCGGCGGCGACGGAAAGGCCGCCCGAGCCCGCACCGATGATGCAGATGTCGGCTTTGACGTGGCGCGTCATGCCGCACCCTTGGCGCGCTGGCCGCGGATCTTCTTGTAGACGATCGGCGCCAGGGCGAGCAGCGCAAGCCCGACGAGCGGCAGGACGATCTCGGCGGTCAGGATGGACTCAAGGTTGACGTCCTGGCCGGCCTCGATCAACGCGCCGATGCCGTTGCCGAAGCTGGTGTAGACGAGGCTGCCGGGGATGATGCCGACCGCGGTGGCGATGGCGAAGGTGCGCAGCGGTACCCGCAGCAGCGCGGCGGCGAGGTTGACCAGCCAGAACGGTACGATCGGAAGCAGGCGCAGGAACAGGAGGTAGCCGAGGGCGTTTTCCTGGAAGCCCTGGCGGAGCTTGTCGATGCCGGAACCGGCGCGTGACCTTAAGGAGTCGCCAAGGCCGATCCGAACGAACAGGAACAGACCAATGGCGCCGAGGGTCGCGCCGACAACCGCGAAGATGGTGCCCTGAACGACGCCGAACAGGAAACCGCCGGCGATGGTTAAGATCGCGGCGCCCGGAACCGAGACCGCGACGGCCGCGGCGTAGATGGCGACGAAGATCAGCGCCACCAGCCAGCGCTGGTCGCCGACCTGTTCAAGTAGCCAGGCGCGGTTCTCGGCTAGCGCCTCGATGGTGAGGAAGGCGTCGAGGCCGAGGACGAAGAACGCCACCAGCGCCGCCGCCAGGACGCCGATGACGATGCCGATGCGGGCGAAGCGGCTCTTCGCGGACGGCGCGGTGTCTTCCCGTGGGGCGGCGGGCGTGTCGGACGGTTCCATGGTCGAGCTCCTTCCAACGGGTTGGCGCGACGCCGGCGACGGCGCGGCGCCGTCAGCGGGGGAGGAGGCGCTGACGTCTGCCGCACCGGTCGCCGGTTCCGAAATCAGGGCGTGGGTCATGATCAATCCCCGGGTTCAGGCCCGCGTGGGGGACGCGAGCTTCGATAACGCTTGGGGGACGATCTGGCGTGGCCTCCGATGTCATGCAACGCAAACGTTTGTCAGCCCGTTCCAATCGCGCCTCACGCCGGTGTGAGAGACGCGCGAGACGGGTCGCGAGGGCGGGTTATCGGACCCGCCTGGGTCCGCCGATCAGCCTAGTTCGCTTTCGCCCGACATGCACGCCAGCGAGCATGACACCATTCAGACGTTTTCTTCAGGCACCGGTCGATCGCCGAAGCCGGGGGGAAACGTCATGGTCAAAATCGTCGCCAACAAACCCATCGAGCCGACCTTCCTGGAGGAGCTCGGGTCGGCGGTCGACAGTGGACCGGCGGATATCCACGATCGGTCGTCGTCCGGATTCACGGTGACCCAGGGCAAGAAGACGGTCGTCGACTTCCACTTCATCGGCAAGGGCATCAAATACTTCAGCGGCTATCCCTATGACGGGACGATCACCAAGGTCCGGATCGACCTGAACGGCAAGAAGGCCTACGTCTTCAGCGAAGAGAAGCTCTCTGTCGCGAAGGCGCTGAGGATTTATCTCGACAACGATCCGGAGAAGGCGATCAAGGTCCTCACCCGCGGGGACGACAAGGTCTTTCTGTCCAAATTCGACGATGAGGTCGACGTCGGGAAGGGCGACGACAAGGTTCTCGGCAACGGCGGCAACGACATCCTCAAGGGTGGACGCGGCGCCGACGACCTGCGCGGCAATGGCGGCGACGATACCCTGAAAGGCGGGCGCGGCGGTGACAGCCTGAACGGAGGCCGCGGCGATAACGTGCTAAATGGCGGCGACGGCAAGGACACCTATGTCTTCGACAGCCCGCCGGACACCGGGTTCGCCAAGATCACCAAGTTCCAAACCGGCGAGACGATCGCGCTGGATAAGGCCGATTTCGCCGGCATCGGCGGTAAGGGCGGGTTGAAGGGCAAATACCTGGCGATCGGTCCGACGGCCGCCGACGGCAACGACCGGATCGTCTACGATCCGGATACCGGTGCGCTGTCCTATGACGGCGATGGTGCCGGTGCCGGCGTCGATCCGATCCAGTTCGCCGTCCTGAAGAACGCGCCGACCCTGTCGAACGACGATTTCCTGGTGGTTTGACGGCGCGGGATGGCGCTTGCCGTTATGCCGGCGACAGCAGCGCAGTCACCGACAGCCTCCCCGTGAGGCGGGCGCCCCCCTTCCGAACCGGCGAACGATACCATATCTATTGCCCTGTCACGCCGATTCGCCGTCATCCCATGGGCGGGTTTGCGTTCCGATTTCCCGCAGAATCCTCACAAAATCAGCTCGGACGACAACGATGAAAGACCCCATCGATACCTACATGAACCTCGTCCCGATGGTGGTCGAGCAGACCAACCGCGGCGAGCGCGCCTACGACATATTTTCGCGCCTGCTGAAGGAACGCGTCATCTTCGTGACCGGGCCGGTCGAGGACCACATGGCGACCCTGATCACGGCGCAACTCCTCTACATGGAGGCGGACAATCCCAAGAAAGAGATCGCCATGTACATCAACTCACCCGGCGGGGTGGTGACGTCCGGGCTGGCGATCTACGACACCATGCAGTTCATCAAGCCGGCGGTCTCGACCTTCTGCGTCGGGCTGGCCGCGTCGATGGGATCGCTGCTCCTGACAGCGGGTCAGGCCGGGATGCGGTTTGCGCTCCCCAATGCCCGGATCCTGCTGCACCAGCCGTCGGGCGGTTTTCAGGGTCAGGCCTCGGATATCGAGCGTCACGCCGAAGACATTCTCAAGATGAAGCGTCGGCTGAACGAAATCTACGTCAAGCACACCGGACGCGACTACGAGACGATCGAGACCACGCTCGATCGGGACTACTTCCTGACGGCGCACGAATCCAAGGAATTCGGGCTGATCGACGACGTCTTGACCACGCGCGAAGCGCTTGACGGGGTGGAATCGGCCAACCAGGGCTGAGCAAATCGTGACAAGCCGCTATTGCGTGATGGCGGGTCGGGACGTTAAGTGACTCTTGAACAAATCCGACCTAGCATGGTCGAATTGCGACGATGCAGGTTGTTCCAACCGTTGCGCCTCCTAAGGTAAGAGTCGGTCAACGGGGCGGACTGAGCGAATCGCAGGATATGGCGTGTGGCCTTCTGTGGCCGGCCACGAGGAAGACAGATGACGACGACTAAAGGCAACGGCGGCGAGAACAAGAACACCCTCTATTGCTCCTTCTGCGGCAAGAGCCAGCACGAGGTGCGGAAGCTGATCGCAGGGCCGACGGTCTTCATCTGCGACGAGTGTGTCGAGCTGTGCATGGACATCATTCGCGAGGAGAACAAATCCTCGCTGGTGAAGTCCCGCGACGGCGTGCCGACGCCGACCGAGATCTGCACGGTGCTCGACGACTACGTTATCGGCCAGCACCACGCCAAGCGGGTGCTGTCGGTCGCGGTCCACAATCACTACAAGCGCCTCAATCACGCCGCCAAGAACAACGACGTCGAACTGGCAAAGTCGAACATCCTGCTGATCGGGCCGACCGGCTGCGGCAAAACGCTGCTGGCCCAGACGCTCGCGCGGATTCTCGACGTGCCGTTCACCATGGCCGACGCGACCACGCTGACCGAGGCGGGCTATGTCGGCGAGGATGTCGAGAACATCATTCTCAAGCTGTTGCAGGCTGCCGACTACAATGTCGAGCGCGCTCAGCGCGGCATCGTCTACATCGACGAGGTCGACAAGATCAGCCGCAAGTCGGACAACCCGTCGATCACCCGCGACGTGAGCGGGGAGGGGGTCCAGCAGGCGCTGCTCAAGATCATGGAAGGCACGGTCGCCAGCGTGCCACCGCAGGGCGGGCGCAAGCATCCGCAGCAGGAGTTCCTGCAGGTCGATACCACCAATATCCTGTTCATCTGTGGCGGCGCCTTCGCCGGCCTGGAGAAGATCATCTCCGATCGCGGCCGCAACACCTCGATCGGCTTCTCCGCCAATGTCGAGGCGCCGGAAGATCGTAAGACCGGCGAGTTGTTCCGCAACGTCGAGCCGGAAGACCTGTTGAAGTTCGGCCTGATCCCGGAGTTCGTCGGCCGGTTGCCGGTTCTGGCGACGCTGGAAGACCTCGACAACGAGGCGCTGGTGAAGATTCTCGCGGAACCGAAGAACGCGCTGGTCAAGCAGTATCAGCGGTTGTTCGACATGGAGAACGTGGAGCTCGCCATTCATCCCGACGCCCTCAGCGCCATCGCCAACAAGGCGATCGAGCGCAAGACCGGCGCGCGGGGCCTGCGGTCGATCATGGAATCGATCCTGCTGGAGACCATGTACGACCTGCCCAGCCTGAACGGGGTGCAGGAAGTGGTGATTTCCGCGGATGTGGTCGAAGGGAAGTCGCGACCGCTCTATATCTACGCGGATCGCCAGGACGAGGTCGGCTCCTCGGCTTAGGCCGATTCGGTCGACCATTCCGGCCTGATCACAGCTCTGTGGTCGACTTCATAGTCGCCTTGACACCCCGTGGGGGCGACGCCACCTATTGGCTCGTCAGGCACGCGCGTAACTGATTCACCTCCCACCGCGTTTTCGCGCATTCCTCCCTGCCTGAACACATGAAAAACACCGGGTGCCTACCGAAGGGCCCGGCGTGGAAAGGACAGCACTATGGCCGAACAATCTGGCCCCATTGGCGTTCCAACCGACGGTGACGCCTTCCCGGTTCTGCCGTTACGGGACATCGTCGTGTTCCCCCACATGATCGTGCCGCTCTTTGTAGGGCGCGAGAAGTCGATCCATGCCCTCGAAGAGGTCATGCGCGCCGACAAGCAGATCCTGCTCGCGACGCAGCAGAACCCCAGCGAGGACGAGCCGTCGCCGGAGACGATCTACAACGTCGGTACGCTGGCGTCGGTCCTGCAACTGCTGAAGCTGCCCGACGGGACCGTGAAGGTTCTGGTCGAAGGCGTCGGCCGTGCGGAAATCCTCCGCTACACCGACAACGACGCCTTCTACGAGGCGCATGCCAAAAAGATCGAAGACGAGATTGGCGACGAGGTCGAGGTCGAGGCGCTCGCGCGCTCGGTCATCGCCGAGTTCGAGAACTACGTGAAGCTGAACAAGAAGGTCTCGCCGGAAGTCGTCGGGGCCGTGAACCAGCTTGACGACTACTCGAAGGCGGCCGACACCGTTGCGTCCCATCTCGCGATCAAGATTCCCGAGAAACAGGAACTCCTGGCGCTGCCAACCGTGGTCGAGCGGCTGGAGCGCGTGCTCGGGCTGATGGAGAGCGAAATCTCGGTCCTTCAGGTCGAGAAGCGCATCCGTTCGCGCGTCAAGCGGCAGATGGAGAAGACCCAGCGCGAGTACTATCTCAACGAACAGATGAAGGCGATCCAGAAGGAGCTGGGCGATTCCGAGGACGGACGCGACGAGCTCCAGGAGCTGGAAGAAAAGATCGCCAAGACGCGGCTTTCGAAGGAAGCGCGCGAGAAGGCTCAGAACGAGCTGAAGAAGCTCCGGCAGATGTCACCGATGTCCGCCGAGGCGACGGTCGTGCGCAACTATCTCGACTGGCTGCTCGGCATTCCTTGGGGCAAGAAGTCCCGGATCAAGAACGATCTGAACTTCGCTCAGGAAGTGCTCGACACCGATCACTACGGCCTGGAGAAGGTCAAAGACCGGATCGTCGAATACCTCGCCGTCCAAAGCCGCGCGAACAAGCTGCGCGGGCCGATTCTGTGCCTGGTCGGACCGCCCGGCGTCGGCAAGACCTCGCTCGGCAAATCGATCGCCCGGGCGACCGGCCGCGAGTTCGTCCGTATGTCGCTCGGCGGCGTGCGCGACGAGGCCGAAATCCGTGGCCATCGGCGAACCTATATCGGCTCGATGCCCGGTAAGGTGATCCAGTCGATGCGGAAGGCGAAGAAGACCAATCCACTGTTCCTGCTCGACGAGATCGACAAGATCGGCATGGACTTCCGCGGCGATCCGTCGTCGGCCCTGCTCGAGGTGCTTGACCCCGAACAGAACGGCACGTTCGCCGACCACTATCTCGAGGTCGACTACGATCTGTCGAACGTGATGTTCATCACCACGGCGAACACGCTCAACATTCCGCCGGCTCTGATGGACCGGATGGAGATCATCCGGATCGCCGGCTACACCGAGGATGAGAAGATCGAGATCGCCCACAGGCATCTGATCCCGAAGATCCTCAAGGAGCACGCGCTCAGCGAGAAGGAATTCTCGTTGACGGACGACGCCCTGAAAACGGTGATCCGGCGCTACACCCGCGAGGCGGGCGTGCGGAACCTGGAGCGTGAGCTGGCGACCCTGGCGCGCAAGAGCGTCAAGGAGCTGATCCTGTCGAAGAAGAAGTCGATCAAGATCACGCCGAAGAACATCGACGACTTCCTGGGCGTGCCCCGCTACCGCTATGGCGAGGCGGAGCACGAGGATCTGGTCGGTGTGGTCACCGGCCTGGCCTGGACCGAGGTCGGCGGCGAGTTGCTCACGGTCGAAGGCGTCATGATGCCCGGCAAGGGCAAGATGACGGTCACCGGCAACCTGCGCGACGTGATGAAGGAGTCGATTTCGGCGGCGGCGTCCTATGTCCGTTCGCGGGCGATCGACTTCGGCATCGAGCCGCCCTTGTTCGACAAGAAGGACATCCACGTCCACGTGCCGGAAGGCGCGACGCCGAAGGACGGACCGTCAGCGGGTGTGGCGATGGTGGCCTCGATCGTGTCGATCATGACCGGGATACCGGTCCGCAAGGATGTCGCCATGACCGGCGAGATCACGCTGCGCGGACGGGTGCTGCCGATCGGCGGATTGAAGGAGAAGCTGCTCGCGGCCATGCGCGGCGGCATCAAGACCGTGCTCATTCCCGAGGACAACGCCAAGGACCTGGCGGATATCCCCGAGAATGTGAAAAACGGGCTTGAGATCATCCCCGTGGCGCGGATGGAAGACGTGCTGACGCACGCTCTCGTTCGCAAACCGGAGCCGATCGAGTGGGACGAGACGAAACAGCCGGCGACCCCGGCGGTCTCCGAAGACGAGGCGGCTGCGGCCCTGACGGCTCACTAAGCCTCTGAAACTCAACGGAAATCGGCGTTCGCGGTGCAGCGGACGCCGATTTCAGCCCGACATTGTGAATCCAATCAAAATCGCGGAAATCTGCGGTTTTTGACTTGCATGGGCCGGGTTTTAGCGTGAGGGTCCGCCGTGTAGTCGAGGAGGCGATTCGCTCTCGGCTCAAATCAGTGAAAGGGATGTGACATGAACAAGAATGATCTCATCGCGTCTGTGGCGGAACGCACGGGGATGTCCAAGGCCGGCGCTGGCCAGGCCGTGGATGCGACGTTCGACGCCATAACCGGGGCACTGAAATCGGGCCAGGAAGTGAAGATCATCGGTTTCGGCAACTTCAGTGTCGCAAATCGCGCGGCGAGCACCGGTCGCAATCCGCGCACCGGCGAGACGATCCAGATCGCTGCATCCAAGACCCCGAAGTTCAAGGCCGGCAAGGGTCTCAAGGACGCCGTCAACCGCTAACGCGGGCGGCGGTCCGAACCGTTCCCGCCTTTTCCCGCGGCCGGGTTTCCCTCGCGTAGAGTCAGGACGGGCACCTCCACCGGTGGTGGGTCTTGCACCCGAACCATCGGATGCCTAAACCGGAAGCGGAAAAGCGGGGGCGGTTAGCTCAGTTGGTAGAGCGCCACGTTTACACCGTGGATGTCGGGAGTTCGAGCCTCTCACCGCCCACCATTCGAGTCTCCGATCGAAACGGGCCTGCGGTGCTGAGCCGCACCGACGTGTCGTTGTGTCCTTGACACCATTCGCCGGAGCGTCCTAATTGCCTGCCGCGCCCGACGCCGGGTTTCGGGGGTGTAGCTCAGTTGGTTAGAGCGCTGGCCTGTCACGCCAGAGGTCGCGGGTTCGAGTCCCGTCACTCCCGCCATTTACACCGCTGGACGTTCTTCCCGCTCTTTGGCCGGCCGTGTGATTTTGTCAGAAGGCCGGCTCGACCTTCGACATCGCGGCAATAAGGATTGGCCATGGAACGGGCGGGTTCGTCGGGCGCTAAGAACCAGTCGATCGGGTCGGACTATTTCGAACAACGGCAACTGAAAAGCGGCGTGGCCGGCTGGGGCCTGCTGATCGGTCTCGGCGTCGCCTACGTCATTTCCGGCGATTTCGCCGGGTGGAACTTCGGCCTGGCGCAGGGCGGGTGGGGCGGCCTGCTGATCGCCACGCTGCTGATGGCGACGATGTACACCTTCATGTGTCTCGCGCTCGCGGAGCTTTCGACCATCGTCCCGACCTCCGGCGGGGGCTATGGCTTCGCCCGACGGGCCTTCGGGCCGTGGGGCGGCTTTCTCTGCGGCGTGGCGATCCTGATCGAATACGCCATCGCGCCGGCGGCGATCGCCGTGTTCATCGGCGCCTATTTCGGTTCGCTGTTCGGCATCGACGGCTGGCCCGTCTATCTCGCCTGCTATGCCTTCTTCCTGGCAATCCACGTCTATGGCGCCGGCGAGGCCTTGCGGCTCATCTTCATCATCACCGCGATCGCCGTGGTCGCGCTTGTTGCCTTCTGCGTGGCAATGGTGCCCCATTTCAGCGTCGACAACCTGTTCGACATCGCGGTCACCGACGCGGCCGGGGCGAGCCCGTTCCTGCCCTTCGGCTATATCGGCATCTGGGCGGCGATCCCCTACGCGATCTGGTTCTTCCTCGCCATCGAGGGCGTGCCGCTCGCCGCGGAGGAGACGCGGGACGCCAAGCGCGACCTGCCGCGCGGGCTGATCGGCGGCATGATCGTGCTCCTCCTGTTCGCCGCGCTGATCCTGACCCTGGGGCCGGGCGGCGCCGGGTCGGCCGCCTTGCAGGACTCCGGCAATCCGCTGGTCGCTGCCCTGGAGGCGCCGCATGTCGGCGACGGGCCGACGCTCATCAGCCGTTTCGTCAACTTCGTCGGCCTGGCCGGGCTGATCGCCAGCTTCTTCTCGATCATCTTCGGCTATTCGCGGCTCACCTTCGCCATGTCACGCGCCGGCTACCTGCCGCGCGTCCTGTCGCTGACCAACGAACGTAAGACGCCCTACGTCGCGCTGATCGTGCCTGGCGTCATCGGCTTCGTCCTGTCGCTGAGCGGGGAAGGCGACCTGTTGATCCTGGTGGCGGTGTTCGGGGCGACGATCTCTTACGTGATGATGATGGCCGCGCATATCGCCCTACGGATCAAGGAACCAAACCTGGAGCGGACCTACCGCACCCCCGGCGGTGTGGTGACCTCCGGCGTCGCGCTGGTGCTGGCATGCGCGGCGGTGGTCGCCGGCTTTCTGGTCGACCCGCGGGTCATCATCGGCGTCGCTATCGTCTACGCCGTTTTCGTGGGCTACTTCGCGATCTATAGTCGTCACCACCTCGTACCGACCGCTCCAGGCGAAGAGGCGCCCTGACGCGCCGGCAGAGCGACGATGAAGGGGAACGGGCAGCCATGCGTTTTTCCCATTCCATCGACGGGACGACCTATCGCTTCGACACGCTAAGGGACCTGCTCGCCAAGGCGAGCCCGGAGCGATCCGGCGATCATCTGGCGGAGATCGCCGCGCGCGACGACGCGGAGCGGATGGCGGCCCAGATGGCGCTCGCCGATGTGCCGCTGACCGTGTTCCTCGACGAATGGGTCGTGCCCTACGAAGACGATGAAGTCACGCGCCTGATCGCCGACGGTCACGACAGCCAGGCGTTTGCGACGGTCTCGCATTTGACGGTTGGCGGTTTCCGCGACTGGCTGTTGTCGGATGCGGCCACCGAAGAGACTCTCGCCGCACTGGCGCCCGGACTTACGCCGGAAATGGTGGCTGCCGTCTCCAAGATCTGCCGCGTCCAGGACCTGATCCTGATCGCGCAGAAATGCCGCGTGGTAACCCGATTCCGCAGCACCATCGGCCTGAAGAAACGCTTGTCGACGCGGCTACAGCCCAACCACCCGACCGACGATCCGACCGGCATCGCAGCCAGCATCGTCGACGGCCTGATGTATGGCAGCGGCGATGCGGTGATTGGCATCAATCCGGCGTCCGACAGCATCGCGACGGTCATCACCCTGGTGGAGATGCTGGACGAGATCATCCGGCGCTACGCCATCCCGACCCAATCCTGCGTCCTGACCCATGTCACCACCAGTATCGAGGCGATCAACCGGGGGGCGCCGGTCGATCTCGTGTTCCAATCCATCGCCGGCACCGAGGCAGCCAACAGAAGCTTCGGGGTCGATCTTCAAGTCCTGAAGGAAGGTCGCGACGCGGCGCTGAGCCTGGGCCGCGGCACGCTGGGCGACAACGTTATGTATTTCGAGACCGGTCAGGGGAGTGCGCTCTCGGCGGACGCGCATCACGGCGTCGACCAGCAGACACTGGAGGCCCGCACCTATGCCGTCGCCCGCACGTTCAAGCCGTTGCTCGTCAACACCGTGGTCGGCTTCATTGGCCCGGAATATCTGTTCGACGGGCGACAGATCGTTCGCGCCGGCCTCGAGGACCATTTCTGCGGCAAGCTGCTCGGCGTGCCGATGGGTTGCGACATCTGCTACACCAACCATGCCGAAGCCGACCAGAACGACATGGACGTGCTGCTGACGCTGCTGGCGACCGCCGGCGTCAACTTCATCATGGGCATTCCGGGTTCCGATGATGTGATGCTCAACTACCAGACCACGTCGTTCCATGACGCGCTCTATGCGCGGCGGGTTCTCGGGTTGCGGCCGGCGCCGGAGTTCGAGGCGTGGCTGACGGACTCCGGTATTTTCGAGGGAGGCGAAGACGTGCGGCTTGCCGACCGCCTGCCGGAGTCGTTTCGGCGCGCGCTGGAGCATCTGAGCTAGGTGGTGCTCCGGTGACCAAAGAGAAACGGGCTCTCGATACTGCCGATCCCTGGACCAAGCTGCGTCGCTTCACGCCGGCCCGGATCGCGCTCGGCCATGCGGGCACCAGCCTGCCGACAAGGCCGCATCTCGCCTTTCAACTGGCGCACATGCGGGCGCGGCACGCGATCCACCAGGAACTCGACATTCCGACGCTGGAGGCGGCGCTGCGATCGCGTGGGTACGAGACGCTTCTGCTCCGCAGCCGCGCCGACGACCGGTCCGACTATCTGCAGCGGCCGGACAAAGGCCGGCGTCTCGACCTGAAGTCGCGCGAAAAGCTCGAACGACTTTCCCGGCCGGACACGCCCTATGATGTCGCCTTCGTCATTGGCGATGGTCTCTCCGCGGTGGCGATCGAAAAACACGCCGTGAATTTCCTCGACGCGGTGATGCCCATTCTTGCCGAGGGGACATGGCGGATTGCGCCGCCGTGCATTGTCAAGGGCGCGCGGGTCGCGGTCGGCGACGAGATCGGCGAACGACTGGGCGCCGGTATGGTTGTCGTCCTCATCGGGGAAAGGCCTGGGTTGAGCTCGCCCGACAGCATGGGCATCTACATGACGCTGAAGCCCCGCATCGGCCTGACCGACGAATCGCGGAACTGCATCTCCAACGTGCGCGCAGAGGGACTGAGCTACGAGCGGGCGGCCGACAAGCTTGCCTACCTGATGGGCGAAGCGCGGCGACTCGGTTTCTCGGGCGTTCAACTCAAGGATGACGCCGAATTGGCGCCCCGGCTCGAGCCGAAATCGACCAGGACCTTCCTGATCGAGCCGGACGACCGATAGTCGGTTGGTCCGGGCGGCCACGACGCCCGTTTCAGGGCCGGCAAGACCTGCCATAGCCCCTCGAATCCAGTGCCAAAAACCGCCGGCGAGGGCAGGCGGTTCAGCCGCACCCGTTCCGGTACGTTTCGCCTTGCCACCCGCACGCGGCTCGGCTAAGCCTCCGCACGTCATGTCGCGTTGGAACGGTTCTGAAATCGGCCGCTCGATCCGATCAGATCGATCCGCACTTGTCGCGCGGCAGTGCAGCAACATGTTAGTAGGGTAGGCGTTTCCGCATCGAGCGGACATGCCGGCGCGAGGACAGGATGGAGAGCATTCTCAGCAACTATTTGCCGCTGGTGATTTTCATCGGTGTTGCTCTGGTTCTGGGCCTTGCGCTCCTGATCGCGCCGTTCATCGTGGCGTACAAGAACCCGGATCCGGAGAAGCTGGCGCCTTATGAATGCGGCTTCGCGCCGTTCGACGATGCGCGCATGAAGTTCGATATCCGCTTCTATCTGGTCGCCATCCTGTTCATCATTTTCGATCTGGAAGTCGCCTTCCTGTTCCCGTGGGCGGTCGTCTTCCACGACATCGGCTGGTTCGGCTTCTGGTCGGTGATGATCTTCCTGGGGGTGCTCACCATCGGCTTCATCTATGAGTGGCGTAAGGGAGCATTGGAATGGGATTGAGCGCACCCAGTCGGCCCGCCGCGGACGGTCAGGTGCCGCCGGCGGAAGACCCGTTCTTCCTCGAGGTCAATAACGAGCTCGCCGACAAGGGCTTTCTGGTCACCTCGACCGATGACTTGGTCAACTGGGCCCGGACCGGTTCGCTGATGTGGATGACGTTCGGGCTTGCCTGCTGCGCGGTCGAAATGATGCAGATGTCGATGCCGCGCTACGACGCCGAACGATTCGGCTTTGCGCCGCGGGCCTCTCCGCGGCAATCGGACGTTATGGTTGTGGCCGGCACGTTGACCAACAAAATGGCGCCGGCGCTGCGCAAGGTCTACGACCAGATGCCGGAACCGCGTTACGTGATCTCGATGGGCTCGTGCGCCAATGGCGGCGGCTACTATCACTATTCCTATTCGGTGGTGCGGGGCTGCGACCGCATTGTCCCCGTGGATATCTACGTTCCGGGTTGCCCACCGACGGCGGAGGCATTGCTCTACGGGGTGCTGCTTCTGCAGAAGAAGATCCGGCGCACCGGAACAATCGAGCGTTAGGCCGCGGCAGACCCATGGACGAAACACTGCGGGATATCGCCGAGTACATCGCCTCGGAGCGGTCGGACGCCATTGTCGATTGGCATATCGCCTATGGCGAACTGACGCTCTCGATCGTGCCCGGCGAGATCCTGCCGCTGGTCAAGTTCCTCTACGACGATCCGAGGCTCGGCTTCGTCAACCTGATCGATATCTGCGGGGTCGACTGGCCGGCCCGCGAAAAGCGCTTCGACATCGTCTACCACCTGATGTCGCCGCGTCAGAACGCCCGCATCCGCCTCAAGCTGGCGACCGATGAGGCGACGCCGGTCGCTTCGATCGCATCGGTCTATCCCGGCGCTGACTGGTTCGAACGGGAGGCGTACGACTTCTACGGCGTGCTTTTCGCCGGCCACCCGGACCTGCGCCGCATCCTCACCGACTACGGCTTCGAGGGGTATCCGCTGCGCAAGGATTTTCCGCTGACCGGATTTGTCGAGGTGCGCTACGACGACGAACAGAAACGGGTCGTGTACGAGCCGGTGCGGCTGGCACAACAGTTCCGCGACTTCGATTTCGAGTCGCCCTGGGAGGGAACGGACTACGTACTTCCTGGTGACGAGAAGGCGCACTGACCCTCATGGCTGAAACAGAAGTCCGCAACTTCAACATCAACTTCGGACCGCAACACCCGGCGGCGCATGGTGTTTTGCGGCTGGTGCTCGAACTCGACGGTGAGATCGTCGAGCGCGTCGATCCGCATATCGGTCTGCTCCATCGCGGCACCGAGAAGCTGATCGAGCACAAGACCTATCTGCAGGCGGTGCCGTATTTCGACCGGCTCGACTACGTGGCGCCAATGAACCAGGAGCACGCCTTCGCGTTGGCGGTCGAGCGGCTGCTGGACATCGAGGTGCCGCGCCGCGGTCAGTTGATCCGGGTTCTCTTCTGCGAGATCGGCCGCCTGCTCTCGCACCTCCTCAACGTCACCACCCAGGCGATGGATGTCGGCGCCCTGACCCCGCCTTTGTGGGGGTTCGAGGAGCGCGAAAAGCTGATGGTGTTCTACGAGCGGGCGAGCGGCAGCCGGCTGCATGCGGCCTACTTCCGGCCGGGCGGCGTCCATCAGGACCTGCCGCAAGAACTGATCGACGACATCGGCGCGTTCTGCGACCCGTTCCTCAAGGTCTGCGACGACATCGAGGGACTGCTCACCGACAACCGCATCTTCAAGCAGCGTAATGTCGACATTGGCGTCATCAGCCTCGAAGAGGCGTGGAAGTGGGGCTTCTCCGGGGTGATGGTCCGCGGCTCAGGGGCGGCCTGGGACCTGCGCAAGGCGCAGCCCTATGAATGTTACCCGGAGATGGATTTCGACATTCCGATCGGCAAGAACGGCGACTGTTACGACCGCTATCTCATCCGCATGGAGGAGATGCGGCAGGCGACCAAGATCATGAAGCAGTGCGTGGAGAAGCTGAACCAGGATTCCGGCAAGGGCCCGGTTGCCTCGGTCGATGGCAAGATCGTCCCGCCGAAACGCGGCGAGATGAAGCGCTCGATGGAAGCGCTGATCCATCACTTCAAGCTCTACACCGAGGGCTATCACGTGCCGGCCGGCGAGGTGTATGCGGCGGTCGAGGCGCCCAAGGGCGAGTTCGGCGTCTATCTGGTGTCGGACGGGTCGAACAAGCCTTACCGGTGCAAACTCCGCGCGCCAGGCTTCCCGCATCTGGCGGCGATGGACCACATGTGCCGCGGCCACATGCTCGCCGACGTCTCGGCGATCCTCGGGTCGCTGGATATCGTCTTCGGGGAGGTCGACCGCTAATGGCCGTGCGCCGCCTTGCCGAGCAACAGCCGGAGAGCTTCGCCTTCACCGACGAGAACGTCGCGTGGGCGAAGACCGAAATCGCGAAATATCCGGAGGGCCGGCAGGCGTCCGCGGTGATCGCGTTGCTGTGGCGGGCGCAGGAGCAGGAAGGTTGGGTGACCGAACCGGCGATCGAGGTTGTGTCGGCGATGCTCGACATGCCCAAGATTCGGGTACTCGAGGTGGCGACGTTCTACACCATGTTCCAGCTCGAACCGGTCGGTGCGATCGCGCATCTTCAGGTCTGCGGGACGACGCCGTGCTGGCTGCGCGGCTCCGACGCGATCAAGGACGTGTGCAGCCGCCGGATCAGCCCGGACCAACATCGGTTGTCCGATGACGGCGCGTTTTCGTGGGAGGAGGTCGAGTGCCTCGGCGCCTGCGTCAACGCGCCCCTGGTCCAGATCGGCGCCGACACATTCGAGGACCTGACCGCGGAGAGCCTCGAACAATTGCTCGACGATCTCGCGGCCGGGAAACCGGTCAAGCCGGGCCCCCAGATCGAGCGCGCCTTCTCCGCGCCGGTCAGCGGGCCGACCACGCTCGCGGAGATCGGGACTGAGACAAAGGGTGCCGCAACCCCGGTGACGGAGGCCGACAATGGCTGAGGTCATGAGCCAGCTTGTCGACGAGATGATCCGGGCGCTGCAGGTGCGCCTGACCGATCTGGAGTCGGAGGTCGCCGAAATCAGGATGGAGTTATCGGCCATCCGATCGGAACTCGCGGATGCGCGAGCCGCCCGGCCGGACGTGGTGCCGCCGCCGGTTGGAATCGAACGAAGGGTCGAGCGGATCGAACGGCGCTTGGACTCGGTGGATGCAACGGTGAAGTGACGCCATGCTGAGCGACAAGGACCGGATCTTCACCAATCTCTACGGGCTCCATGACTGGGGCCTGAAGGGCGCGATGGCGCGCGGCCAGTGGGACAACACCAAGGCGCTGCTGGAAAAAGGTCGCGACGGGATCATCGACGAGATCAAGGCGTCGGGCCTGCGCGGCCGCGGCGGCGCAGGCTTCCCTACCGGCCTCAAGTGGTCGTTCATGCCGAAGGAGAGCGACGGCCGGCCGGCTTATCTGGTGGTCAACGCAGACGAATCCGAACCCGGTACCTGCAAGGACCGGGAGATCATGCGGCACGATCCGCACACGCTGGTCGAGGGGTGCCTGGTCGCCGGCTTCGCCATGGGCGCGCACACCGCGATCATCTATGTGCGCGGCGAATTCATCCGCGAGCGTGAACATCTGCAAGCGGCGGTCGATCAGGCCTATGAGGCGAACCTGATCGGCAAGAACAACAAGAACGGCTGGGACTTCGACATCATCGTCCACCACGGCGCCGGGGCGTATATCTGCGGCGAGGAGACGGCGCTCTTGGAGTCGCTGGAGGGCAAGAAGGGCATGCCGCGGCTGAAGCCGCCATTCCCGGCGAGCGTCGGCGTCTATGGCTGCCCGACGACGGTCAACAACGTCGAGTCGATAGCGGTCGCACCGGCGATCCTGCGACGCGGGTCGGCGTGGTTTGCCGGTCTCGGCAAGCCAAAGAACACCGGCACCAAGCTCTTTTGCATCTCCGGCCACGTCGACAAGCCGTGCACCGTCGAGGAGGAGATGGGCATCGATCTGCGCGAGCTCATCGAAAAGCACTGTGGCGGTGTCCGCGGCGGCTGGGACAATCTGCTCGCGGTGATCCCCGGCGGCGCCTCGGTGCCGTGCCTGCCGGCGTCGCAATGCGACGATCTGTCGATGGATTTCGACACGCTGAAGGACCTCAAGTCGGGCTTGGGGACGGCGGCGGTCATCGTCATGGACAAGTCGACCGACATCATCCGCGCCATCGCCCGGCTCTCCTATTTCTACAAGCACGAAAGCTGCGGTCAGTGCACCCCGTGCCGCGAGGGCACCGGCTGGATGTGGCGGGTCCTGGAGCGCATGGCCGAGGGACGCGCCGAAAAGCGCGAGATCGATATGCTGCTCCAGGTGACTTACCAGGTCGAGGGCCACACGATCTGTGCGCTCGGTGACGCGGCGGCGTGGCCCGTGCAGGGACTGATCCGGCATTTCCGGCATGTGATCGAGGAGCGGATCGACGACTACGCAGCGAGGTCGGCGCCGATGGTCGAGGCGGCGGAGTAAGGCATGGCCGACGAACCCGACAACCTCGTACTGGCGTATCTCAGGCGGATCGACGAAAAGGTCGACCGGCTGAGCGAAGACGTGCGCGATCTCAAGGTTCGGGCCACCGCCGTCGAGGAGCGGCTGGCCGCGGTAGAGATGTCCGTGATCGGGATCAACCGCCGGATCGATCGGGTCGAGGAGAGACTATTGCGGATCGTGAAACGCCTCGACCTTGTCGAGACACCACACCAAGGCTGTGTTGGATGACCCTCATCAAGGTCGACGGTCAGGAAATCGAGGTCCCGCCGGAGCTGACGCTGCTCCAGGCGTGTGAGGCGGCCGGCGCCGAGATTCCGCGCTTTTGCTATCACGAGCGCCTGTCGATAGCCGGCAATTGCCGCATGTGCCTGATCGAGGTGAAGGGCGGACCGCCCAAGCCGGTCGCCTCGTGCGCGCAGAACGTTCGCGACCTGCGCCCGGGGCCGGAAGGTGCGCCGCCGGAGCTGTTCACCAAGTCGGAGATGGTGAAGAAGGCGCGGGAAGGGGTGATGGAGTTCCTGCTCATCAATCACCCGCTCGACTGTCCGATCTGCGACCAGGGCGGCGAGTGCGATCTGCAGGACCAGGCGATGGCCTACGGCGTCGACGGCAGCCGGTTCTTCGAGAACAAGCGCGCGGTGGAGGACAAGTACATCGGGCCGTTGGTCAAGACGATCATGACCCGGTGCATCCACTGCACCCGCTGTGTCCGGTTCTCCGCCGAAGTCGCCGGCGTGCCCGAGTTGGGCGCGACGGGCCGTGGCGAGGACATGGAGATCACCACCTATCTCGAACACGCGATGAGCTCGGAGCTGCAGGGCAACGTCATCGACCTCTGCCCGGTCGGCGCGCTGACCTCGCGGCCCTACGCCTTCCAGGCGCGGCCGTGGGAGCTGACCAAGACCGAATCCATCGACGTGATGGACGCGGTCGGATCGGCGATCCGGGTCGATACGCGCGGCCGTTCGGTGATGCGCATCCTGCCGCGCACCAACGATGCGGTGAACGAGGAGTGGATTTCCGACAAGACGCGGTTCGTCTGGGACGGGCTCGACGTTCAGCGCCTCGACCGGCCTTACCTGCGTCGCAACGGGCGGCTCGAGCCGGTGGCGTGGCCCGAAGCTTTCGCCGCGATCGTCGACAAACTGAACGGCGTCGATCCCAACCGGGTCGCCGCGATCGCCGGCGACCTCGCCGGGGTCGAGGAGATGTATGCGCTGAAGCTGCTGATGGCATCGATCGGCTCGCCTCATCTCGACTGTCGCCAGGACGGCACCAAACTCGATCCGGCGCGCGGCCGGGCAAGCTATCTGTTCAATCCGACCGTCGCCGGAATCGATGCCGCCGACGCGATCCTGTTTGTCGGTGCCAATCCCCGTCACGAAGCGTCCGTTCTCAACGCGCGGCTCCGCGGCCGCTGGCGGCTCGGCGATATCCCTGTCGGCCTCATCGGCGAACAGGTCGATCTGACCTACGACTACGACTATCTCGGCGCCGGACCCGACACGCTCGCCGCTGTCGTCGCCGGCGATCATCCGTTCGCGCAGAAGCTGACCGAGGCAAAGCGCCCGCTGATCATCGTCGGACACGGGGCGTTAGCCCGTCCGGACGGGGACGTCGTACTGTCACAGGCGGCGAAGCTTGCTGTTACCGGCGACCGTGACGAGGGCTGGAACGGTCTCGCCGTATTGCACACCGCTGCCGCGCGGGTCGGCGGTCTCGATATCGGCTTCGTACCCGGCGAGGGCGGCCAGGACGTCATCGGCATGGTGGCGTCGGCGGCGGCCGGCGAATACGACGTGATGTTCCTGCTCGGCGCGGACGAGATTGCCGTCGACGCGCTCGGCGAAACCTTCGTTGTCTACATCGGCACCCACGGCGATGCCGGCGCGCAGCGCGCCGACGTGATCCTGCCGGCCGCGACCTACACCGAAAAATCGGCGACGTTCGTCAACACCGAAGGCCGGGTCCAGATGACTGCCCGCGCCGCGTTTCCTCCGGGCGACGCCCGCGAGGACTGGGCCATCCTGCGGGCGCTGTCCGGGGTGCTGGAACGGACCCTGCCGTTCGACTCGCTGGCAGCGCTGCGGGCGAAGCTCTACGGCGATTATCCGCATCTCGGCCGGGTCGATCAGATCGAGGCCGGGTCGATCGACGACGTGGTAGCGCTGGCAAAACGCGACGGCAGGGCCTCGTCGGAGCCGTTCGGTCTGGCCGTCGAGGACTTCTACCTCACCAATCCGATCGCCCGCTCGTCGGCGGTGATGGCCGAGTGTTCGGCACTCGCCGCCGGGCGCTTGGCGGACGCGGCGGAGTAGCGGCATGGGCGGCTTCTTCAGCGATTACGTGGTGCCGGGCGCCATCATCGTCGGGCAGAGTTTTCTGCTGATGACGGTGCTGCTTCTGTTCATCGCCTATCTGCTCTACGCCGACCGAAAAATCTGGGCGGCGGTGCAGATGCGGCGGGGGCCGAACGTAGTCGGCCCCTGGGGATTGCTCCAATCCTTCGCCGACCTGTTGAAATTCGTCGTCAAGGAGCCGGTGATTCCGTCCGGCGCCAACAAGGGTGTGTTCCTGCTCGCGCCGCTGGTGACGACGACGCTGGCGCTGTCGGCCTGGGCCGTGGTGCCGGTCGCGGCGGGCTGGGTGATCGCCGACATCAATGTCGGCATCCTCTACATCTTCGCGATCTCCTCGCTCGGCGTCTACGGCATCATCATGGCCGGCTGGGCATCCAACTCGAAATATCCGTTCCTCGGCGCTCTTCGCTCGGCGGCGCAGATGGTGTCCTACGAAGTCTCGATCGGCTTCGTCATCATCACGGTGCTGCTGTGCGTCGGTTCGCTGAACCTGACCGACATCGTCCTTTCTCAGTCGGAAGGCCTCGGCACGCGGTTCGGCCTGCCCAACAGCTTCCTCGACTGGCATTGGCTCGTCCTGTTTCCGATGTTCGTCATCTTCTTCATTTCCGCGCTGGCCGAAACCAACCGGCCGCCCTTCGACCTCCCGGAAGCGGAGTCGGAGCTGGTCGCCGGGTTCATGGTCGAATACTCGTCGACGCCGTACATGCTGTTCATGCTCGGCGAATATGTCGCCATCGTCCTGATGTGCGCGTTGACGACCATCCTGTTCATGGGCGGCTGGCTGCCGCCGATCGATGTCGTTCCGTTCAACTGGGTACCGGGGGTTATCTGGTTCGTCCTCAAGGTCAGCCTGGTCTTCTTCATGTTCGCCATGGTGAAGGCGTTCGTGCCCCGCTATCGCTTCGACCAGTTGATGCGCCTCGGCTGGAAGGTGTTCCTGCCGATCTCGCTGTTCATGGTCGTCGCCGTCGCCGCGGTTCTTCAGATCACTGGATGGAGTGCGTAACGTGAACGTCGGACAGGCCGCCCGGTCGCTGTTCCTCACCGAGTTCGTCTCGGCCTTCTTTCTGTCGATGGGGTACTTCTTCGGTCGCAAGGCGACGGTGAACTATCCCTTTGAGAAGGGGCCGGTCAGTCCGCGCTTCCGTGGCGAGCATGCGTTGCGCCGCTATCCGAACGGCGAGGAGCGGTGCATTGCCTGCAAGCTCTGCGAGGCGATCTGCCCGGCTCAAGCGATCACCATCGAAGCGGGACCGCGCCGCAATGACGGTACGCGTCGCACGACCCGCTATGACATCGACATGGTCAAGTGCATCTATTGCGGCTTCTGCCAGGAGGCCTGTCCGGTGGATGCGATTGTCGAGGGTCCGAACTTCGAATTCGCCACCGAAACCCGCGAAGAACTCTACTACGACAAGGACAAGCTACTGGCGAATGGCGATCGCTGGGAGCGGGAAATCGCCGCCAATATCGCCGCCGACGCCGAGCACAGATGACCCATGGACGGGGGCGGGGCAAATGACTAAGAAACCGGCGGTCGGGCCGACAAACGTCCGGATGACGCAACGATAATGGCTCTCAGCGCATTCTTCTTCTATCTGTTCGCGGCCGTCACCGTCGCTTCGGCGGTGATGGTAATCGGCGCGCGCAACCCGGTCCATTCGGTCCTCTTCCTGATTCTCGCGTTCGTCAACGCGGCGGGGCTGTTCGTGCTGCTCGGCGCCGAGTTCCTCGGCATGATCCTGATCGTGGTCTATGTCGGCGCCGTCGCGGTACTGTTCCTGTTCGTGGTGATGATGCTCGACGTCGACTTCGTCGAACTGCGGCAGGGATTCCTCAACTACCTGCCGGTCGGCGCGTTGATCGGGATCGTGTTGCTTGCCGAGTTGTTGCTGGTCGTCGGTGGTTGGGTGTTCGCGCCGGAGACCGCACCGGCGGCGCCGGTGGTTCCCGACGTCTCCAACACCGAGGCGCTCGGTCTCTTGATCTACACCCGCTACGTCTACTTCTTCCAGGCGGCGGGGCTCGTGCTCCTGGTCGCGATGGTCGGCGCGATCGTGCTGACGCTGCGCCATCGGGAAGGCGTGAAACGCCAGTCGGTCGCGGCCCAGGTCGCGCGGACGCCGGCGACGTCGATCGAAGTCCGCAAGGTCGAGTCGGGGAAGGGCGTCTGATGGCTGTCGGTCTTGGCCACTATCTGGCGGTCGCCGCGATCCTGTTCACGCTCGGGATCTTTGGCATCTTCATCAACCGCAAGAACGTGATCGTGATCCTGATGTCGATCGAGCTGATCCTGCTCGCGGTCAACATCAACCTGGTCGCGTTCTCCGCCTTTCTCGGCGACATGGTGGGGCAGGTTTTCGCGCTCTTGGTCCTGACGGTCGCGGCAGCCGAAGCAGCAATCGGCCTCGCCATCCTCGTGGTGTTCTACCGTAATCGTGGCTCGATCGCGGTCGAAGACGTCAACATGATGAAGGGCTGATCGCGGCAATGTACTCAGCCATCGTCTTCCTGCCGCTGATCGGCGCGATCATTGCCGGGCTGATTTCGCTGTTCGGCGCGCATCAACGGACGGCGGTGGCCGAGGCCGCTCCCGGTGGCCGCAGCCATCGGCCGGCGGAGAGCGAAAACGGCGCCGACGATCATGGCCACGGCCATGTGGCGGCGGCGGTCGGTTCGCGTCCCGCGGAGATCATTACCACCGGTCTGCTGATCGTCTCGGCGCTGCTTTCCTGGGTGGCGTTTCTGTCGATCGGTTTCGGCGAGGAGACCGCCGAGCGGGTGCAGGTGTTCAACTGGTTCTCGTCGGGAACCATGTCGGTCGATTGGGCGTTCCGAATCGATTCGCTCACGGTGGTGATGCTGGTGGTGGTGACCACCGTGTCATCGCTGGTCCACGTCTATTCGATCGGCTACATGAGCCACGATCCGCATCGGCCGCGGTTCTTCGCCTACCTGTCGCTGTTCACCTTCGCCATGCTGATGCTGGTGACCGCCGACAACCTGGTCCAGATGTTCTTCGGCTGGGAGGGGGTTGGCCTCGCGTCCTATCTGCTGATCGGCTTCTGGTACAAGCGGCCTGCCGCCAATGCCGCGGCGATCAAGGCGTTCGTCGTCAACCGGGTCGGCGACTTCGGCTTCCTCCTCGGCATCTTCGCTCTCTTCGTTGTCTACAACTCGGTCGAATTCGAGACGATCTTCGCCAACGCGTCGTCGGCCGAAGGGCTGACCATTCCGTTCCTGTCGTGGCAGGTCGACGCGCTCACCGTGATCTGCCTGCTCCTGTTCATGGGGGCGATGGGCAAGTCGGCGCAGTTCCTGCTGCACACCTGGTTGCCCGACGCGATGGAAGGCCCGACCCCGGTGTCGGCGCTGATCCATGCCGCGACGATGGTGACCGCCGGTGTCTTCATGGTGGCGCGGATGTCGCCGCTGTTCGAACTGGCGCCGGTGGCCCTGGCGTTCGTCACGTTCATCGGCGCGACGACGGCGTTCTTCGCGGCGACCGTGGGGTTGGTCCAGAACGACATCAAGCGCGTCATCGCGTATTCGACTTGCTCGCAGCTCGGCTACATGTTCGTCGCGATGGGGGTGGGTGCTTATTCGATCGGCATGTTCCACCTGTTCACCCATGCTTTCTTCAAGGCGCTGTTGTTCCTCGGTGCCGGCTCGGTCATCCATGCGGTGTCGGACGAGCAGGACATGCGCAAGATGGGCGGCCTGCGCACCCTCATCCCGCGCACCTACTGGATGATGATCATCGGCACGGTGGCGCTGACCGGCCTTTACGGAACCGCCGGCCACTTCTCCAAGGACGCGGTGATCGAAGCGGCCTATGTCGGCCACAACGCCTTTGCCGGATACGCCTTCGTGCTGGTCGGCTTCGCGGCGCTGCTGACGTCGTTCTACTCGTGGCGGCTGATCTTCATGACCTTCCACGGCAAGCCGCGAGCGTCGGCGGACGTGATGAGCCACGTCCACGAGTCGCCGCCGGTGATGATGATCCCGCTCTACATCCTGGCGATCGGTTCGCTCGGCGCCGGCTGGGCGTTCTATAGCGTGTTCGTCGGTGACGGTTTCGAGGCGTTCTGGAAGGGCTCGCTGTTCATCGCCGACGCCAACAACATCCTCGAGGAGATGCACCACGTCCCGTTCTGGGTGATCGCGATGCCGACCATCATGATGGTGATCGGCCTGGCGATCGCGTGGTGGTTCTACATCAGGTCACCGGAGATCCCGCAGCAGCTCGCCGCGCGCAACGACTGGCTCTACCGGTTCCTGCTCAACAAGTGGTACTTCGACGAGCTCTATGACTGGCTGTTCGTCCGTCCGCTGAAATGGACCGGCCGGTTCCTGTGGCGCAAGGGCGACGGCTGGCTGATCGACGGGTTCGGCCCGGACGGCGTCTCGTCCCGGGTGTTGGATGTCACGGCGCGGGTCGTCAAGCTGCAGTCCGGCTACCTCTATCACTACGCCTTTGCCATGCTGATCGGCGTTGCCGCGCTGATCACCTATCTGATGTTCGCCGGTTGAGGATCGCCACATGACCGATTGGCCGATCCTCTCGACCGTCATTTTCCTGCCGCTCGTCGGCGCGCTGCTGGTGCTCATCATCCGCGGCGACGACGACATCGCCCGCCGCAACATCTTCAACGTCGCCCTGTGGACGACGACGGTCACCTTCGTGATCTCGCTGTTCATCTGGATCAACTTCGATCCGACCGACCCCGGCTTCCAGATGATCGAGCGGGTCGAGTGGCTCGGCGGCGGCATCACCTATCACATGGGCGTCGACGGCATCTCGATGCTGTTCGTCATCCTGACCACGTTCCTGATGCCGCTCTGCATCATCGCCAGCCGCCTGACGATCAAGCAGAACTTCAAATCCTACATGATCGCGTTTCTGGTGATGGAAACGCTGATGATCGGCGTGTTCTGCGCGCTCGATCTGGTGCTGTTCTACCTGTTCTTCGAAGGCGGCCTGATCCCGATGTTCCTGATCATCGGCATCTGGGGCGGCACCCGGCGGGTCTATGCCAGCTTCAAGTTCTTCCTCTACACGCTGCTCGGCTCGGTGCTGATGCTGCTCGCCATGATGGCAATGTACTGGTACTCCGGCACCGTCGTACCGTGCGATCCCTCGGCCGGCGGCATCGCCGCGACCTGCCCGACCACCGACATCGTCAAGCTGATGGACGTCCAGTTCCCGGCCAACATGCAGACCTGGCTGTGGCTGGCGTTCTTCGCGTCGTTTGCCGTGAAGATGCCGATGTGGCCGGTGCACACCTGGCTGCCCGACGCGCATGTGGAGGCGCCGACCGCCGGGTCGGTGATCCTCGCCGCCGTCATGCTGAAGATGGGCGGCTACGGGTTCCTGCGGTTCTCGGTCCCGATGTTTCCGCTGGCCTCGGCCGATCTAGCGCCGTTGATCTTCGCCCTGTCGGTGATCGCGATCATCTATACGTCCGCCGTGGCGCTGATGCAGAAGGACATGAAGAAGCTGATCGCCTATTCGTCCGTCGCCCATATGGGCTTCGTGACCATGGGCATCTTCGCGATGACGGTGCAGGGGGTTCAGGGCGGTATCTTCCAGATGCTGTCGCACGGCATTGTCTCCGGCGCCTTGTTCCTGTGCGTCGGTGTCGTCTACGACCGGATGCACACCCGCGAGATCTCGGCCTATGGCGGGCTGGTCAACCGGATGCCGCTCTATGCCGCGGCGTTCATGGTGTTCACCATGGCCAATGTCGGCCTACCGGGGACCAGTGGGTTCGTCGGCGAGTTCCTGACGCTGGCCGGCACCTTCCCGGTCAATACCTGGGTGGCGTTCCTGGCGACGACCGGGGTGATCCTGTCGGCCTGCTACGCGCTCTGGCTCTATCGCCGGGTGATTTTCGGCAAGCTTGAGAAGGGCAGCCTGAAGGACATTCTCGACCTGTCGCCGCGCGAACAGCTCATCCTCGCGCCACTCGTGGTCCTGACGCTCCTGTTCGGATTCTTCCCGGCGCCGATCATGGACGTGACCGCCGCGTCGGTCGACCAACTCGTGGCCAACTACCAGGCGGCGTTGTCGGCCGCCGGCAAACTCGCGGCGGTGTCGCCATGACCGCGGTCCCCGATCTTCTCCCGGCCTTGCCGGAGATCATCCTCGCCGTCGGCGCGATGGTGATGCTGATGATCGGTGTCTTCGTCGGCGAGCGGTCGACCCCGTTGATCACCGGGCTGTCGGTCGCGCTGCTGGCTGGGGTTGGATTGATCCTCATCTTCTCGCCGGTCGCCGGCGTTACCTTCAGCGGCGCCTTCGTGCTCGATCCGTTCGCCCGGTTCATGAAGATTCTTGTGCTGATTGGCTCCGCGTTCGCGATCGTCATGTCGGTCGGCTACGCACGCGCGCAGAAGTTCGAGCGGTTCGAGTACCCGATCCTGGTCGTCATCGCGACGCTCGGCATGATGATGATGATCTCGGCCGACGACTTGATCGCCGTCTATCTCGGCCTCGAACTCCAATCGTTGTCGCTCTATGTCGTTGCCGCCATCAACCGGGACTCGACCCGGGCGACCGAGGCGGGACTCAAATATTTCGTCCTCGGCGCGCTCTCGTCTGGGATGCTGCTCTACGGCGCATCACTGGTTTATGGCTTCACCGGGACGACCACGTTCGCCGGGATCGCGGCGACCCTGCAGGAGGGTGGGGCCTCGCTCGGTCTGACCTTCGGGCTCGTGTTCCTGATCGCCGGGCTGGCGTTCAAGATTTCGGCTGTGCCGTTCCACATGTGGACGCCGGACGTCTACGAAGGCGCGCCGACGCCGGTGACCGCGTTCTTCGCGGCCGCGCCCAAGGTGGCCGCGTTGGCGCTGTTCGTTCGCGTCGTCGTCGGCGCGTTCGAGCCGATCACGCCGGACTGGCAGCAGATCCTGTCGTTCATCGCCATTGCGTCGATGCTGCTCGGCGCCTTCGCCGCGATCGGACAGCGCAACATCAAACGGCTGATGGCGTATTCGTCGATCGGCCACATGGGCTATGCGCTGGTCGGTCTGGCGGCGGGCAACGAAGCCGGCGTCCAGGGCGTCATCCTCTACGCGACCATCTATTTGGCGATGACGCTCGGCACGTTCGCCTGCATTCTCGCCATGCGGCGACGCGAGGGCATGGTCTACGAGATCGACGATCTCGCGGGGCTTTCCAAGACTCACCCGACGATGGCCTTTCTGCTGGCGATGCTGTTGTTCTCGCTCGCCGGCATTCCACCGCTCGCTGGCTTCTTCGCCAAGTTCTACGTGTTCCTGGCGGCGATCGACGCGGGCCTCTACGTGCTCGCGGTCATCGGCGTCCTCGCCAGCGTGGTCGGCGCCTACTATTATCTGCGCATCGTGAAGATCATGTATTTCGACGAGCCGGCGGCCGGCTTCGAACCGATGTCCGGAGAGCTCCGGGTCGTCCTTGGCCTCAGCAGCGCCTTCGTCTTGCTGTTCGCGGTATTCGGCGGCGAGATCGGCTCGGCGGCGGCGCGGGCGGCGGGGACGTTTTTCTAGCGTGACCGACTTCGCGCTCGGCGATAAGGCCTCGGCCGCCGGATTCCGACTGAAGGCATTCGACACGGTTGGCTCGACCAACGCCGAGGCATTGGCACTGGCGCGCGCCGGCGATCCCGGCGGCCTGTGGCTGACGAGCCGCGCGCAGACCGCGGGTCGTGGGCGCCGGGGACGGGCCTGGTCGACCGAACCCGGGAGCCTGGCAGCGACGATTCTGACGGTCGTCGAACTGTCGCCGGAGCGCGCCGCGACGCTCGGTTTCGTCGCCGGTCTCGCTTTGGACGACGCGCTCCGTCAGGTGGCACCCGATCTCAGATTCGCCATTGCCGTCGACGGTGGGGAGGGGGCAGCGACGCGCATTCGCCTCAAGTGGCCCAACGACGTGCTGATCGACGGGATGAAAGTCGCCGGCATCCTGCTCGAAGCCGAGAAGCTCAATGGCGTCGGCCTGGCGGTGGCAACAGGCATCGGCGTCAACGTAACGTCGGCACCGACCGGCGTCACCTATTCGGCAGCCGCGCTCCGGGACCTGGCGCCCGGGGTCGATGCGCCCAACCTCTTCCGCTACCTTACCGACGCCTGGGCGGGGCTGATCGATGTCTGGGATGGCGGCCGGGGATTTCCGGCAATCCGGCAATGGTGGCTGGAGCGGGCCGCGGGCATCGGCAGCGATATCGCGGTGCGGGTCGGACCGGAGGTCTTTTCCGGCGTGTTCGAGTCGATCGACGACGAAGGGCGGCTGCTGGTCCGGGCGGCTGACGGGTCCGAGCGCGCGGTGACCTCGGGCGAAGTCCATTTCGGCGTGGCGGCGACGACCCGTTGACCCGGCGATCCACCAAGGACGGAAACGAACTGGTCTTTCTGCCCCTCGGCGGGGTCGGCGAGATCGGTATGAACCTCAGCCTCTACGGCTACGGTCCGGCCGACGATCGGACCTGGATCGCCGTCGATTTCGGTATCGCGTTCGCCGGCGACGAGGCGCCGGGGGCCGAAGTCATCTTCCCGGACATCGGCTATCTCGAAGAAGAGCGCACCAACCTCGCGGCGATCTTCATCACCCACGCCCACGAAGATCATTACGGCGCGCTGATCGAGTTGTGGCCGCAGCTGCGGGTGCCCGTCTACGCGACCGCGTTCACCGCGGGGCTGCTCAATGCCAAGCTGGCGTCGGAACCAGGGGCCGATGTCGTACCGGTAACCGTCGTCAGGCCCGGACAGCGGATCAAGCTCGGTCCCTTTGATGTCGAATACATCAACGTCGCGCACTCGATTCCCGAGGCTAATGCGCTGGCCATCCGGACGCCGGCGGGACTGGCCCTGCACAGCGGCGACTGGAAGCTCGACGACACGCCGGTGGTGGGATTACCGACCGACGTGGAGCGGCTGAAGGTGATCGGCGAGGAAGGGGTGACCGCGCTCATCTGCGACTCCACCAACGCCTATCGTGAGGGCCGAAGCCCGAGCGAACAGGAGGTCGCCCGCGAAATCGAGCAAGTCGTCGCCGCCGCGAAGGGCCGCGTCGCGTTCACCACCTTCTCGTCCAACGTCGGGCGGCTCCGTTCGGTTGCGCTTGCCGCGGCGGCGGCCGGCCGCGAGGTGGTGGTGGTCGGACGGGCGATCCGCCGCGTTCTGGATGTCGCCGCCGAGCAGGGAATGCTCGACGGCCTGCCGCCGTTTCGCGAGGAGGAAGCGTTCCACGAGCTCCCCCGCAAGCGGGTGCTCGCCCTGCTGACCGGAAGCCAGGGCGAGGCGCGTGCGGCGTTGGCGCGGATTGCGGCGAACGAACATCGCAATGTGAGCTTCGATGCCGGCGATCTGGTGGTGTTTTCGTCGCGGACGATCCCCGGCAACGAGGTGGCGATCAACACGATCATCAACGCGCTCGTCAGCCAGGGGGTCAGAGTCCAGACCGATCGCGACCGGTTGGTGCATGTTTCGGGTCATCCGCGCCGGGAGGAACTACGCCATTTCTACGACTGGCTGAAGCCGGACGTTGCCGTGCCGGTCCATGGCGAAGCGCTGCATCTGGCCGCCCATGCGGAACTGGCGCGGGACCTCGGTGTTCCGACCGTGCTCCAGATCGAGAATGGTGCCGTCGTGCGCCTGGCGCCGGGTCGCGCCGCGGTGATCGACGACGTGCCTACCGGGCGGCTCTATCGCGACGGTCGTCTGATCGGCGCGATGGAGGACCTCGGCATCGTCGAGCGGCGGCGCCTTGCCTTCGCCGGTCAGATCAGCGTTTCGCTCGTGCTGGATCGACGGGGCAACCTGATCGACGAGCCGGATGTCGTCGCGGTCGGTTTGCCGGAATCGGATGCGTTCGGCCGGCCAATGGTGGAAGCGCTGATCAATGCGGCGGAGGGGGCGATCGAGTCGATTCCCCGCTCGCGCCGCAAGCACGCCGAGATCGCGCGCGAGGCGGTACGACGCGCGGTGCGGGCCGAGGCGAACGCCCTATGGGGCAAAAAGCCGAATTGCACGGTGTTCCTGACGGTCGTATGACCCACCGATGATCGGACGTCTCAATCACGTTGCCATTGCCGTGCCGGATCTCGACGCGGCGACCGCGCGGTATCGCGATCGGCTTGGCGCGCGCGTCTCCGAACCGGTGCCGCTTGCCGAACACGGCGTGACCACCGTGTTCATCGAACTGCCGAATACCAAGATCGAGTTGCTCGAGCCTCTGGGGGCGGAGTCGCCGATAGCGGCTTTCCTGGAGCGAAACCCGGACGGGGGCATCCATCACCTCTGCTACGAAGTCGACGATGTCGCCGCGGCTTCAGCCGCGCTTGCCGAAAGCGGCATACGGGTGCTCGGCAGCGGCGAGCCGAAACGCGGGGCCCACGACAAGCCCGTGGTCTTCCTCCACCCGAAGGATTTCTTCGGCACGCTGATCGAACTCGAGCAGGCCTGAGGCGGCGGGACGATGAGCATCATCAGCCTGGTCGCCATTTTCTTCGTCGTCTGGTGGGTCGCCTTGTTCGCGGTGCTCCCCTGGGGGATGCGCAGCCAAGAGGAGGAGGGCGAGGTCGTTCTCGGCACCGCCTCGAGCGCGCCCAACAATCCGCGGCTGGTGCGGAAGGCGATCGTGACGACCGTTGTCGCAACGATCATCACCACTGGAATCTGGTTCGTCTTCGGCTATGTCGGCTACGGCATGGAGGACATCGCCGATCAGTTCATGCCGGACCTATCGGACGGCGCGCGCTAGCAGCGAGGGCGATAAAAAAAGCAAGGCTTAAAGCCTTGCTTCTAGAGTTCCGCGTCTTAACCCTTCATGCCCGTCCGCGACCCAATTGGCTGATTGAGCCTCTGCTCCGGATTGGGGCGGCAGCAACCCTAAGGCGCGCCAAAAAGGGATCTTCCTCCCAAGACTTAGACCGCGATGCCTTTTTTGTGGGAACCGAGCCCGCGCTGAGCGCTGTTACTCACTCCCCTTTTATGACAGGACCGTAGCGAACCGCGGGCGACTTGTCATCTATTTGTGCTCTTTGCGGCCATTTTTTTTGCACAATCACAGCGTCAGCGGAGCCTAATGGTTCACCGGCGAAGCAATGACCGATGGATTCCATTACGCCCGGTGGCAATTGCGGACGGATACCACCGAAGTGATGCCGCAAGGACGCGTGTTTGCCGCGTGAAACCGAGATCGTCGGTGATGCCGAGGGCAGGAATTTTCGATCGAACCGGTAACGGGCGGCTGACTTCGCGCTGACATATCGCTATATCCCTATCGCGGAGCGACGGGTCAAAACGACCCGGCGCCGCTTAGCTATGGATATGGGCTGTGACACCGACCGAGGACGCAACGGCGCTCGCGCGCAAACGCTTGGCCTTCCGAGCCTGGCACCGGGGAACCCGGGAGACCGATCTGATCCTCGGCCGCTTCGCGGACGCCCATATCGCCGGGTTTGATGAGGCGGAGCTGGAGGCGTTCGCGAGCCTGCTGGAGATGCCCGACCCCGACATCTTCGCCTGGGTCACCGGAAGCCGGCCGGTGCCCGTCTCCATGCGATCGTCGATCCTCGCCCGGCTCATCGCCTTCCACCAACAATCGGTCAGTTCCGATGTCTGACACGATCGTGCGGCCCTACGCCCGGCCATCGCTGCCCGCGATGCCGGAGCCCGGAGCGGTGCTGACCCTGGCCTCGGTTCCCGACGGCGTGGTCGGGCGGGCGCTGGCCGACGCAGCGGCATCCGCCAATCGCAGGGTGGTCTTCGTCGCCCGCGACGGGCAGCGTCTGGCCGAAGTCGAGCGGACGATCCGCTTCTTCGCGCCGGGCATCGATATCATCGCGTTCCCGGCGTGGGACTGCCTTCCCTACGACCGGGCGTCGCCGCTCGCGGCGGTCGTGGCGCGGCGCATGGCGGCCCTGACCGCGCTATCGGCACCGGCGGAGAGGCCGTCGATCGTGCTGACGACGGTGAACGCCGCGCTGCAACGGGTGCCAACTCGCGACTTCGTCGCCGCCGGTTCACTTGCTCTGGCCGCCGGCAATCAGATCCGAATGGATACGATCGTCGGCTGGCTCGAAGACAACGGGTTCCTGCGCAGCCCGACCGTTCGCGAAGCCGGCGAATATGCGGTCCGCGGCGGTATCCTCGATCTCTATGTCGCCGGCGCCGGTGACCCCGTGCGGCTGGATTTCTTCGGCGACACGCTGGAGTCGATCCGGACCTTCGATGCCGAGACCCAGCGGACCGTGGCCGCGCGCCGCCGCATTGCGCTGGTGCCGGCCAACGAAATGCACCTCAGCCCGGAGACGATTGCCCGGTTCCGGCAACGCTACGTGGCGCTGTTCGGTGCCGCGGATCGCGACGATCTTCTCTATCAATCGGTGAGCGAGGGGCGGCGTTATGTCGGCATGGAGCACTGGCTGCCGCTGTTTGCCGACGAACTCCAGACGGTCTTCGATCATGTCGGTGACGATGCGATCGTTGCCCTCGATCACCTCGACAACGAAGCGGTCGGTGAGCGGCTGGACCAGATCGAGGATCACTACGAGGCCCGCGTGCAGGCGCTGGAGGCGGGCTCGACCGGCGGGGCGCCCTACAATCCGCTGCGTCCCGATCAGCTCTACCTGACCGAAGACGACTGGAAGGCGGCTTTGGCCGCGCGGCCGGTCGTGCGGGTGTCACCGTTCGCCAGCCCGCCGGCGCCGGATGTGATCGACCTGGAAGCGCGCCGCGGCCGGAATTTCGCCGCCGAAAGAAACGCGAACGAAATCAATGTATTCGATGCGGTGATCGAACACATCGGCACCGCGGTCAAAGCTGGCAAGACGGTGGTCGTCGCCTCCTGGAGCGATGGCTCGCGCGACCGGATGGGACAGGTTCTCGCCGACCACGGTCTCGAACGCATTCAGCCGGTCGCCGACTGGGCCGAAGCGAGCCGGTTGGCGCGGGGTGTCGTTGGCCTCGCGGTTCTGGGGATCGAGGAAGGCTTCGACTCGCCCGACCTGATGGTGGTCGGCGAACAGGACGTTCTCGGCGATCGTCTGATCCGGCCGCAGAAGAAGCGCCGCGCCGCCGATGTCCTGACCGACGTGACCAGCCTGGCGGAGGGCGACCTTGTCGTCCACGCCGACCACGGCATCGGGCGCTTCGTCGGCCTCAAGACGATCGAGGCGGCTGGCGCGCCGCACGACTGCCTGGAGATACACTACGCCGGCGACGATCGCGTCTATCTGCCGGTCGAGAACATCGAGCTCCTGTCGCGCTACGGGTCTGACCAGGCCGAGGCGCCGCTCGACAAGCTCGGCGGCACGGCATGGCAGGCGCGTAAGGCGCGGCTGAAACAGCGCATCCGCGATATGGCTGAGGCGCTGATGAAGGTCGCCGCCCAGCGCGAGATGAAAACGGCGCCGGCGATGACACCGCCGGACGGCGCCTACGATGAGTTCGCCGCGCGCTTTCCGTTCGAGGAAACCGACGACCAGGACACCGCGATCACGGCGGTGCTGGATGATCTGGCGGCCGGGCGTCCAATGGATCGGCTGATCTGCGGCGATGTCGGCTTCGGCAAGACCGAGGTGGCGCTGCGGGCCGCGTTCATCACCGCGCTGAGCGGCCGGCAGGTCGCGGTCGTCGTACCGACAACGCTGCTGGCCCGCCAACACTACAGGACGTTCGTCGACCGGTTTGCCGGGCTGCCGGTGCGCATCGCCCAGGCGTCGCGGCTGGTCGGGACGAAGGACCTCGCCGCGACCAAGGCCGGCCTTTCGGACGGCTCGATCGATATCGTGATCGGCACCCACGCGCTGCTCGGCAAGTCGATCACCTTTCGGGACCTTGGCCTGCTGATCGTCGACGAGGAGCAGCATTTTGGCGTCAAGCACAAGGAACGGCTGAAAGAGCTGAAGGCGAACGTTCACGTTCTGACACTGTCGGCGACGCCCATCCCGCGCACGCTGCAACTGGCGCTGACCGGGGTGCGGGAGCTGTCGCTGATCACCACTGCGCCGGTTGATCGGCTGGCGGTGCGCACCTTCATCGCGCCCTTCGATGCGCTGGTGGTTCGCGAAGCGCTGCTGCGGGAACGCTATCGCGGCGGCCAGAGCTTTTATGTCTGTCCGCGGATCAGCGACCTGGCCGAGCAAGCCGCGTTCCTGGAGGAGACCGTGCCGGAGGTGAAGGTCGCCGTGGCGCACGGTCAGATGCCGTCGAGCGAACTCGAAGACATCATGACCGCGTTCTACGACGGGGCATATGACGTGCTGCTGTCGACGTCGATCGTGGAGTCGGGGCTCGACATTCCGACTGCCAACACGCTGATCGTCCATCGGGCCGACATGTTCGGTCTGGCCCAGCTCTACCAGCTCCGCGGCCGGGTCGGCCGGTCGAAACAGCGGGCCTATGCGCTGTTCACCGTGCCGGCGGAACGGACGCTGACGCCGACCGCCGAACGGCGGCTCAAGGTTCTGCAGTCGCTCGACACGCTCGGCGCCGGGTTCCAGCTCGCCAGTCACGACCTGGATATCCGCGGGGCCGGCAACCTCTTGGGCGAGGAGCAGTCCGGCCATATCCGCGAGGTCGGCTACGAGCTCTATCAGCAGATGTTGGAGGAGGCGGTCGCCGCGCTGAAGACCGGCGACGTCGTCGAGGAGGGCGACTGGTCACCTCAGATCACCATGGGAACGTCGGTGATGATTCCCGAGACCTATGTGCCCGATCTACAACTTCGGCTGGGGCTCTATCGTCGTCTGGCGGACCTGCGCGAGCAGGCGGACATCGAAGCCTTCGCCGCCGAGATGATCGATCGCTTCGGGCCGCAGCCGGACGAGGTCGGGCATCTCCTCGAGCTGGTGACCATCAAGGCACTCTGCCGGCGCGCCAATGTCGAGAAGGTCGATGCCGGGCCGAAGGGCGCGGTGATCAGTTTCCGCGACAACGTCTTCGCCAACCCGGCCGGGCTGCTGCACTGGATCGCCGAGGAGGGGACGCTGGCGAAGGTGCGGCCCGATCAGAAGGTGGTGGTGAACCGCGACTGGAGCGATACCGAGCGCCGGGTCAAGGGCGCGGCGACGATCCTGATCATCCTGGCGAAGATTGCCGAGGAAGGCGAGAAGGCCGCCGCCTAGTGGGGCCGCTCCGGCGCGGGTGGGGCTGGCGCCGCCGCGGCGGCCTCGATCGCCTCGGCGAGCGTCTCGGCCGGCTGGGCGCCGGTTACGACCATGCGCCCGGCGAGGATGAAACAGGGCACCCCGCTGACTCCGATCCGGTAGGCGTTCTCGACCTCGGCTTCGACCGCCGCGGTGTCCTCGTCGGTGGCCAGCCTTGCAGCGATGGCCTGGCCGTCGCCACCGGCGTCCTCGGCCACCTCGCAGAGAACACCGTGATCGCCGATGTCGAGGCCACGGCAGAAATAGGCGGCAAACAATCCCTCGACCACCGCGTCCTGCCAGTGGTCGTCCGCCGCCCAGCGGATGACGCGATGAGCGTCGACAGTGTTGGGCGACCGGGTGATCAGGTCGAAACGGAAATCGATACCCTCGGCCGCCCCGAGTTCGGTCAGCTGATCGTACATCGGCTGGATCGCCTGGACGCTGCCGAATTTGCGGTTGAGGTAATCCTCGCGCGGGATGCCGCCCGGCGGGATGGTGGGATCGAGCCGGAACGGTCGCCACTGCACGAGTGTCGTGATGTCGGTTTCCTTTTCCTGCGCCTCGGCAAGCCGGCTTCGCCCCAGGTAGCACCACGGGCAGACGACATCTGAAATCACATCGATCGAAACCGCCGCCGGGTTCACTCTGCGGCCCACCATGACGCCGGGACAGCGCCGGAGGTCGATGATCTATCCGGGAGTTGCAGGTTGTCCCAAGTCGCCACCCATTGCTCCGGCGAATGGAAGAGCGGGATGACGTGAAAGCCGGAGATGAGGACACGGTCGAGGGAGCGGACGGCAGCGACAAATTCCTCCCATTCCGTCGCTGACAACATTGCGGCGATCATGGCGTCGACAGCGGGCTCGGACACGCCGGCGAAGTTGAGCCGTCCATAAGTGTCGGCGCTGATCTTCGACCAACGTCCGAACTGCTCGTTGCCCGGCGAAAGCGACGCCCCATAGGTCCAGCGCATCATGTCGAAATCGCGGGTGTTAAGGACGCGCTCCCAATACTGGGTGGAGTCGACGGTCCGGATCTGCATGTCGATGCCAACCAGCCGGAGCGAGCGCTGCAGGGCCAGCGCCAGACGCTCTTCTTCCTTGTTGAGCGCCAGAAATTCGAAGGTGAAGGGCTCCCCAGTTTCGGCGTTGACCATCCGGCCGTCCTGTTCGGTCCAGCCGGCGGACTCGAGCAGGTCGATCCCTTTGCGGAAATTAGCGCGATCGCGGCCGGAGCCATCGCTGGCCGGCGGCGCGTAGGTGCCGTCCATTACATCGTCGCGAACCGCGTCAGGGAAGGGCGCCAAAAGTGCCTGCTCGGCGTCATCGGCGGGAACGCCCAGGCCGGAGAGCGTCGAACCCTGAAAATAGCTGCCGGTCCGCTCGTAGGCATCGGCGAAGAGATTCCGGTTGATCCATTCGAAGTCGAGAAAATAGGCCATCGCCTCACGCACCCGGACATCTTCGAAGACCGGGCGTCGCTGATTGAAGACGAATCCGTTCATGCCCTTCGGCGTGCCGGTGACGAACTCGTTCAGCGCAATCTGGCCCTGAGCCGCGGCCGGGAAGTCGTACTCCGTTTCCCACCGGACCGGATTGGTCTCGGTCATGACGTTGAACAAGCCCTTGCGGAAGGCCTCGAACAAGGTTCCGCCATCGCGGAAGTATTCGATGCGCACTTCATCGAAGTTGTCGAAGCCGCGTTTCTGGGGGAGGTCCTTGGCCCAGTAATCCGGATCGCGGGCGAGAACGACCGTGCTGCCCGGCTTGACGCTGGAGACCTTGTACGGACCGCTGCCCGGCGGCGGAGTCAGTCCCGATGTCGCGAACGCCTCCGGGTCGGTGGCGTGTTTCGGAAATACCGGGATAAGCCCGATCAGCAAGGGCATCTCCCGATCCCAGTCCTCGCCGAAAACGAAACGCACCTTGTTGCCGGGATTGACCTCGACGCGGTCGACTTTCTTGTGCCAGTCGCGGGGCAGGCCGTGGTCCTTCAAAAGCTCGAACGAGAACGCGACATCCTCCGCGGTGATCGGCTCGCCGTCCTGGAACCGCGCCAGTGGATTGATGGTGAACTCCACCCAAGAGCGATCTTCCGGGGTCTCGACAAATTCGGCGACATGTCCGTAGAGCGTGAACGGTTCATCCCAGCTCCTGACCATCAGGCTGTCCCACAACCGGGCGGGCCAGAAGGCGCTCTTCGCCCACAGCCCGTCGGGCACGCTGCCTTTGAGGATGAAGGGATTGAGACTGTCGAAGGTTCCCTGTCCGGACAGACCGATCGAGCCGCCCTTGGGCGCATCGGGATTGGCGTAAGGGAGGTGTTGGTAGTCGGGCGGCAACGCCGGCTCGCCATGCATGGCGATGCCGTGCTTCGGTTCGGCCGCGGCGAGCTGTGGGACGAGCCCGAGGCCGAGGGTTGCCGCGACGGCGGCCGCGATACGTCGCCGCAGGGCGATGGAAAGAACGATCGCTGACATTCGATCGACAGCCTCTCAATCAGGGATGTGAAAATCGCGCGGATGGTAGCATACGATTCGCGTTGAAACGGCGCGCTTGTTCGTCGTATTTGTCGCCATGAGAATCGCCGGTTCGTCTGGAAATCGGCCGGGAGCCGGGCTATGGAGTGGCGCCGGTTCAGTCAACAAGTCGCCGTATTTCGTGGCCAGTCAGCCCGCCAGGCGACGCGGGGCGGGTGTCGCCAAGGCCACGCCCTACAGTCGAGCAAGGATGAACGATGGGAAACCCGACAGGTCTGATGAAAAAGTGGAAACGCCTCCTGCCTGCTGCCCTGGTTGCAGTCGCCGCGCCGTTGGGCGTGCAAGCACAGGAAGCACCAGCGGGGCAGCCGGCTTGGGTTAAGATCTGCAGCCCGACGCCGGTCGGCGGGCAGAACTTCTGCGTCACCATTCAGGAGATCAAGGCGGAGACCGGTCAGTTCATCGCCTCGGCAGCGATCCGTGAGATTTCCGGCGAGGAATCGAAATCGCTGGTGGTGGCGGTTCCGGTCGGCATGATGATCCAGCCGGGCCTGCGCGCTCAGATCGACAACAACGAACAGACCGAGCTTCAATACGGCGTCTGCCTGCGCAATGCCTGCTACGCCGAACTTGAGGTCGGGACCGACTTCATCGACGGCCTGAAGCGCGGCGGCCAGCTCTCGTTGATCACCGTCAACACGGACGGCAACCCGGTCACGTTTCCCATGACCCTCGTCGGCTTCACTGCCGCCTATGAGGGCGAGGGCATCGAGCCCGAGGGGATTCAGCAGCGCCAAGACGACCTGAACAGGGCCCTGCAGGAGCGCGCCCTCGAGGCTCGGGAGAAACTGCGCGAGCAGCAACTGAAGGAAGGCGCCACCAACTAGGTGGCGCACCTCACCAAGCGCTAACGCTCAGTTCAGCGATCGGTCGCGCGCGACGTAGACATCCCCGTCGCGCGTGCCGAAGAATTCGCTGATCTGCGGGTGCCTCAGAGGTTCGTCCGAATCGTCCGGCAGCAGGTTCTGTTCCGAGACGTAGGCCACGTACTCCGTCTCGTCGTTTTCCGCGAACAGATGATAGAACGGCTGGTCCTTCGACGGCCGTATGTCCTCGGGAATCGACTGCCACCATTCCTCGGTGTTGTCGAACACGGGGTCCACGTCGAAGATCACGCCGCGAAATGCGTAGATCCGGTGGCGGACGACCTGTCCGATAGAGAATTTTGCCGCCCGCGCGTTCTCAATCATTTCGCAAATGCCCTTCTGATCATCGGGGGTTATGGGGCATGGCCGCGCCGGGCCTGTCAACCGGGGCGAATTGCCCCCCGATTGACCGGTTTCGGCGAAACCGCTACCCACCGGGGCTGACCCGCTTACAGGACCGCCGGGCCGGGGCATTTGCCGGCGGCGCCACGACCGACAGCCATGAACCAGATCGCGACGATCGTCCTGCCATTCCTGGGGCTGATCGCCTGTGGCTTCGGTGCCGGCCGCACCTTCGCGCTCCCCGCGAACGGTCTCGATAAACTTATTGTTTTCGCGAAGTATTTCGCCTTGCCGGCCTGGTTCTTCATCCTGGTCGCGGACACCCCGTTTTCTGACGTCCCGGACTTGTCGTTCGTGATCACGACGACATTCGCGACCTACTGCGCGTTTGCATTGGCGTTTTCGTTCGGCGCCCTGATCAACGGCGGCAACGTCCCGGAAGCGACCGTCAAAGGCCTGATCAGTTCCTATTCCAACATCGGGTACATCGCGCCGGCCCTCGTGGTGGTGGCGTTCGGACCCACCGCGGCCGCGCCGGCGGCGTTGATTCTGGTGTTCGATGGCGCGCTGTTGTTCGCGCTGGTTCCCCTGATGATGATTCTCGGCGGCGTCGAGAGCGGCGGGGCGTCGGCCATGGCGAGGGCTATCTTGCGGCGGATTTTCACCCATCCGCTCGTGATCGCCACGTTGGCGGGGCTCGCCTTTTCCGCGACCGGCCTGCCCATTCCCGATCCGATCGGCGCCGTGTTCACGGTCCTGAGCGGGGCCGCCGCGCCGGTTGCGCTGTTCGCGGTCGGTCTATCGCTGGCCGAGCGGGGCAATTCCGGATTCTCCGCGGACGTTCCGGTCCTTCTCGTCGGCAAGCTCGTGATCCATCCGATCATTGTCTACCTGCTGCTAGCCTGGATCGGCGGGTTCGACCCGGTGTGGGTGGCAACCGCCGTGCTGGTCGCGGCCCTGCCGCCGGCAACCGCGGTGATCGACTTCGCGGAACGGTATCAGGCGGAGGAATCGAATGCGCGGGCGGCGGTTCGCTACGGGACTGCGGCGTCGCTCGTCACAGTCACCGTTGTTCTGTACTTGCTCGTCGCCGATTTCGTCCCGCAGGATTTCTTCCGCTGAAGACGATCTGACTGTCAGCCGGGTGCGATGCCCTGACGCATAAGGGCGCGGCGCACGACGGGAATCCGGTCGAGCAGAAACAGTCCCATGCCACGCAGCGCCTGAACGGGAAGGAAACCGGTGAGCAGGGTTCGATTGAGGGCATCGACCGCCGCCGTGCGCGTGTAAGCATCCAGGCGGCGGGATCGGTCATAGCGGCGGAGCACGTCGTCAGCGCCGACGTCCGCATTGTCGGACCCGACAGCGGCGGCAAGATCCGCAACGTCGCGATAGCCGAGATTGAGGCCCTGCGCGCCGATCGGCGGGAAGACGTGGGCCGCTTCGCCAATCAGCGCGATCCTGTTGGCGCTGAACCGGCTCACCGCCATGCCGGTGAGCGGAAAGGTCTGAACGGGGCTGTCCACCCTCATCTCGCCGAGGAGCGATGCGGCCCGGTCCTCGATCTCTCGCGCCAGTGCTGCGGGATCGGTCTCCTTGCGGCGGGCCGCCTCGGCGGGACTTGAGACCCACACCAGGCTCGAGCGATTGCCGGTGAGCGGCACCAGGGTGAACGGGCCTTCCTCGGTGTGGAACTCGGTGGAGGTGTCGTCGTGCGGCAGGCTGTGGGTCAGGTTGGTCACCAGGGCGGATTGCTCATAGGCCCAGGTGCGAACCGGAATGCCGACGCTCTCCCGCACTTTGGATTGACGGCCGTCGGCCGCGATCACCAGCCGCGCGGTAGCCGTCGAGCCGTCATCGAGGGTTACGCTGGCAGCGTTACGATCCGCCTTCGCGCCGGTGACCGCCGCGATAACCCGAGCGATGCCGCGATCCGCGCAGTGCCGGGAGAGCGCGTCAACGAGCGTCGCGTTGCCGACGTTATAGCCGAAGGCGGACTGACCGATTTCGGATGCGTGGAACAGGACCTCGGGCGCCCGGATCAGGCGCCTGGTGGCATCGACGATGCGGAGCGAGCGAAGCGGCCCGGCCTCGTCCACGACGTTTGCCCAGACACCGAGTTGATCGAGAAACGAAACTGATCCGACCAGAAGCGCGGCCGTCCGATGGTCGACCTGGCGTGTTTCCGGCGCGACGATGCAGACCGCAAGCCCCAGCCCATCGAACTGCAAAGCCGCGGCGAGGCCGGCTGGCCCGGCCCCGGCAACGATCACGTCGAAATCCGGCTTTGCCCCGGCGGGTGATTCCGTCTCGCTCGACATCGCCCTAGTTTGGTGTATCGACGGCGTCGTTCCAACGCGTTACTTCGCCACGACCGATTATAAGACCGAGCCGGGCGAGACCGTACGTCACACAAACCAACACCGACAGAGAATGACCGGGGGATTCACGATGTTCGATTGGGTAACAGATCCAGCGATATGGGCGAGTTTGGTCACCCTTTCGGTGATGGAGATTATCCTCGGCATCGACAATATCCTCTTCATCGCAGTGATCGTCGCCAAGCTGCCGGCCGAGCAGGCGAAGCGGGCGCGCCAGCTTGGGCTGGGGATGGCGCTGATTTTCCGGGTCCTGATGCTGTTCTCGCTGTTCTGGCTGATCGGCCTGACCGCGCCGGTGTTCACGGTTTTCGGTGAGCCGTTCTCGTGGCGCGATATCGTCCTCGTGGCGGGTGGCGCCTTCCTGCTCTACAAGGCGACCGTCGAGATTCACCGGGACGTGGAAGGCAACCACGCCGAAGAGAAGAGCCCGAAGAAGGTCTACGCCAGTTTCGGTGCGGTGGTGGCGCAGATCGCGGTGATCGACCTCATCTTCTCCGTCGACTCTATCCTGACCGCGATCGGCATGGCGGAAGTCATCGGCGTCATGATCGCCGCGGTGGTTATCGCGATTGCCGTGATGTACCTCGCGTCGGGCCCCGTCGCCGCCTTCATTGTGCGGCATCCGACGACCCGGATGCTGGCCCTGGCGTTCCTGATGATGATCGGCATCGCGCTGGTGGCGGACGGCCTCGGCTTCCATATTCCGCGCGGCTATCTCTACGCCGCCATGGCGTTTTCGGCGCTCGTGGAGTTCCTCAACGTTCTCGCTCGGCGCAACCGAAGGGGGCAGCGCGCCTGAGTTTTCGACTCGGTGGCCATTGGCTCTTGTCGGGAAGCAAGGACCCGTCGATACATTCGGGCCGCTCGTCCTGACGCAGCGAGGTCGATTTTTGTTGTTTGATCACAACTTGGGCATAAGTCATTGTTGTGCAAACCGTCCCGCTCGTGCTGCACTGCGGCATCCGAGCACGGCGGGTGAAGGGGAAGCGTAAACAACGCAATGGGACGGATAACGACACATGTTCTCGATACGGCGACGGGTCGGCCGGCCGCCGGCTTGCGGATCGATCTCGTCCGTCCGGACGCCCCATCGACGGCTGCCGTCAGCGTCGAGACCAACGCCGACGGGCGGGTCGACGGACCGTTGGTGGAGGGCGCCGACATGACGTCGGGTGCGTATGAGTTGCGGTTCCACGTGGGCGCGTATTTCCGCAACACCGGGCGGGAAGGTGGCTTCTACGAAACCGTGCCGGTTCGCTTCGTGATCGAGACGCCCGAGGACCACTTTCACGTGCCGCTGCTGATTTCACCCTTCGGGTACACGACCTACCGGGGAAGCTGAGCAAGGCGATGCGTGACGCGATACGTTTCGTCCGGAATGGCCGCATCGTCGAACGGCGCGACTTCGCGCCGACCGATCTGCTGCTCGACTATCTTCGCGAAACCGAAGGCGCCACCGGAACCAAGGAAGGCTGCGGCGAAGGCGACTGCGGTGCCTGCACCGTCGCGGTAGGCCGCCTGCGGGGCAACCGACTAGTCTACGAGCCCGTCAACGCCTGCATCCAGCTTCTGGGCCAGGTCGACGGCTGCGAAATCGTTGCGGTCGACGACCTCGCAGACGAAAACGGCGACCTGCACCCGGTGCAGGCGTCAATGCACGATCATCATGGCTCCCAGTGCGGTTTCTGCACGCCGGGTTTCATCATGAGCCTGTTCGCGCTGTATCACTCGACCGAAGAACGGGTCGACCGCTCCACGGTCAATGACTGGCTCGCCGGCAATCTCTGCCGGTGCACGGGTTACCGGCCGATCGTCGACGCTGCGCTTGCAGCCTGTGGCGACCGTCGCAGCGACCGCTACGCCGCCAACGCCAGCGATACCGCCGGGTTGCTGAGCTTCCTGCTGGACGAGGACGATATCTTCGTCGGTGACAGCGACCGGTTCTTTGCCGCACCCGCTACCATCGACAATCTTGCCGACCTCTACGAAAGCCACCCCGACGCGACCATCGTGGCCGGCGCCACCGATGTCGGCTTATGGATCACCAAACAGTTCCGCGATTTGCCCAAGGTCATCCATGTCGGTCGCACCAAGGGTTTCGACGAGATCACCGAGACCGACTACGATCTGACGATCGGCGCCGGCGCCACCTACGCCGCGGCCGAACCCTATTTCAGGGCGCTCGATCCCGACCTCGGTGAACTCCTGCGTCGTCTGGGCTCGAAGCAAGTGCGCGCGGCCGGAACGATCGGCGGCAACGTCGCGAATGGATCGCCCATCGGTGATACCCCGCCGGCGTTGATTGCGCTCGACGCCACGCTGGAACTCAGGCGTGGCCGGGACACCCGCCGGATGCCGATCGAGGACTTCTTCATCGACTACGGCAAGCAGGACCGGCAGCCGGGTGAACTGGTCGTCAGCCTCCACATGCCCAAGATGAACGCCAGTCACATCTTCCGCTGTTACAAGATCTCCAAGCGGTTCGATCAGGACATATCGGCGGTGATGGGGGCGTTCCGCTTCACCGTATCGGACGACGGGCAGATCACCGAAGCGCGGATCGCCTATGGCGGGATGGCCGCCATTCCGAAGCGGGCCCGCAACGCCGAGGCCGCTCTCACCGACACGATGCTGCGCGACTCCCGGGCCTGGTCGCGGGCCTTCGCGGCACTCCGCGAGGACTTCGACCCGATCGGGGACCATCGCGCCAGCGCCCGGTACCGCAACGAGACCGCACACGCCCTGCTGGGCAAGGCGCTGATCGAAGCCGCCGGCACGACATCGGCCCGCACGCGGGTGATCGGTCATCGGGTGGTGGTGGCCTGATGGCGATGGACCTCGGCGACATCGTCAAGGGCAGCCCGCCGCCGGCGGTCGTCCACAAGCCGACCCCGCACGACAGCGCCGCCAAGCACATGACCGGCGAGGCGGCCTATGTCGACGATATCCGCGAGCCGGTCGGTACGGTTCACGCCGCGCCAGGCTTTGCCCCGATCGCGGCCGGCCGGATCACCAAACTCGACCTCGACGCGGTGCGGAAGGCACCGGGGGTGGTTGACGTGCTGACCGCCGACGATATCCCCGGTGTCAACGACGTGGGACCGAAGACGGTGGGCGACGAGCCGGCGATCACGCCGCAGCAGGTGATGTTCCACGGCCAGGTCGCGTTTGTCGTTCTCGCCGAGACCCGGGATCAGGCACGCCGCGCGGTGCCGCTCGCCAAGATCACGACGGCGCCGACCATGCCGGTGATCGATGTCGACGACGCGGTGGTCGCGGGGACACGGGTCCTGCCGGACTACGAATTCGGCCGCGGCGACGTCGCCGCCGAAATCGCCGCGGCGCCGCGTGACATCACCGGCGACTTCCGCATCGGCGGGCAGGAGCATTTCTATCTCGAAGGACAGGTCGCCCTGGCCGTGCCCGGCGAGGACGGCGACATGTTCATCCATTCGTCGACCCAGCATCCGAGCGAGGTCCAGCACCTGATCGGCCATGTGCTGGAACTCGATTCGAATGCGATCACGGTGGAAGTCCGGCGCATGGGCGGCGGGTTCGGCGGCAAGGAGAGCCAGGCGACCCAGTGGGCGGTGCTCGCGGCACTCGGCGCCCGCAAGACGGGACGGCCCTGCAAGTTTCGCCTCGACCGCGACGACGACATGATCATGACCGGCAAACGACATGATTATCGGGTCGAGTATCATACCGGGTTCAGCAAGGACGGGGTGATCCGAGCGGTCGATGTGACCTTTTCGGCGCGGTGCGGCTACTCGGAAGACCTGTCGCTCGGTGTCGTCGACCGGACGATGTTCCACGCCGATGGCGGCTACCACTATCCGGCGGTGCGCATCCTCAGCCGACGCTTACGGACCAATACCTGCTCGAACACCGCGTTTCGCGGATTCGGCGGACCGCAGGGCAAGCTGTTCGCCGAGCGGATGATGGATCACATCGCCTACACCCTCGGCCGCGACCCGCTCGAGGTTCGTAAAGCCAATCTTTACGGCGGTGTCGGGCGCGACCGGACGCCGTACGGCATGCGGGTCGAAGACAACATCCTGCCGGAAATGGTCTCCGAGCTGGAAAAGACGAGCAACTACTGGGAGCGTCGCCGGGAGATCGCCGAGTACAATGCAGCGAGCCCGGTCCTCAAGAAGGGTCTGGCCCTGACCCCGGTCAAGTTCGGCATCTCCTTCACACTCATGCACCTCAATCAGGCGGGCGCCCTGGTTCATGTCTACCGCGACGGCTCGATCAGCCTCAATCACGGCGGCACGGAGATGGGGCAGGGGCTGTTCGTCAAGGTCGCTCAGGTGGTCGCGGAAGAGTTTGGCCAGCCGCTGGAGCGGGTGAAGATCACGGCGACATCGACCGCCAAGGTGCCCAACACCGGGCCGACCGCCGCCTCGGCCGGCACCGACCTGAACGCTCAGGCGGCGCGGGCGGCGTGTCGCACCATCAAGGAACGGCTGTTCGACGTGATCGAGGAGAAGTGGGGCGTCGGCCGCCATGGCGTCCAGTTTCGCGACGGCCAGGTGATCATCGGCAACGAGGCGATCACGCTGCACCGGCTGGCGGAGACGGCCTATCAGTCGCGGGTCTCGCTATCGTCAACAGGTTTCTACAAGACGCCGGTGATCCACTGGGATCGCGAGAAGGCGACCGGCCAGCCGTTCTTCTATTTCGCCTATGGCGCCGCCTGTTCCGAGGTCATCATCGACACGATGACCGGGGAGATGCGCACCACCCGTGTCGATATCCTCCACGACGTCGGCAAGTCGCTGAACCCGGCGGTCGACATCGGCCAGATCGAAGGCGGGTTCGTTCAGGGCATGGGGTGGCTCACCACCGAGGAACTGGTGTGGGATTCGAACGGTCGGCTGATGACCCATGCACCGTCGACCTACAAGATCCCGACCGCCTCCGACGTCCCGGAGGACTTCCGGGTGGCGCTCTACGAGTCAGGCGGTGCCCGGTCGGATACGATCTATCGGTCCAAAGCCGTCGGTGAGCCGCCGCTGATGCTGGCGATCTCCGTGTTCTCGGCGATCACCGATGCGATCGCCAGCCTCAAGCCGGCGATGATGCCGCGGCTTGACGCACCCGCCACGCCTGAGGCGATTATGCGGGCAGTTCGCGCCACCGGCGGAGGAGAGGGATGATGGCGGTCTGGCGCCGCCTGCTCGAGATGCTGGACAGCCGTGGCCGTGCCGCGATGGTGACCGTCGCGGAGACCCGCGGTTCCTCGCCCCGCGAGCCCGGTGCCCGGATGATCGTCAACGACGACGGGACCTTCACCGGCACGATCGGCGGCGGGACGCTGGAGTGGCAAGCGATCGCGCTTGCCCAGGCCGCTCTTGCCAACGGCAACAATGCGGAACTGCGCCGATTCGCGCTCGGCCCCGAACTCGGTCAGTGCTGCGGCGGCCAGGTCGCGCTGGTGATCGAAGTCTTCAATCCGATCGACCGGGCCGACATCGCGCATCTTGCCGACCTGGAAGAGCGGGGCGGGGTGACCACGCATGGTCGCTTCGTCGACCGGCCGAATCTCGAACGGACCGCGATCGGCGATCCCTTGCCACCCGGGGCGGCCGCGTTGTCTGAGGCGGGCGTCATCGAGGGGTTCGGTGACACCCGGCGGCCGATCGCGCTTTTCGGCGCCGGGCATGTCGGCAAGGCTCTGGTACTGGCGCTGGCTCCGTTGCCGTTCCGGGTGCTGTGGTTCGATCTGCGGCCGGACATATTCCCCTCACACGTCCCGCCGAACGCGACCATCGGCACCTTCGAGGATCCCGATGCCTGCGTGGCGGGATTGCCGGGCGACAGCTTCGTGCTGGTCATGACCCATAGCCATCAACTCGACCTGGCGCTGGTCCATGCCGCGCTGGTCGATCACCGCCTCGGCTATGTCGGCCTGATCGGTTCGAAGAGCAAGCGGGCCCGGTTCGAGAAGCGCCTGACGGCGGCCGGCATCCCGCGCGAGCGGATCGACGCCCTGGTCTGTCCCATCGGCGTTTCGGGAATCGCCTCGAAGGAGCCCGCGGTGATCGCCGCCGCAACCGCGGCCCAACTGATCGCCCGGGACGAGGCGGTTCGCGCGATGTCGGGCGATACCGTTTCCGATCCGCTCGGCCGGGTGGGTAGCATGTCGTGACCGCGACGGCGGAACCGATTGCGGCGACGGAGAATCGACGCAGCGAGGGCGTGCCGACGCTTGCGGCCCGGGGCATCACCAAGGACTTCGGAACGCTGCGCGCCAACGACAACGTCGACTTCGCCATCAACCCGGGCGAGATCCACGCGTTGCTCGGTGAAAACGGCGCCGGTAAGTCGACGCTGGTCAAGATCCTCTATGGGTCTCTCCAGCCGACGGCCGGAACGATCCACTGGGAAGGAAGGCCGGTGTCGATTCCGAGCCCGGCAGCGGCCAGACGGCTGGGCATCGGCATGGTGTTCCAGCACTTCTCCCTGTTCGACGCGCTGACCGTGGCTGAAAACATCTCACTGGCGCTGGTCGGCGGCGGCGGCGCGATGCCCGCGCTCAAGCAGAAGATCGAGCGGGTGTCGGCCGAGTACGGCCTGCCACTCAATCCGAATGCGATTGTCGCCGATCTTTCGGTGGGGCAGCGACAAAGGGTGGAGATCGTTCGCTGCCTGCTGCAGGAGCCGCGGCTCATCATCATGGACGAGCCGACCTCGGTGCTGACACCGCAGGAGGCGGATGACCTGTTCGTCACACTCCGACGACTGGCGTCTGAGGGCTGCTCGGTCCTCTACATCAGCCATCGCCTGGAAGAAGTACGCAGCATCTGTCACCACGCGACGATCCTGCGTCACGGCAAGGTCGTCGCCGAATGCGACCCGCAGCAGGAGACCGCCGCGCGGATCGCCAGCCTGATGGTCGGCGAAGAGGTGCGGGAGCTCAAGCCGCCCGATCCGGTTCCGGAGTCCGCGCCGGTTCGTATCGCGCTCTCGCACGTGTCGCGGCCACCGGCCCATGTCTTCGCCGTCGCCTTGAAGGACGTTTCCCTCGAGGTTCGCGCCGGCGAGATCGTCTCGATCGCCGGTGTTGCCGGCAACGGTCAGGACGAGCTGTTCGATGTGTTGTCCGGCGAGGCGCGCGCGAGTGAGGGGACGATCGTGATCGACGGCGTCGATTGCACCCGCCGCGGCGTGAACCACCGTCGTCGGCTGAATGCCGCGTTCGTCCCGGAGGAGCGACTTGGTCACGGTGCCGTACCGCGATTTCGATTGTCTGAGAACGTGGTGCTGACCCGGCATGGAACGCGGGAAGGCCTCGTCAAGAGCGGCGTCGTCGACTATGGCGGCGCACGCGCGATCGTCGGCGAGGTGGGCGACGCCTTCGACGTGCGCAAAGGCGCCCCCGACCCGGAAGCCAATGCGCTCTCCGGCGGTAACCTCCAGAAGTTCGTCGTCGGTCGCGAATACGACCGCAAGCCTGGCGTCTTCGTGGTGTCGCAGCCGACCTGGGGTGTCGACGCCGGCGCCGCGGCAACGATCCGCCAGGCGTTGATCGACCTGGCTCGCTCTGGCTCCGCGGTGCTGGTGATCAGCCAGGACCTCGACGAGATCTTCGAAATCTCCGACCGTATCGCGGTGATGTCGCACGGTCGGCTGTCCACGCCACGGGAAGCCGGCACCATCAGTCGCGAGGAGATCGGTTTGCTGATGACCGGGATCGATGACGGCGTGAAGGGAGCCGCCGATGCGGGTTGAGTTGATCCGCCGTCCCGAGCGATCGACGACGATGGCGCTGCTGTCGCCGATCCTGGCCATCGCGCTGACCGTGATCAGCGGCTTCTTCGTGTTCGCCGCGGTGGGTGTCGATCCGGTCGAGGCGCTTTACGTCTATGCGATCGAACCGTTCACTGCCTGGTGGTCGATCCAGGACCTGTTGATCAAGGCGGCGCCGATCATCCTCATCGCGATCGGCCTGTCGATGTGCTTCCGCGCCAACATCTGGAACATCGGCGCGGAAGGCCAACTGGTCGCCGGGGCGATTGCCGGGTCGGCGGTGCCGATTCTGATTCCGGAGTGGAACGGGCCGTTGGTGCTTCCGGTCATGCTGCTCCTCGGTATCGCCGGTGGCATGGCGTATGGGGCGATCCCCGCGTTCCTCAAGATCCGGTTCGGCACCAACGAGATCCTCACCAGCCTGATGCTGGTCTATGTCGCGCAACTGTTCGTCGACTGGCTGGCGCGGGGCCCGTGGCGGAACCCGGAGGGCTTCAACTTCCCCGACAGCCGGCCGTTCGACGGCTGGCAGGTGCTGCCGATCGTGCTCGGCGACGACGTCCATCTCAACGCGGTGTTCGTTCTGGTTGCGGTGGTCGTTGCGTGGTTCGTGTTGGCGCGCACCATCACCGGTTTCCAAATCTCGGCGCTGGGTGAGGCGCCGCGGGCGGCGGCGTTCGCCGGTTTCAGCCAGAAGCGCATGACCATGATGGCGTTTCTGATTTCCGGCGGCCTCGCAGGGCTTGCCGGCATCAGCGAAGTCGCCGGTCCGACCGGGATGCTCCGCACGGTCGTCTCGCCGGGATACGGCTTTACCGCGATCATCGTCGCGTTCCTGGGGCGGCTGAACCCCATCGGTATCCTGTTCGCGGGGCTCCTGCTTGCCCTGACCTTCATCGGCGGCGAGGGGGTCCAGATCGTCCTGGGCGTGCCCGACCAGATCACCGTGGTCTTCCAGGGCATGCTGCTGTTCTTCGTGCTCACCTGCGACACCTTCGTGCTCTACCGGCTCCGGTTCGTCCGCGGCCGACGCGCGGCACCCACCGGGGAGGCGTAGCGTGGGCATTCTTGAGAGCGTCCTGATCACAATCGTCACCGCCGCGACGCCGCTGATCTTCGCGGCGATCGGCGAGTTGGTGTCGGAACGGTCCGGCGTGCTCAATCTCGGGGTCGAGGGCATGATGGCCGTCGGCGCGGTGTGCGGCTTCGCCGGTGGGTTCCTGACCGGATCGCTGCTGGTCGGGGTGTTGGCCGCGATCGCCGGCGGGATGGCGATGGCCGCACTATTCGCGGTGGTGACTTTGTTCTTCGTCGCCAACCAAGTCGCCTCCGGTCTGGCGTTGACCCTGCTTGGACTGGGTCTATCGGCGCTGATCGGCGACGCGTTCGTGGGCGAACCCGGCCTCGATATGCCGATGGTCCATATTCCGGGCTTGTCCGATATCCCCCTGATCGGCGGTTTGATCTTCGGCCAGGACCCGCTGACCTATGTCGCCATAGCCCTGGTGATCCTGGTCGCCTGGTTCCTGTTTCGGACGCGGGCCGGTCTCATCCTCCGCTCGGTCGGCGACAACCATGACTCGGCCCATGCCCTCGGCTACAGCGTCGTGCGGGTTCGCTTCCTCGCCGTGCTGTTCGGTGGTGCCTGCGCCGGGCTCGGCGGTGGATATCTGTCGCTGGTCTACACGCCGCAGTGGACGGAGGACATGATCGCCGGGCGCGGATGGATCGCGCTGGCGCTGGTGGTGTTTTCGAGCTGGCTGCCCTACCGGGTAGTGGTCGGCGCGCTTTTGTTCGGCGGAATCAGTATCTTGCAGCTCCATGCTCAAGCACTTGAGGTGCCGGTGTCATCCCAGTTCCTGACGATGCTGCCCTACATCACAACGATCGTCGTTCTCGTCCTGATTTCCCGGAACCAGACGCTGTTGCGCATCAACACCCCCGCCTGCCTCGGGCGGCCATTTGTCCCGGATCGCTAGCCGAACCGGGCTTGCTTGCCGGCGATGTCTGGCGCAGATTTTGCAGAAGCAAAGGCCGACATTCCCGGTCTTTGACAAGAACAGGAGCCACTGATGCAAAAAACCATGATCGCCCTCGGCGCCGCGGCGTTGATCGCGATGACCCACGGGGCGGCAGCCGAAGACAAGCTGAAGGCCTGCTGGGTCTATGTCGGCCCCCACAACGACGGTGGCTGGTCGGAGGGCCACGACCACGGCCGTAAGGTGGTCGATGCCGAACTCGGCGACAAAGTCGAGACCAGCTATGTGGAGAACGTCGCCGAAGGCCCCGATGCCGAACGCGCGATCGAACGCCTGGCCCGATCCGGCTGCGGCCTCATCTTCACGACCTCATTTGGCTTCATGGATTCGACCATTGAAGTCGCCCAGAAATTTCCGGACGTAAAGTTCGAACATGCCACAGGCTTCAAGACCTCCGAGAACGTGACGGCCTACAACGCGCGTTTCTATGAAGGCCGCTATATCATCGGCCAGATCGCGGCGAAGATGTCGGAAGCGAACGTGGCGGGCTACATCGCGTCGTTCCCGATCCCCGAAGTGATCATGGGGATCAACGCCTTCATGCTCGGCGCCCAATCGATCAATCCGGACTTCGAGCTGAAGATCGTCTGGGTCAACACCTGGTTCGACCCCGGCAAGGAAGGCGATGCCGCCAAAGCGCTGTTCGATCAGGGTGCCGACATCATCGTTCAGCACACCGATTCACCGGCGCCGCTTCAGATCGCCCAGGATCGCGGGCTGTTCGGATTCGGCCAGGCCCATGACATGTTCGAGTTCGCCCCGAACGCGCAATACACCGCGATCGTCGACAACTGGGGGCCTTACTACGTCCGGCGGGTGCAGGCCGTGCTCGACGGCACATGGGAAAGCCAATCCAGTTGGGATGGCCTGAAGGAAAACACCGTCCTCATGGCGCCTTACACCAATCTGCCGATGGAGGTCATCGAGGCGGCCGAGGAAGTGGAAGCCCGGATCATCCTCGGCGAGTTCCATCCGTTCACCGGCCCGATCTTCAATCAGGAGGGTGAGCAGATGGCGGCCGACGGCGAAGTCCTCGATGACGGGACGCTGCTCTCCATGAACTGGTACGTGCAGGGCATCGACGACGAGGTGCCGCAGTAGCCTGCGGCTGCCCGTGCCGAAACGAACGCAATTGCGAGCGGGTCCGCCACGAGATGGCGGGCCCGTTTTCGCAGGTCCCTGATCCCACGGCGACGGCACGATGTCCGGATTCGTTCTCGAGTGGGTGAACCTGATCTTGCGCTGGGCCCATATGATCGTGGGGATCGGCTGGATCGGGACGTCGTTCTATTTCATCGCACTCGACCTCAGCCTGCGGCGTCGCAAGAACATGCCGGAGGGTGTGTACGGTACCGCGTGGGAGGTGCACGGCGGCGGTTTCTACCACGTCGAAAAATACCTGGTCGCACCGAAGTCGCTGCCGCCCGACCTGATCTGGTTCAAGTGGGAGGCCTATCTCACCTGGGTCACCGGCTTCGCCCTGCTGATCGTCCAGTACTATTGGAACGCCAACGCTTTTCTGATCAATCCCGCCGTCCTGCCGCTGCTGCCATCACAGGCGGTGGTGATCTCGCTGATGAGCCTTATAGCCGGTTGGTTCCTCTACGATGCGCTCTGCCGTTCGGCGATCGGCCGAAATCCCACCGCGCTCGCTGGCGCGGTGTTCGTCCTCATCGTGGTGGCGGCCTACATCGTCAGCCACGTTTTTTCGGCCCGCGGCGCGCTGATCCATGTCGGGGCCATCATCGGCACGATCATGGCGGTCAACGTCTTCGGCGTGATCATTCCCAACCAGAAGAAGATCACCGCCTCGCTGGTGGCCGGCGAAGCGCCCGATCCGCGGCTCGGCGCCGTCAGCAAGCAGCGGTCGGTCCACAACAACTACCTGACCCTGCCGGTTCTCCTGCTGATGGTGAGCAATCACTATCCGATGCTCGGAACCACCGGCGAGACCTGGCTGGTGATCGCGCTCATCCTGGTCGGCGGCGCGGGCGCGCGCCACATCCTCAACCGCCATGATGCGGGCGATCCGTTCTATCGGATCTGGTGGGCGTTTCCGGCGACTGGGGTGGCGCTCGCGGCGGCGATCTACGTGACGGCGCCGCGCCCCGATCCGAGCCTCGCCGGGCTGGAGGTGAGCGAAGGCGAGGTGCTGACCATCGTCGCCCGCCACTGTGCCACCTGCCACGCGAACCGGCCATCGCATGAAGGCTTCGACGAACCGCCCAAGGGCGTCGTGCTGGTATCGATCGAGGACGTCCAGACCCATGCCGACCAGGTGGTCGCGCAGACAGTCACCGGCGATGCGATGCCGCTTGGAAACGAGACCGAGATGACCGAGGACGAGCGGAGGCAACTTGGTGCCTTCCTGCTCAACCGCTAGAAACAGTGCCATGACCGAAGAACCCACGCCCATCGCGACCGTCAACCTGATGGACGAAGACGCCTTCGTCGAAGCGTTCGGGGATGTAGCCGAGCACGCGCCGTGGGTCGCGAGCGAAGCGGCGTCGCATCGTCCATTCGCCGGCCGCGAAGCGATGATCGCCGCGTTTCATGCCGCTATTGGCGATGCCGGCGCTGACGACCAGCACGCGCTTCTCAACGCCCATCCGGACCTCGCGGGCCGAGCGGCGATCGCCGGCGAACTCACGGCGGATTCGGCCAGCGAGCAGGCGGGCGTCGGGCTCGACCAACTCACCGAAGAAGAGTTCGCGCGGTTCTCGACCATGAACCGCGCCTACCGGAACCGCCACGGCATCCCGTTCATTCTTGCCGTACGCGGGGCCACCAAGGACGACATCCTCGCCGCGTTCGAGGAACGACTGGACCGGACGCCGGAGCAAGAACTGGTGACAGCGCTGGAGCAGGTCTGCCGTATCGTTCGGTTCCGGCTCGAGGATCGGGTTGCCGAATGACAATCGACCGGTCGGCCCTTGCCGAACGGGCGCAAGGGATGATCGATGCCCTGGCATCGATCTCGGCCGAACCGGGCCGTCTGACCCGACTCTATCTGAGCGAGGAGCACAAGGCCGCGGCCCGTCTCGTCAGCGAATGGATGCGCGACGCGGGCCTGACCGTTCGGATGGACGCGGCGGGTAGCGTTCGCGGCACTCTGCCCGCCGGTCGGTCGGCGCAGACAACCGAACGGCGTCTGCTGATCGGCTCGCATATCGACACGGTCGTCGACGGAGGGCGCTTCGACGGGACACTGGGGGTCATTGCGGGAATCCTGGCCGTCGAGAACCTTCGTGCGCGGGGTGTCGCGCTGCCGTTCGGACTGGAGGTTATCGCCTTCGGCGACGAGGAAGGGGTGCGGTTCCCGAAGACGCTGATCGGATCCTCGACGGTTGCCGGCATTCTCGACACAACGGCGCTCGACACGGTGGACGCCGATGGTGTGACCATGAGTGAGGCGCTACGCGCGTTCGGCGGCGATCCGCACGCGTTGGATGACGAGGCCTATGCGTCGGACGATGTGCTCGGCTATCTCGAAGTGCACATCGAGCAAGGACCTGTCCTCGAGCAGGCCGGCAAGCCGCTGGGCGCGGTGAGCGCGATCGCCAGCCAGGGGCGCTATCGCATCACGATTATCGGCGAAGCGGGTCACGCGGGTACGGTGCCGATGGCGGTTCGTCACGATGCGCTCGCCGCAGCCGCCGAGGTGATCCTCGCCATTGAAGCCGCGGCGACGAAACGCTCGGCGGACTCCTGTGTCGCGACGGTCGGCGCGCTGCAGGTGTCGCCGGGCGCGAGCAACGTCATCCCCGGAGCCGCGACCTTCAGCCTTGATCTCCGCGCCGCGACCGACGAGTCACGGACCACCGCCGCGGCCGAGGTGCGGGACTATCTTCGCGACGTCGGTCACCGGCGCGGGGTCAAGGTCAGCATGGACGCCGTCCATGAAAAACCGGTCGCCACCTGCGCACCGCGGCTCGGCAAGGCGATCGGCGGCGCTATCGAACGGGTGACCGGCGCGCCGCCGGTGACGATGATGTCCGGTGCCGGACATGATGGCCAGGCAATGGTTTCGCTGACCGAGATCGGCATGATGTTCGTGCGTTGCCGGGGTGGCATCAGTCACAATCCACTCGAGTTCGTCGAACCGGATGACATGGGTGTCGCCGTTCTGGCTCTGAGCGAGACCGTCCGGACTCTCGCCGACGATTCCGGCCAAGGCTGAACCAGCGCGCGTCACCGGCCCCCGGCCGTTTCGGGGCTTGTTTTTTCGGTACGGGATCGATTGACTGCCGCGCGCAAGCCAGACCCCAAGGATTCCTTCGCCGATGCGCCTTTCCCGCTACTTCCTTCCGATCCTCCGCGAGACGCCGAAGGAAGCTGAAATCGTCTCGCATCGGCTGATGCTGCGGGCCGGGATGATCCGGCAACAGGCCGCCGGCATCTATTCGTGGCTGCCGCTCGGTCAGCAGGTGCTCGCCAACATCGAACAGATCGTCCGCGAGGAGCAGAACCGGGCCGGCGCCATCGAGATCCTGATGCCGACCATCCAGCCAGCGGATCTCTGGCGCGAAAGCGGCCGGTACGACGACTACGGCCGGGAAATGCTGCGGATCGAGGATCGACACGAGCGCGACATGCTCTACGGCCCGACCAACGAAGAGATGGTGACCGACATCTTCCGCTCCGCGATCCGCTCCTATCGGGCGCTGCCGCTCAATCTCTATCACATCCAGTGGAAGTTCCGGGACGAGGTCCGGCCGCGGTTCGGAGTGATGCGGGGTCGCGAGTTCCTGATGAAGGACGCCTATTCGTTCGATCTCGACGAAGCGGCGGCGCGCGTCTCCTACAACAAGATGTTCGTCGCCTATCTGCGCACCTTCGCGCGCATGGGGCTCACCGCGATCCCGATGCGGGCGGAAACGGGCCCGATCGGCGGCGACCTTAGCCACGAGTTCCTGGTGCTGGCCGAAACGGGCGAGTCCGGTGTCTACTGCCATCGCGATGTCCTCGACATTCCCGCGCCGGGGGCGGACGTCGACTACGACGGCGACCTGGATACGGTCGTCGCCCCGTGGTCGGGCTACTACGCCGCGACCGAGGACGTGCACGACGCGGTACGGTTCGAGGCCGAAGTTCCTTCGGACAAGCGGCTGCATACCCGCGGCATCGAGGTTGGCCAAGTGTTCTACTTCGGCACCAAGTATTCGGCGCCGTTGAAAGCCACGGTGGCCGGACCAGACGGAACCGAGGTGCCGGTTCACAGCGGCTCCTACGGGATTGGCGTTTCCCGGCTGGTCGGCGCAATCATCGAGGCCTCGCACGACGAGGACGGGATCATCTGGCCGGAGAGCGTCGCACCGTTCCAGATCGGCCTGATCAACCTCAAGCCGGGGGATGCCGCGACCGATGCCGCCTGCGAGACGATCTACGATCGCCTTACGAAAGCCGGAATCACAGCCCTTTACGATGACGTTGAGAACCGGGCAGGGGCGAAATTCGCGACAATGGATTTGATCGGCCTGCCTTGGCAGGTCATTGTCGGACCGAAGGGAATCGCTTCCGGTGAGGTCGAGGTCAAGCGGCGTGCGACCGGCGAACGAGAGACGCTGACGATCGATGCTGCAATCAACAGATTCACCGCCGGTTGACGAAACGGTCACCGCGCAGCGAAAGGCGCCGCCTCGCCGCCCGCCGGTGAAACGGAAGCCGTTGCCGTCTGGCACCGGCGCGTTCTCGCGCTTCGAGTGGATGCTGGCGGGCCGTTATCTCAGGGCCCGCCGCCGCGAGGCGTTTATCTCGGTGATCGCCGGCTTCTCCTTCATCGGGATCATGCTCGGGGTCGCGACCCTGATCATCGTCATGGCGGTGATGAATGGCTTCCGGACGCAGTTGATCGACAAGATCCTCGGCCTCAACGGCCACCTGATCGTCCAGCCGATGGACTCGAAGCTGACCGACTACGAAGCCGTGGCGGCGCGGATCGCGGCGGTCGACGGAGTGATCTCGGCCGTGCCTCTGGTCGAAGGGCAGGCGCTCGCCAGCGGCTCCAACAACTCCAGCGGCGTTCTGGTCCGCGGCATTCGCGATGCCGACTTCCCGAGCGTGCGGGGTGTATCCGACAATATCCAGCTCGGCAGTCTGGTCGATTTCGCCGACGCCGGCGGGGTCGCGGTCGGAACCCGATTGGCGGCGTCGCTGGGCCTGACCACCGGCAGCAGCCTGACTTTGGTCTCGCCCAACGGGACCGTCACGCCGCTGGGGGTGACGCCGCAGATCAAGACGTATCCGGTGACCGCGATCTTCGAGATCGGCATGTCGGAGTACGATTCGAGTTTCGTGTTCCTGCCGTTCGAGGAGGCGCAGGCCTACTTCAACCTCGATGACGAGGCGAGTGCGATCGAGATCTATCTCGACGATGCCGACGCCGTCGACGAGCTGCGGCCGACAATCGAGCGGGCGGCCGACCGGCAAATCCTGCTGACCGACTGGCAGCAGCGGAACGTCACCTTCTTCTCGGCGCTGGAGATCGAACGCAACGTGATGTTCGTCATCCTCAGCCTGATCATCCTGATCGCCGCGCTCAACATCATCTCCGGCCTCACCATGCTGGTGAAGGAAAAGGGCCACGCGATCGCCATCCTGCGGACCATGGGTGCAACCCGCGGCGCGATCATGCGCATCTTCTTCATCATCGGATCGTCGATCGGTACGATCGGCACCATTGCCGGGTTCCTGCTCGGACTGGCGATATCGGCCAACATCGAAACGCTGCGCGGCTGGATTTCCGGCATGTTCCAGACCGACGTCTTCTCGCCGGAGCTCTATTTCCTGAGCCAGCTTCCGGCCGAGATCAATGCCGGCGAGACGATTGCCGTGATCGTCATGGCGCTCGCACTGTCGTTTCTGGCGACGCTCTATCCGGCATGGAGCGCGGCGCGGCTCGATCCGGTCGAAGCGCTCCGTTACGAATGAACGCGCCGCAAACCGGCAGGCCCCCACGCCCGGCGCTTCGGCTCGCCGGCGTCGAACGGTCGTTCGATCAGGCCGACCGCAAGCTGGTCGTGCTCGATGGCGCCGACCTCCGGATCTTTCCGGGCGAGCTGGTGGCCCTGGTGGCCCCGTCCGGGGCGGGAAAGTCGACGCTCCTGCAGATCGCCGGCCTGCTGGAGAAGCCCAATGCCGGCGATGTGATCGTTTCCGGGCGACCCGCCAGCGCGCTTTCGGACAAGGATCGCACCGCGATACGCCGGGTGCAGATCGGATTCGTCTATCAGTTCCATCACCTGCTCGGCGAGTTCTCCGCGCTGGAGAACGTCGTGATCCCACAGCTGATCCGGGGCCTGCCGAAGAAGGTGGCAATGGGTCGGGCGTTGCAGCTTCTCACCTACATGCGGGTCAAGGACCGCGCCGACCATCGGCCGGCCGAGTTGTCGGGGGGCGAGCAGCAGCGCGTCGCTATCGCGCGTGCGGTCGCCAACGCTCCGCGGCTCCTGCTGGCGGACGAACCGACCGGTAACCTCGATCCGGGGACCGCGAGTTACGTGTTCGACGGGCTCACCAAGCTGGTCCGAGCGTCGAAATTGGCGGCCCTGATCGCGACGCATAACCACGATCTTGCCGCTCGGATGGACCGACGGATTACAATCAGCAAGGGCAAGATCGAAGAACTGGACTAGCGCCGATGCGACCGTCGTCACTGTTCGCGCTGCTCACGGTCTTGCTTGTCGCGCCTGCTCTTGCCGAGGACGATGCGCCGAGCGCCGATCAACCGACAGACGGCGACGACCAGCAGACGATCTGCGATCTGATCGAAGGCGCGGCGGAGACCCATGCGATCCCGGTCGGCTTCTTCACCCGGCTGATCTGGAAGGAAAGTCGATTTCGGCCCGACGCGGTGAGCCCCAAGGGCGCCCAGGGCATCGCCCAGTTCATGCCCGGCACGGCGGCGCTCCGCGGCCTCGCCGACCCGTTCGATCCGATCGAAGCCGTGCCCGCCTCGGCCCACTACCTCAGCGACCTTGCCGCCCAGTTCGGCAATCTCGGCCTAGCGGCGGCCGCCTACAATGCCGGCGAGCGGCGGGTCGAGCGATGGATCGGCGGTTCGGGTTACCTGCCGCTCGAGACCCGCGATTTCGTTCTGACCATCACCGGCTATACCGCGGAGGAATGGAGCGCCGAGGAGAGCGCCGCCTCGGCCGAAGACGAAAAGGATACCGACTGCCTGACGCTCGCTGCCCGGCTCGCCAAACCGGGGGCAGGATCGGCGATCGAGCGCCGGATCGAAGCCGGCGACTGGGCACCGTGGGGGGCGCAGGTCGCGGGCAACTTTTCGCTCAACCGAGCCATGGCGAGCTATAGCCGTTTCCGCGACCGGTTCGCGGCGATCGTCGGCGACGACGCGCCGATGGTGGTCCGCGACCGCAACCGAAGCCGGGGACGAGCGCCGTTCTTCCACATTCGCCTCGGGACCGCGACCCGCGAAGCCGCGACTGACCTCTGTCGACGCCTCACGGCGGCCGGCGGCGCCTGCGTGGTCTTGAAGACGAAGCCTTGATTGGCTGGCGTCAGTGGCCGCTGACCAGGATGACCTTGAACTCGTCGTCCAGCTTGAAGTCGTATTCGCCGTCGTGGCACTCGGCGTCATCGATTTCGTAGATCACCGGATCGCCGGGCTCCATCTCCATGGTGCCGCCTTCGCAGTCCCAGAGATTGAGCGCCGCCTGGATGCTCTCTGCCTGCTCCGCCGAAACCGGCTCGTCGGCGAAAGCCGGGACTACGGCGAGCGCGGTGAGGGCCGTCAGGATCGTGAGTGTTCGCATCGTTACCTCCGTGTCTTCGGTCTGGCACCGGGCGAGTGTAGCCGTATCGGGACGACATCGGCGTGACATTCGTGCTCGGTCGGTTCTTTTCCTCGCAGGCGCGAAACAGTTGAATTCATTATCGATACGCCGTGAAGCCGTCAGCAGAAGACAGGAGCGGGGATGGCCTGCCTTGACAAAAGAACAAAACAAGAACAAACTCTCTTTCCAAGCTGGGAGATGAAGCCATGACCGCTTTCGTTCGAGACATCGCCGCCCTGATCGTTATCACCGCCTTCGTCGCCTCGGTTGGCGTCGTGTCGGAGACGGTACGCCTGGTGATGTGACCGGTAACCCCGGGAAAACCGGGGCGAGGCGTGGACAGGAATCAGATGGTCCGCGACACTTGGTGCGAAGAGGATCGCATCATGAGTCGCATTGCCGAGGACGTCGGTTTCGTCCACCTGCGGGTTCATTCCGCGTTTTCGCTGCTGGAAGGCGCGCTGCCCCTGAAGGAGCTGGCGAAGCTGGCCGCGGCCGACCGGATGCCGGCGCTGGGGATCGCCGACACCGGCAACCTGTTCGGCGCCCTGGAGTTCTGTTCCAAGATGGCGGCGGCGGGCGTTCAGCCGATCGTCGGCTGTCAGATCGCCGTCGACTTCGGCGACAGCGCCGATGCCGGCAGGACCGGCGGGTCGCCACAGCCCGGACGCCTGTCGGACATCGTTCTGATCGCAGCGACCGAGCAGGGCTACTGGAACCTGGTCAAGCTGGTTTCGATCTCGTTCATGGAGAGCGACGCGGGAGACCGGCCGCATCTCCGGATCGACCAGCTCGCGACCGCCATCGATGGGCTCATCGCCCTGACCGGGGGCCCTGGCGGGCCGGTGGACCGGGCTTTGGCCGCGGGGCAGAGCGACATCGCCGCGGCCCGGCTCGATCGCCTGGCCGGACTGTATCCGGATGCCCTTTATGTCGAGCTTCAACGCCATGGCCTTTCGACGGAACAGGCGGTCGAGCCGGATCTGGTCGATCTCGCCTATGCGCGCAATCTGCCGCTGGTCGCCACCAATGAGCCGTTCTTCCCGACCCGCGACGACTTCGAGGCCCATGACGCCCTGATCTGCATTGCCGAAGGCACGGTCATCGGCGAAGACAACCGTCGGCGCCTGACGCCCGAGCATGCCTTCAAGAGCCGGGCGGAGATGGTCGAATTGTTCGCCGACCTGCCGGAGGCGCTGGCCAACACGGTCGAAGTCGCCATGCGGGTCGCCTACTGGCCGGTCGCGCGACAGCCGATCCTGCCGCGCTTCGTCAGCGCCGGCGACGACGCGGAAGCTGCGGAAGCGAAACTCCTCCGCGAAGAGGCGGCGGCCGGATTGGAACGGCGGCTCGCAGCACACGGCATGGCCGACGGCTTGAGCGAGGAGGACTACAAACAGCGGCTGGCGTTCGAACTCGATGTGATCGAGGGGATGAAGTATCCGGGCTACTTCCTGATCGTTGCCGACTTCATCCAATGGGCCAAGGCGCAAGGCATCCCGGTCGGACCCGGCCGCGGCTCCGGCGCCGGCTCCGTCGTCGCATGGTCGTTGACCATCACCGATCTCGATCCGTTGCGGTTCTCGCTGTTGTTCGAGCGGTTCCTTAATCCGGACCGCGTTTCGATGCCGGATTTCGACGTCGACTTCTGCCAGAACCGCCGCGACGAGGTGATCCGCTACGTCCAGGGTAAGTACGGCGTCGATCAGGTCGCACAGATCATCACGTTCGGGTCGCTGCAGGCGCGTGCCTGCCTGCGCGACGTCGGCCGGGTGCTGCAGATGCCGTACGGGCAGGTGGACCGCATCGCCAAGATGGTGCCGCAGAATCCTGCCAACCCGGTGACTCTCAGGCAGGCGATTGCCGACGAGCCACGGCTTCAGGCGGAGGCCGAGAAGGAGACGGTGGTCGAGCGGCTCCTCACCATCGCCCAGAAGCTCGAGGGCCTTTACCGGCACGCATCCACCCACGCTGCCGGCGTGGTGATCGGCGACCGGCCGCTCGATCAACTGGTGCCGCTCTACCGCGATCCGCGATCCGGCATGAAGGTGACCCAGTTCAACATGAAATGGGTCGAGGAGGCCGGGCTGGTGAAGTTCGACTTCCTCGGGCTGAAGACACTAACCGTGCTCGACATCGCCGCCCGGCTGGTGCGCCGGCGGTCGCCCGACTTCGATCTGGCGACACTACCGCTCGACGATACACCGACCTTCGACATGCTGACCCGCGGTGAGACCGTCGGGGTGTTCCAACTGGAAAGTGGCGGCATGCGGCGCGCCGTCATCGACATGAAGCCGGACCGCTTCGACGATCTGATCGCCCTGGTCGCGCTTTATCGCCCCGGGCCGATGGCCAACATCCCGACCTACTGCATGCGCAAGCACGGCAAGGAGGTGCCGGACTACATCCACCCGCTGCTGGAGCCGACGCTGAAGGAGACCTACGGGGTCATCGTCTACCAGGAACAGGTGATGAAGATCGCTCAGATTCTCGCCGGCTATTCGCTGGCCGAGGCCGATCTGCTGCGCCGGGCGATGGGCAAGAAGATCCGCTCGGAGATGCAGAAACAGCAGAACCGTTTCGTCGAGGGCGCCGTCGAGCGCGGCGTCGACCGCCATCAGGCGGAATCGATCTTCAGTCTGCTGGCGAAGTTCGCGGAATACGGTTTCCCCAAGGGCCACGCGGCGGCCTACGCGCTCGTCGCGTATCAGACCGCCTACATGAAGGCGAACCATCCGGCCGAGTTCATGGCGGCTTCGATGACCCTCGACGCCGGCAACACCGACAAGATCGCCGAATTCCGCCGCGAGGCGATCCGCATCGGGATCGAGGTCGAGGCGCCGTCGGTCAATCGCTCCGGTGTTACGTTCGACGTCGCCGACGGCCGCATCCTCTATTCCCTCGCCGCGATCAAAGGCGTCGGCGCGCAGGCGGTCGAGCATCTGGTGGACGCACGTGCTTCCCAGCCGTTCCGCGATCTCGCCGGCTTTGCCGACCGTGTCGATCCCCGGGTCCTCAATAAACGGTCGCTCGAGAGCCTTGTCGCCGCCGGCGCGTTCGACGAGATCGAACCCGACCGTGCCCGGGTGTTCGCGGCGATTGATCGGCTGCTCGGTCTAGCCGCCCGCCGGCAAGACAGCGCGGCGGTCGGACAGTCCGAACTATTCGGCAACGGTGCCGCCGAGCCGATCGTTCTGCCGGTGGTGGAACCGTGGCAGGCCGCGGAGAAGCTGCAACGCGAGCATGACGCGGTCGGCTTCTATCTCTCCGCCCACCCGCTCGATGAATACAAGGCCATCCTCGATCGCATGCGGGTGCAAAGCTGGGCAGAGTTCGCCGAGTCCGTCCGACGCGGGGCTACCGCGGGGCGGTTGGCGGGCACCGTGACGGCGAAACAGGAACGGCGGATACGCAGCGGCAACCGGATGGGGGCCATTCAGCTCTCCGACCCGAGCGGCGCTTACGAGGCCGTGGTGTTTTCCGAGAGCCTCGCCGAATATCGTGACCTGCTCGAGCCCGGCCGGTCGATCGTCGCTCTGGTCAGTGCCGAAGAGCGGCCCGAGGGGATCAATGTGCGGATTCAGTCGGTCGAGCCGCTCGACCAGTTCGTCAGGGGCCTCAAGCAGCTTCGCGTCTTCGTTCGGGACGATTCGCCACTGCCGCATCTGAAGAAGCAGCTCGATCCGAAGGGCGAGGGGGCGGTCAGCATGATCGTCATGCTTGAAAACGGCGCCCGGGAAATTGAGGTGCGGCTCCCCGGCAAGTTCGCGGTCAGCCCGCAGATCGCCGGGGCCCTGCGGACCATTCGCGGAGTCGAGCAGGTGGAGCTCGCTTAACGCGGAGCGATCCGCAAGCGTAGCCCACCGCGCGGTTGCAGAGTGATCCGGGCGAGCGGCTCGACCACCGCGCCTTCCGGCAGCGCGAAGCGGAACCGCGATCCGATAGTGGCGAGCATCAGGAGCAGTTCGTAGGTGGCGAAGGCCTGGCCGATGCAGACGCGTGGTCCGGCACCGAACGGGATGTAGGCGCCACGGGGGATGGTGCGGCGGCCACGGTTCTGAAACCGCTCGGGCGCGAACAGGTCCGGCTCGTCCCAGAGCATCCGGTGTCGATGGACCACCCAAGGGGAGATGATGATCTCGTCGCCGCCGCGGATGCGCTCTCCGCCGATCTCGTCCGGACCGACGGCGCGGCGGCTGAAGAACGGCGCGGGAGGATAAAGGCGCAGCGCTTCGTCCATGACGCATCGGGTGAACGTTAGCCGGTTCAGGGTATCGGGATCGGCGAGGTCGTCGGGGGCGACGCTGCTGACTTCGCCCGCCAATCGATCGGAAGCCCACGGAAAACAGGCGAGCAGGTAGATCGCCCAGGCAAGCGCCGCCGCCGAAGTTTCGTGGCCGGTGAGGATGATGGCGAGGACGTTGTCGCGGACGAACCCGTCTTGCGCGTTTTTCGATGGTTTGGCGGCTAACAACCGGTCGAGAAGGTCGCCTTCGTCATGCGACCGCGGCGCCGCGCGGCGTCTTTCGATGACACGGTCGACGATCTGGCTCAGCGCCTTGACGCTGGCGCGCGATCGGATCGTGGCGAGCGATGGTATGGCCGGCGGGAACTTCAACATCGTGGGGATATCGACCTTGCCCTGGACCCGGAAATAGTCCTCCATGTGACGATGGATTGTCGGATGGGCGCCATCAAAATCACCGGAAAAACCATATTCTGAAATGATATCGAACGACATCTTCAGAAACGGCATGAAGATGTCGATCGCTTGGTTAGGTGGCTCACGAGACCAGTCGTCCGACAACCCGGCCGCTCCGGCCCGGACCGCCGCGAGCCACGGCTTAAGAAGGCGCGGGGTGAAGGCGGGGTTCGCGGCCTGGCGCCCGGTCCGCCAGGCGTCGCCCTCGGCAGTCAGTAGTCCATTGCCGAGCAGGGGTCGCACCCGCCGCTGCTGGAACTCACCGCGGATGTAGTTGCCAGCGTTCGAGACGCAGATCCGTTCGATCGCGGCCGGGTCGCTGACGATCAACGGTCCGGGGGCGCGATTGGTGAGACGCGCTACCGGTTGCTCGTAGACATGAGCCGGAAAGGCGGCGATCGGGTTGTCGCGAACCAGCCGCCAAAGCTTGAGCAAGCCAATTCGGCCGCGGGGCGGTACCGGTGCCGCCGGGCGATAGCGGTCCGGAATGGTCAGGCCGCCTGTCGTGCCGTCCGCCATCCTCCCCCCAAAAGGCTGGTTCGTCCGAGACACGGTGAGTCTAGCGGAGGCACCAAAACGACGAAAGCGACCATGTCGGGTATTGCGCCGGCACCGGGCGATCCCTATAACCCGCGCATCACACACGCGGGAATAAGGTCGTTTATCCGGGTTATCCTGGGCCAGCGGCCTGACCGGTGCCACCAAAAGTGGCGAGCGGCGTCAGTCGCGCATCCCGCGGAGGAACAACCGGTGAAGGAGATACGGTAGTCATGGCACTGCCAGATTTTACTATGCGCCAGCTGCTCGAGGCCGGCGTTCATTTCGGCCACCAGAAGCATCGCTGGAACCCGAAGATGGGCCCGTTTATCTATGGGGTCCGCAACAATATCCACATCATCGATCTCGCCCAGACCGTACCGATGCTCTACCAGGCATTGCAAGCGGTCAGCGACACTGTCGCCCAGGGCGGCCGGGTGCTGTTCGTCGGGACCAAGCGGCAGGCGACCGAGCCGGTGGCCGCGGAGGCGACCCGTTGCGCCCAATACTACGTGAACGCCCGCTGGCTGGGCGGCATGCTGACCAACTGGAAGACGGTCTCTCGCTCGATCCAGCGTCTGCGCGAAGTCGAGGAACTGCTCGCCGGCGAGGTCACGGGCCTCACCAAGAAGGAGCGGCTGACCCTGACGCGCGAGCGCGACAAACTCGAGAAGGCGCTCGGCGGCATCAAGGAAATGGGCGGCGTGCCGGATCTGGTCTTCGTGATCGACACCAATAAGGAATCGATTGCCGTCGCCGAGGCCAACCGGCTGGGTATCCCGGTCGCGGCGATCGTCGACTCCAATTCCGACCCGGACAACGTCACCTTCCCGATCCCGGGCAACGATGACGCCGGCCGGGCGATCACGCTCTACTGCGATCTCTTCGCCAAGGCGGCGATCGACGGCATTTCGCGGGCGCAGGGCGACGCTGGTATCGACGTCGGCGAAGCGGAGGAGGTTCTCGAACCGGCGGTCGCCGACTCGGCCCCGGCGACAAACGGGGCCGACACGAGCATGGCCGAAGCTGAGGCAGTAGAGCCTCAAACGGCGGAAGCCGCCCGTGAGGCCGCCGAAGCCGAAGCGGCGGTGGCGGAAGAGGCCGCGCCACTGTTCACCGCGCCGGACGGCGACCCCGACGATCTGAAGAAGATCACCGGCATCGGTCCGGCGCTGGAGCAGAAGCTCCACAAGCTCGGGATCACCAAGCTCGATCAGGTGGCGAACTTCTCCGACGAGGATATCGAGCGCGTCGACAACGCTCTTGATTTCAAGGGGCGCATTCAACGCGACGACTGGATTGGTCAGGCCAGGACGCTGACCGGCAAAGAATAACCCGAAGGCACCGACATGGCGATTTCTGCGACACAGGTGAAAGAGCTCCGCGACCAGACCGGCGCGGGGATGATGGACTGCAAGACGGCGCTGACCGAGACCGATGGCGACATCGAAGCGGCGATCGACTGGCTTCGCGCCAAGGGCTTGTCCAAGGCGGCCAAGAAGGCCGGCCGGGTCGCCGCCGAAGGCCTGATCGGCATCGCGACGGCGCCGGGCAGGGCGGTGATGGTCGAGGTCAACTCGGAGACCGACTTCGTCGCCCGGAACGCGGAGTTCCAGAGCCTCGTCGCGGGTATCGCCAAGGCGGCTCTGTCGACCGACGGGTCGGTGAACGCGGTTGCCGCGGCGAAGATGCCGGACAGCGAGCAGACCGTTGAGGACGCGCTTCAGGCAGCGATCGCGACCATCGGCGAGAACATGACGCTCCGCCGCGCGGCGGTGGTCGAGGTCGATCCCGGCGTCGTGGCGACCTATGTCCACAACGCCGCCGCTCCCAATCTCGGCAAGATCGGCGTGATTGTCGGCGTCGCCTCGGAAGGCGACTCCGACAAGCTGTCGACCCTCGGCAAGCAGATCGCGATGCACATCGCGGCGGCGTCTCCGCTGGCGGTCCGCGAAGAAGAAGTCCATCCCGACGTGGTGGCCCGCGAGAAGGCGATCTTCTCCGAGCAGGCGCGCGAATCCGGCAAGCCCGAAGCGATCATCGAGAAGATGGTCGAGGGTCGGATCCGCAAGTTCTACGAGGAAGTCGTGCTGTTGTCGCAGGCCTTCGTGGTGGACGCCGACAAAACCGTCGGCGAGGCCGTCGCGACAAACGACGCCGGCGCGGCCGTCAACATCACCGAATTCGTGATGTTCCGGCTCGGCGAGGGGGTCGAGAAAGAGGAAACCGACTTCGCCGCCGAGGTGGCGGCCGCGGCCAAGACCGACGGCTGAAGCGGCTCAAGTGACATCGTCCCGGTCATCGTGTAACCGGTCTGCCGACAGACGGGTGACGGACCGGGGCGTATGACCGAAAAACTTCAATACAACAAGGTGCTGCTTAAACTCTCGGGCGAGGTGCTTGCCGGAGACAGCGGCACCGGTATCGACCAGGCGGTGGTGGAGCGCCTGGCCGATGAGATTGCCGAAGCATCGCGCCTGGGCGCGCGGATCGGGATCGTGATCGGGGGCGGCAATTTCGTCCGCGGCGCAGCGGCGGAGAAAGCCGGTATCGACCGGCTGGCCGGCGACCAGATGGGCATGCTCGGCACCATCATGAACGCCATCGCCTTTCGCGAGGCCCTGACGCGGCGCGATGTCGCAAATCGGATGCTCTCCGCGGTTCCGGCTCCCACCATCTGCGATACTTTCACCCAGCGCGCTGCCGACGAGGCCTTCGCAGCGGGAGACGTGCTCCTCTTCGCCGGCGGCACCGGCAATCCATTCTTCACCACCGATACCGGCGCGGCGCTGCGCGCCGCCGAAATGCGGTGTGATGCTTTGCTGAAGGGAACTCAGGTCGACGGCGTCTATTCGGCCGATCCGAAGAAGGACCCAACCGCGACCCGGTACGACCGGCTCAGCCACGCCGACGTCCTCGAGAACGGGCTAGCGGTCATGGACGCCGCAGCGGTTTCGCTTGCCCGCGCGAACCGCATTCCGGTAGTTGTCTTCTCAATTCTGCAGGCCGGTGCAATCGTTGCTATTCTGACCGGCAACGGACGCGCAACGATTGTCACGGATAGCTGACAAACCCGACGCCGTCAGCATGGCTCAGGGGGATGGTGTAATGGACTTTAACGATCTCGAACGTCGTATGAATGGTGCCGTGTCGGTGCTCAAGAGCGAACTCGCAGGGCTCAGAACCGGGCGAGCGTCGATCAGCCTGCTTGAGCCGATCACCGTCGAAGTCTATGGCGCGGCGATGCCGCTCAATCAGGTCGCGACAATCAGCGTTCCGGAATCGCGCATGCTGTCGGTTCAAGTTTGGGATCGCTCGAACGTTCAGGCCGTCGACCGGGCGATCCGGGAATCGAGCCTCGGGCTCAATCCGATCGTCGAAGGCGAGTTGCTGCGCATTCCGATACCGGAACTGAACGCCGAACGCCGGCAGGAGCTGGTGAAGGTCGCGCACAAATACGCTGAGCAGGCCAAGATCGCGGTCCGCCATGTCCGTCGCGACGGCATGGACACGCTGAAGAAGGAAGAAAAAGACGGCATGGGCGAGGACGAGAGCCATGGCGTCGCCGATCGTATCCAGGCGCTGACCGATGGGCATGTTCGCGAAATCGACGAAATGCTGAGCCAGAAAGAGGCAGAGATCACTCAGGTCTGACGACCGCGTCTCAGGCTCTTTCCGACGGACCGTGCGATGAGAGCACAAGCCACCGAGCAGACCGTTGTCGCCGAAACGGGAGGGGCGGCCGAGCCTCCCACCCATATTGGCATCATCATGGACGGCAACGGTCGCTGGGCGGTGGCGCGCGGGCTGCCAAGAAGCGAGGGCCATCGACGTGGCGTCGAGGCGGTGCGGCGTACGGTCGACGCCGCTGCACGGCTTGGCGTGCGCTATCTGACTTTGTTCAGTTTTTCATCGGAGAACTGGGCGCGTCCGCCTGCCGAGGTCGATTTTCTTCTCGGGCTGTTGCGCATCTTCATTCGCCGCGATCTCGCCAAGCTCCACAGTCAGGGCGTGCGTGTTCGCATGATCGGCAATCGGGTGGGGCTGCCGCGCGATATCGCCGAACTTATCCGACAGGCGGAAGACCAGACGGATGGCAATGCCGGGCTCCAGCTTTTCGTCGCCTTCAACTATGGCGGGCGGGAAGAGATGGTGCGAGCCGTTCGCAAAGTCGCGGCCGAGGCGATCTCGGGAGAGCTATCGCCGGACGCAATCGATGAAACGACCATCGCTCGTCACCTCGACACGGCCGATGTTCCCGATCCGGATATGATCATCCGGACCAGTGGAGAGATGCGGCTCAGCAACTTCCTGCTGTGGCAATCCGCCTACGCGGAACTGGTCTTCGTGCCGATCTACTGGCCGGACTTCGACGGGGCGGCCCTGCAGTCGGCAATAGACCAATTCTCCTCGCGCTCACGCCGCTATGGCGGGGTCGCCGGGTGACGACAGGCCGCGCTCCAACCGCTCCCGTGGAGGTGAAAGTGGCGACGAGGGAGCTTGCGACACGCGTTGCGTCGGCGATCGTCCTTATCGCCATTGCCGCCTTTGGGGCGTGGTGGGGCGGGCTGGCAAGCGGCTTGGTCGTCGCTGCTCTGGTCGCCATCGTCTACCTTGAATGGTCTCAGATCATCGCCGCGGAGAGCGCCTCGTCATGGATCGTGGCGGGCGGACTCGCGGTTGGAATGGCCCTTGCCGGGATGGGATTCCTGCTACTGGCTTTTCTGTTCTGCGCCGGGTTGGCCCTGGCCGGCGGGCTGGCACCGCCGCGACCCTGGCGTCTGATCGGAATCGTGTACGCGGCCGCGTTCGGCCTCTCGCTCCTGGTGCTTAGGGCGCCGACCGGAGGTCTTCAGGCGATCGCATTCCTGCTGCCGGTCGTCTGGGCGACCGACATCGGCGCTTTTTTCGCTGGACGCGCCATCGGTGGAGCGAAGCTCTGGCCGGCTGTGTCGCCCAACAAAACCTGGGCTGGCGCGATTGGCGGGCTGGCTTCGGCGATCGTGGTTGGTGTGGCCGTGGCCGCGGCGCTGGCAATCCCGCTGACGATCATGTTGGTAGCGGTGATCGTGGCGCTGTCGGTCGCTTCGCAGTGCGGCGACCTGTTTGAGTCACACCTCAAGCGGCGGTTCGGTGCGAAGGATTCGAGCAAGCTCATTCCCGGTCATGGCGGACTGATGGACCGGGTAGACGGCCTCGTCTTCGCCGCCGTGGTCGCCGTCGTCATCGGTCTCCTTCACGGCGGCCCGAACGACGTGGCGAGGGGGCTCGTTGCCTGGTGACCACGTCGTCAGAAACAGTCTCGGACACGACGGCAGAGACCGTGCCCTCGGACGGTGGTCCGAAGCGGATCTCCATCCTCGGCGCCACCGGATCGATCGGAACGAGCACCGTCGCCGTGCTTTCGGAACAGCCGGATTCCTTCACGGTGGAAGCCGTGACCGCCTTTGGTAACGCGAAGAATCTCGCGCGGGTCGCCCGGGAAGTGAAGGCGCGGATCGCGGTCATCGCCGATCCCAACGGGTATGCGGCGCTCGCGGACGCGTTGGAGGGAACCGGTATCGAAGCCGCCTCAGGGGAGCAGGCCATTCTGGAGGCCGCGGCCCGTCCCGTCGATGTTGCGGTCGCCGGTATCGTTGGTGCCGCCGGCCTACAGCCAACGCTTGCGGCAATTCGGGCCGGTTCCAGCATCGCCTTGGCCAACAAGGAGTGTCTCATTTGCGCCGGAAGCGTGTTCCTTCAGGAAGCAAACCGCGCCGGGGTGACGATCCTGCCGGTGGACTCCGAACACAACGCCATCTTCCAGGCGTTGGGCGGCCACGCGGTCGAGGATGTCGAGAAAGTGGTCCTCACCGCGTCAGGCGGACCGTTTCGCGAGTGGTCCAAGGCGGCGATGGCCGGTGCACGCCCCGACGAAGCGCTGAAGCACCCGAACTGGTCGATGGGGCCAAAGATCACGATCGATTCCGCGACCTTGATGAACAAAGGCCTCGAACTGATTGAGGCACATCATCTTTTCGAGATCGACGAAGGGCGGCTTGACGTTCTCGTGCACCCGCAGTCCATCGTCCACGGCATGGTGGCCTTTCACGATGGTACGACGATTGCGGCGCTGGGCGCGGCGGACATGCGAATTCCGATCGCACACTGCCTGACCTGGCCCGATCGCGGTGTCTCGGACAGTCCTCGCATGGACCTCGCCAAGGTCGGCAAGTTGACATTTGCCAAGCCGGACACAAGTCGGTTTCCTGCGTTGACGATAGCCCGCGACGCGCTCCGCGCCGGCGGCTGGGCCACTAACGTGCTCAACGCGGCCAACGAGGTCGCGGTTAAAGCTTATCTTGGCGGTGATATAGGGTTCCTCGAAATCGCCCGATTGGCTGAGGATACCGTCGATGCCGCGCGTTCCGCGGGTCTGGACCGGTCGCCATCGACAATCGGGGACGCTTTGGCTCTCGACCGGGAAGGCCGTCGCATCGCGTCGGCACAGGTCGCACGGTTCGCGGCAAAGACCACGTTGCAGTAAAGGACATCACGCCACATGGAGGCTTTCTACTCCCTTCCGGCCCCCGAATTGGTCCTCCGTCTCATCGTTCCGGTGCTGATCATTCTGACGGTGATCGTGTTCATCCACGAACTGGGGCACTTTCTTGCGGCCCGCTGGTGCGGGGTGGGAGTGCGGGTCTTCTCGGTCGGTTTCGGCCCGGAGTTGTTCGGTTTCACCGACCGGCATGGAACCCGCTGGCGGTTTTCGGCGATTCCGCTCGGCGGATACGTGAAGTTCGTCGGCGATGAGAATGAAGCAAGCCAAACGGATCGCGACGCGCTCGCGAAAATGAGCGACGAAGAGCGACGACGATCGTTCGCGGCCAAGGGGGTCGGTGCGCGCGCTTTCATCGTCGCAGCCGGTCCGGCGGCCAATTTCATCCTGGCGATCGCCATATTCGCAGTCGTTTTTGCGGTGAATGGGCGCCAGATCTCGCTTCCGCGGGTCGACACCGTGGTCGCCGCCAGCCCCGCAGAAGCGGCAGGTTTTCAGGCCGGCGACGTCATCGTCTCGATCGACGGGACCGCCGTCGACAGCTTCGCGGACGTCATCCGCGTCGTCAGCTTCAGTGGCGGTGCGCCGCTTCAGATCGGTGTAGAGCGCGGTAGCGAAACGCTGGTTCTGACCGCGACGCCGGAGAGGCGCGAGGAAACCGATGCGTTCGGCAACGAAAGCGAGCGCTGGATCCTCGGGATTCAACACGCCGCCACAGCCGATGACATCCGCACGGAGCGCTACTCGGTCCCGGGCGCGGTTGGACTTGCAGTCGCCGAGACCTGGTTCATCGCTGAGCGGACGGTCTCGTATCTCGTTGGAATCATTGTCGGACGGGAATCCGTCGATCAACTTGGGGGCCCGGTGCGCGTCGCCGAAATCTCCGGTCAGCTCTCGACGCTCGGTATCCTGCCGCTGATCAATTTGACGGCGTTCCTGTCCATTTCGATCGGGCTAATCAATCTGTTTCCGGTACCGATCCTGGACGGCGGACATCTGATGTTCTTCGCATTTGAGGCGATCCGGGGGCGGCCTCTCAGCGAGCGGGCGCAGGATATCGGTTTCCGCATCGGATTCGTGGCGGTTGTGATGTTAATGATATTCACCACCGTCAACGATATTATGCGTTGAATCCGTTGCGATATCGGCTTTCGGGGCGTGTCGCAGAAGCAACGCGTGCTAGAGAATTGGTTAAGGGTCCTGGGCTAGGCTTGCTTAGGATCGAAAAGGCTGTAAATGTCCCTTTCGGGAACGCTAGAGGCCGAATCCGGGTGGCGGCGTACGGGGCAGAGTGCGGGTAACACGGGGTGCTTGTAACCTTATGAATTCTTTAGCGTATTGTTTGCGGAGGGCTGCGGTCTTCACAGTCCTGGCGCTGGCGCTTGTCATCGGAATCGGCACCCCGATGATGGGCCCGAGCCCTGCACATGCGGCAGTCGTTTCCACGATCGTTGTCAGCGGCAACACCCGCGTCGAGGACGCGACCGTTGAAAGCTACGTCCTGATCGTTCCGGGGCAATCCTTCGGAAACGCCGAAATCGACGAGTCCGTGAAGGCCCTCTACGGCACCGGTTTGTTCTCGGACGTTGCCATCTCGGTGAGCGGCAACCGGCTTCTCGTCGTTGTCGAGGAGAACTCAGTCGTCAACACCGTCGTCATCCAGGGCAACCGGAAGATCAAGTCGGACGTGCTGCTCCAGCTGGTCCAGTCCAAACCGCGCGGCGTTCTCACCGAGGCGAAGCTCGAGGGCGATCGCCAGCGGATGATAGACTATTATTCGGCGCAGGGGCGGAGCGCCGCGTCGATCGAGTACACGGTCACGGATTTGCCGGGTAACCGCGCCGACGTAGTGTTCATCATCGACGAAGGCGACCGGACGGCGATCGGTCGGATAACCTTCATCGGCAACGATGCGTTCTCCGAGTCCCGGCTGCGCAGTGTCATCAGCTCGCGCAAGCGCAGCATCCGCACCTTGCTGAATCGGAAGGACGTCTTTAGCGAGGCCAAGCTCGCTGCCGATCAGGAAGCGCTGCGCCGCTTCTACATGAGCCACGGCTACGCGGACTTCCGCGTCATCTCGGTTGACTGGGAGTTCAACGAAGCAACCGGCCGGTACTCGGTCGTGTTCACCATCGACGAAGGTCAGCGTTATCGATTCGGCGAAATCGCGATCGATTCGACGATCCCCGGCGTGGACACCAATGCGCTGATGCGTCAGGTCAAGACGCGCACGGGCCGGGTGTTCAATTCCCAACGGGTCGAGGAGACGGTCGAGAATCTCACGATTGCGCTGTCGCGCGCCGGCTACGCGTTCGTACAGGTGCGTCCCCGCGGCGACCGGAACTTCGAAAATCACACGATATCGATCACCTATCTGATCGACGAAGGCCCGCGGGTTTACGTCGAGCGGATCGAGATCATCGGCAACACCAAGACCCGTGATTATGTGATCCGCCGCGAGTTCGACTTCGCGGAAGGCGACGCATTTAACCGCGTTCTTGTCGATCGTGCCGAGCGGAAGCTGCGTGGTCTCAACTATTTCGAGACCGTGGAGATCGTTACGGAGCCTGGCTCCGCACCCGACCGGATTATCGTCATTGTCCGTGTCGTCGAGGAGGCGACCGGCGAGTTCGCGATCGGCGCCGGCTACGGCTCGGGTGGCTTCATCGCCGAAGTGTCGCTGGACGAACGAAACTTCCTCGGTCGCGGGCAGCAGTTGAGAATTGCGGTCGGCTTTGGTCAGGACGAGCAGAGCTACACCGTCTCGTTCACCGATCCGTACTTCCTTGGCTACAATATCTCGGCGGGCGTCGACGCCTACAACACCATTCAGGGCCGATCGAGCTTCCGGCCGTACCGAAGTGACACGATCGGTGGACGGCTGCGCTTCGGCCTTCCGATAACCGATGACCTTACCGTAAACGCGATCTACAAACTCGATCAGCAAGAAATATCCGAAACGGCAAAGAGCACGTCGGTTTACTTCCCGAACGGAACCTATCTGACCTCGGCGGCCGGCTATAGTATCGTCTACTCGACCATCGACAATTTCCAGGATCCGAGCCAGGGCACCTACATCAAGGGCGAGCAGGAGTTCGCCGGGCTCGGGGGCGACGTCAATTACATGAAGTCGACCGGTGATGCGCGTTACTACGCGAAGCTCATGCCGGATCGCGATGTCGTCGGTTTCGTTCGCGGCCGCGCCGGGAACATCACCGGTATCAATGGCAAGAAGGTGATGGTCTTCGACAACTTCTTCCAGGGCAGCGAAACGATCAGAGGCTTCTCCACGTATGGCTTCGGCCCGGTCGACGCCAAGACCAAGAAGCCGTTGGGCGGCAAGAACTATTGGAACGCGACTGCGGAAGTGCAGTTCCCATTCCCGGGCATTTCGCCTGACTTCGGCTTCCGTGGGGCGGTGTTCGCCGACGCGGGAACGTTGGTTGACGTTGACGTACCGAAAGGCGGCGGGCCGATCATCAACTCGTCGACGATCCGGTCGTCTGTCGGTGGTTCGGTCATGTGGGCGTCGCCGATCGGAACGCTGCGCGCCGATATGGCTTACGTGCTCAGCAAGGCGAAAACCGACGACACGCAGTGGTTCAAGTTCAGCGCCGGTCGGGCCTTCTGACCGGACCAGTTTCCGGACAAGGCCGCCGGCTCCCCGGCGGCCTTCTTTCGTTTTGGGCATGACAGACCCAGTCTTTTTCAACCGGCAAGAGCCCCTCACATTGGAGCGAATCGCGGTCCTGACCGGCGCGATCGTCGCCGACAAGGCGAATGCTTTTCGAGAGATGTCGGGCGTTGCACCGCTCGAGGCCGCCGGGCCAGCCGACATGACCTACTTCGACACGCGCCGGCTGGCGGATGCGCTTGCGGCAACGCGAGCGGGTGCCTGTTTCATCTCGGAACGAGACGTGTTGCTGGCGCCGCCATCGACGGCCGTTCTAGTCACGACATCGCCGGACCGCGCCTACGCGACGTTGACCGGCTATTTCTACCCGGAATCTCTCCGCCCTTCGCCGATCGAACAAGCTGGTGGCGTTGCCGCGAGCGCCCATGTTGCCGATACCGCACGACTGGAGGAGTCGGTTTCCGTCGAACCCGGCGCGGTCATCGGCCCGCGCGCGGAAGTGGGTCGCGGTAGTCGGATCGGGCCGGGAAGTGTGGTGGGGCCGGGGGTCCGGATCGGTCGCGACACGACGATTTGCGCCAATGCCACCGTCGTCTGCGCACTGATCGGCGATCGGGTGGTCATCCACCCAGGCAGTCGGATCGGTCAGGACGGCTTTGGCTACGTCCCGGGACAAACCGGTCACACGAAGATTCCGCAAGTCGGGCGGGTGATCATACAGGACGATGTCGAGATCGGGGCAAACACGACAATCGATCGGGGAAGTAATCGCGATACCGTCATTGGAGAAGGCACCAAGATCGACAATCTAGTCCAAATCGGCCACAACGTCTCGATTGGCCGCCACTGTCTCATTGCGGGACAGGTCGGCATATCGGGAAGCGTAACCATCGGCGATTTTGTCATGTTAGGGGGCAATGCCGGAATCCGGGACCATGTCACGATTGGCCATGGCGCCAAGGTCGCCGCCGCCGCGGCCGTCCATACCAACATCCCGAAAGGCGAGACGTGGGGAGGCTATCCGGCGCTCCCCGTCGAGAAGTGGTACAGCCAAATGAGAACACTCCAAAGACTTGTCCGGCGCGCCAGCGCGCAGGGCTCCACGGTTACGGGCGAGGGCACGTCCGATGGCCAATGACGCGCCGACCCAGGTCAGCCTCGACATACAGGCGATCTACGAACTCCTACCCCATCGATACCCGTTCCTCATGGTCGACCGGATCGAGGAAATCAGCGGTGACGATTTCGCCGTCGGCATCAAAAACGTGACGATCAACGAGCCTTACTTTGCCGGCCACTTTCCCTCAAAGCCTATCATGCCGGGCGTTCTGCTGATCGAGGGCATGGCACAGACGGCAGGCGCGATCTGCATCCTGACCCGGGATCGCGAAAGCCCGGATGTCGTCTATTTCATGACGATCGACCAAGCGAAATTCCGCCAGCCGGTCTTCCCCGGCGACACGGTCAGATACCAAGTTCGTAAGATCCGGAACCGCTCCAACATCTGGAAGTTCGACTGCCAGGCCCTGGTCGGCGACACCAAGGTCGCGGAGGCACGGATCAGCGCCTTGATCGCAGACAACTAAGCCCGATGACCGACATACATCCAACCGCAGTCGTCGAGGATGGCGCTCGCCTTGCCGACGGCGTCACGGTCGGGCCCTTCACCGTCATTGGCCCGGACGTCGAACTCGCCGAGGCCGTCTCGGTGCAGTCTCACGTTGTCATCAACGGCCATACCCGGATCGGCGCACGCACCCAGATCTTTCCGTTCGCGGCGATCGGCGGGCCGCCCCAGGACACGAGCTACACCGACGAGCCGACCAAAATCGTGATCGGCTCGGATTGCGTGATCCGGGAGCAGGCAACGGTCAACCGTGGAACAGCACGCGGCAAAGGGGTGACGACGATCGGCGACCGTTGCATGTTGATGATCGGCGCCCACGTCGCGCATGATTGCGTGGTGAGCGACGACGTGCTTCTGGTCAACAACGCAACGCTCGGTGGCCACTCGGAGATCGGCGAGCATGCAATCCTGGGAGGGCTGTCCGCGGTGCAGCAGAACTGTCGGGTCGGCGCCCATGCGTTCATCGGCGGAGTCACCGGGGTCACCGCTGACGTCATTCCCTTCGTTTCGGCCCTCGGTCATCGCGCCGAAATCGCCGGCCTCAACATCGTCGGCCTCAAGCGGCGTGGTTTCGACCGGCCGACAATCCACGCCTTGCGGGCTGCCTACAAAGCTGTGTTCGACGGCACCGGCTCGCGGGGCGAAAGGCTCGATCGGGTTGCCGAAGAGTACGCTGATATACCTGCCGCGATGACTATCGTCGCGTTCATTCGCGCCGGCGGTGACAGGCGCTTGGCGCTGCCGCGCGACTGAGCGCCCCAAGGTCAGGGCCATCCGCATGACCGGGACCAGTGGCAAGCCTCTCGGAATCATCGCCGGCGGCGGGCCGGTGCCGCGACATGTGGCGAACGCCGCCACGCGCGACGGCAGGCCCGTGCTCATTCTCGGCATTGGTGGCGAGGCAGACCAAACGATCGAGGCGTTCCCTCACGCCTACCTGCAGTGGGGTCAGATCGGCCGGATGCAGAAGCTTCTCAACGAGCGCGATATCGAAGAGATCGTGCTGATCGGTAACATCAACATCCGGCCCGACTTCCGATCGATGAAACTCGACCTCGGGGCGGTCAAGATCGTGCCGAAGGTTTTGTCGCTTATGACCAGCGGCGACAGCGATCTCCTGAGCGGTGTCATCAAGATTTTCGGGGAACTCGGCTATATCGTCGTCGGTGCCCATGAGATCGCGCCGGATCTGACGGTCGGCGCGGGACCGATCGGTCGCCATGGTCCCGATGCGGCGGGACAGAAGGATGCCGAACGGGCGATGATCGCGGCACGCGCCATCGGCGCGATCGATGCCGGTCAGGCGGCGGTCGCGATCAACGGCCGGATCGTCGCCCTCGAGGCTGCGGAAGGGACCGACGCCATGCTCGAACGGGTCGCAGCGCTTCGCGAGAAAGGCCGGCTGCGATGGAGCGGCCGGGCGGGGGTGTTGGCGAAATGCGCCAAGCCCCAGCAGGATCTGCGGGTCGACATGCCGACCATCGGTCTGAAGACCATTCAGGCCGCCGTAGATATCGGGCTCGCGGGGATCGCGGTCGAAGCCGGCCGGGCGATGCTGATGGATCGCGCCGAGGCAACGTCATTGGCCGACGACGAGGGCCTGTTCGTCATCGGCGAGCCCTCCGGCGGACCCAGCGCGCCATGACTGAGCGGCCGTTCATCGCTTTCCTGATCGCCGGCGAGGAATCCGGAGATCACCTCGGTGCGCGCGTCATGGAGGCGATGTCCGATCGACTCGGTGGCCAGGTGCGGTTCGTCGGTGTCGGCGGCGACCGCATGGAAGCCCACGGGATGACGTCGCTCTTTCCGATGCACGAGATCGCGTATCACGGCATCTCTGCGATCATCGTCAACGCGCACCGGATTGTCGCCAAGATGCGCAAGACGGCACAAGCGGTGATCGAGGCCGACCCGGATGTTTTGGTCATCATCGATTGCCCCGGCTTCAACCTCGGGGTCGCCCGCCGGGTGCGAAAACGGAAACCCACCATTCCGATCGTCGAGTACGTATCGCCGACGGTCTGGGTGTGGCGTCCGGGGCGGGCCCGCTGGATTTCCGGATTCGTCGATCACGTCCTCGCCATTCTTCCGTTCGAGCCGGACGTTCACCGGCGGCTCGGTGGCCCGCCTTGCACCTATGTCGGTCACCCGCTGATGCAGCGCCTCGATCGCCTCCGCCCGACCGGGAGCGAAAGACCGAACCTCGGCGACGCTGATCGCCCGACACTCCTGGTGCTGCCCGGCAGCCGACGGAACGAGATCAAACGGTTGACCGAGCCATTCGGCCAAGCGCTTGATCTGCTGATCCGCCAGTACGGCGATATCGAAGTGGTCCTTCCCGCCGTGGCGCGGCTGGAGGCGGAGATTCGGGAGCGCACCGCGGCGTGGCCGGTCCAGCCGGAGATCATCGTCGGCGAGGAGGCGAAATACGCGGCGTTCCGCCGGGCCCATGTCGCACTGGCGGCGTCCGGCACTGTCACGCTGGAGTTGGCGCTTGCCGGCGTCCCGATGGCGGTCGCTTACCGGGTCGACCCATTCGTCAAGCCGTTCAAATACGCCCTGTCGCGAGTCAATTCGTTTGTCCTTCCGAACCTGATCACCGGAACCAACGAGATCCCGGAATTCCTCGATTCGGACAGCACACCGGAGAACCTCGCCGGCGCTCTGCTGCCGCTACTATCCGACTCAAAGGAGCGCCGCGACCAGCTCGACGCTTTCAGTCGCCTCGATGCGCTGATGGCGCTCGACAACGGGACGCCGAGTGGACTGGCCGCCGATATCGTGTTGGGAACGGCCGGGGTGGCCCCCCGAGAATCCAGCGAGGCGTCGAAGCCTATCCCCGCGCGGTCCTAGCGGCGCTTGGATACAGGGACGTAGTCGCGCCGGACTTCCCCGGTGTAGAGCTGGCGGGGGCGGCCGATCCGCTGCGACGGGTCTTCCACCATCTCTTTCCACTGGGCGATCCAGCCGACGGTGCGGGCCAGCGCGAACAGCACCGTGAACATGGTGGTCGGAAAGCCGAGCGCCTTGAGGGTGATCCCCGAGTAGAAGTCGATGTTGGGATAGAGCTTCTTCTCGATGAAGTACTCGTCGGTCAACGCAATCCGCTCGAGCTCCCGCGCGACCTCCAGCATCGGATCGTCCTGGATGCCAAGCTCAGCCAGCACGTCATGGCAGGTCTTCTGCATGATCTTGGCGCGGGGATCGTAGTTCTTGTAGACGCGGTGTCCGAAGCCCATCAGGCGGAACGGATCGTCGCGGTCTTTCGCCCGGGCGACGTACTCCGGGATCCGGTCGGTCGTCCCGATCTCCTGAAGCATGTTAAGCGCCGCTTCGTTGGCACCGCCATGCGCCGGCCCCCACAAGCAGGCGATGCCGGCAGCGATGCAGGCGAACGGATTGGCGCCGGACGAGCCGGCAAGCCGGACCGTCGATGTCGAGGCGTTCTGCTCGTGGTCGGCGTGCAGGATGAAGATGCGGTCCATGGCGCGCGACAGCACCGGATTAACCTTGTACTCCTCACACGGCACCGCGAAGCACATCCGCAGGAAGTTCGATGCGTAGTCCAGCGAGTTCAGCGGGTGAACGAACGGCTGACCGATATGATACTTGTACGCCATCGCGGCGATGGTCGGCATCTTGGCGATCATCCGGATCGACGCCACCATCCGCTGGTACGGATCGGAAATGTCGGTCGAGTCGTGATAGAAGGCCGACAGTGCCCCGGCGACACCACACATGATCGCCATCGGATGGGCGTCGCGGCGGAAGCCGGTATAGAAGCGGCTCATCTGCTCGTGGATCATCGTGTGGTAGGTGACACGATGATCGAAGTCGGCTTTCTCGCTGGCGGTCGGCAGTTCTCCGTAGAGCAGCAGGTAGCAGGTCTCGAGGAAGTCGCCATGCTCGGCCAACTGCTCGATCGGATAGCCGCGATAAAGGAGGACGCCTTCATCACCGTCGATGAAGGTGATCTTGGATTCGCATGACGCGGTCGAGGTGAAGCCGGGGTCATAGGTGAACCGGCCGCTCTCCCGGTAGAGCGCCGAGATATCGACGACCTGCGGCCCGAGCGTTCCATCGCGAACCGGAAACTCCCACGAGCCGGATTCGATCGTCAGCTCGGCCGGGGCCGGGGAGCCGTTGGCCGCCTGGTGGTCTGGCGAGGTGGGTGCGTCCAGTTCGCTCGCGTTTGACAAGGCAGCCTCCTTAAATGTCACTGGGTCGGGGATTGGCCGGGATTATATTGCTGCAGCGCGGCAAGTCCATGCGTGCTATTGCCATCCACCTATCGGGGATTGCAATTCGTCATCATATTGGAGTGAGAAGATTGTGTGCGTTCAATCAAACGCGGTCGGCGATCCGGCCCAAAGTCTCTGATTTTCCTAAAATAATACAGACCTCGAAGATCCCTGGCGACGATGTCCGGCCCGTTAATGCTGCGCGCAAAGGTTGCGCGATCGCACCGAGTTTTATCCCCGATTCGCCGACGAACCCGCGAACGGCGGCCTCTACCGCTTCGATTGTCCAATCGTCGACGGCATCCAGCCGCGGCCGTAAACCGGCCAGGAGAGCGCGCGTTTCGCTGGTCAACAGCGATGCCGCCTGATCGTCTAGCGCCAGTGGGCGGTGATTGACGACAAACGAGGCTCTTTCAATTAGTTCGACGAGATTCTTCGATCGTTCTTTCAGGAACGGCATGGCTTCCCGGAGGCGGAACAGCCGATCCGGGTCAAGTTTCGCCTGGAAGGCTCTGCCGCCGGCAATGTGCGGCATCTCCTCGATCAGCGTCGCCATGATGGCAGCATCGCTCATCTCGCGCAGATAATGGGCGTTGATGTTCTCCAGTTTCGCGAAGTCGAAGCGGGCCGGCGACCGCCCGATGTTGGCGACGTCGAACCACGCAATCATCTGCTCGGTCGACATGATCTCGTCGTCGCCATGGCTCCAGCCGAGGCGGACGAGATAGTTGCGCATGGCGTCCGGCAAGTATCCCATGGCGCGATAGGCGTCGACGCCGAGAGCCCCGTGCCGCTTGGAGAGCTTTGCTCCGTCCGGCCCATGGATCAGCGGAATGTGAGCGAGGACGGGCACCGGCCAGCTCATGGCGTCGTAGAGGATCTTCTGGCGCGCGGCGTTGGTGAGGTGATCGTCGCCGCGGATGATGTTGGTGACCCCCATGTCGTGGTCGTCGACGACGACGGCGAGCATGTATGTGGGCGTCCCGTCGGAGCGAAGGATGACGAAGTCGTCGAGGTCGTCGTTGGGAAAGGTAACTGCGCCCTGCACCTGGTCGTGGATGACCGTGTCGCCGGCCTGTGGTGCCTTGATCCGGATCGACGGGGCGACGCCTTCCGGCGCCTCGGCCGGATCGCGATCGCGCCAGCGCCCGTCATATCGGGTCGAGCGTCCCTCTGCCCGGGCGAGCGCCCGCATTTCGTTGAGCTCCTCCGGCGTGGCGTAGCAGCGATAAGCTTTGCCGGCGGCGAGAAGCTGCTCAGCCACCTCACGATGACGATCGGCCCGGGCGAACTGGTGGAGCGGCTCCCCGTCCCAATCGAGCTCAAGCCATTTGAGGCCGTCGAGGATGGCAGCGATGGCCGCGTCGGTCGACCGTTCGCGGTCGGTATCCTCGATGCGCAGCAACATGCGGCCGCCGGCGTGCTTGGCGTAGAGCCAGTTGAACAGCGCGGTGCGGGCGCCTCCGATATGAAGAAAACCGGTCGGCGAGGGGGCGAAGCGGGTGACGACAGCGTCAGACATGAGCATGCCGAGGAAACAGTGGCGGGCTCGTTCGGTCTAGCATAGGAAAACCGGCAAATGTCAGGCGGTCCACATGGCAAAAAGCACATCCAACACAGATTTATCGCTTCGCCGGCTTATCCCGGGGGACGCGCGGCTCTACCGGGACATCCGGCTCGAGTCGCTTCTGGACTCCCCTGAAGCCTATGGCAGCGCCCATGACACGGAAGCCGCCCACAATCTCGACTGGTTTGCGGAACGCTTGACGACATCCAACGTCGTCGGAGGCTTCCTCGGCGACGCGCTGGCCGGGATCGCTGGTTTCGGCACCCAATCCGGCGTGAAGAACCAGCACAAAGGGTATTTGTGGGGCGCCTATGTGCGGCCTGAGGCGCGCGGGCAGGGCGTTGGCCGGCGGCTGTGCGAGGAGATCCTGTCCCTGGGGCACGGGCGCGTCGAGCAAATCCAGCTCACCGTCACTTCCGACAACGTCGCCGCGCGCCGGCTCTACGAGAGCCTCGGCTTCGCGGCCTGGGGCATTGAGCCGAGGGCGCGGAGGATCGACGGTCGCTACGTGGACGATGTCCACATGGTGAGGCATCTGAACTGAGTTTGGCTACTGTCCGATTCGCGGCTGGACGCCGGCGAAAAAGGTGCCTATCACCCGCCGGACGCAACGGAACCACCACCATGACAACCGAGCCGCCGCGCCCGGCCGGGCAGGACTTCATTCGTGACATTGTTCGCACCGACATCGAGTCGGGCAAGACCGGGCAGGTGGTCACGCGCTTCCCGCCGGAGCCGAACGGCTACCTCCACATCGGCCATGCGAAGTCGGTCTGCCTCAACTTCGGGGTCGCGGCCGAGTTCAACGGCACGTGCAACCTGCGCTTCGACGACACCAACCCGACCAAGGAAGATCAGGCGTTCATCGACGGCATCATTCGCGATGTCCGCTGGCTCGGCTTCGACTGGGACGACAACCTCTTTTTCGCCTCGGACTATTTCGAGCAACTCTACGCGTGGGCGGAGGACCTGATCCGCGCCGGCAAGGCCTACATCGACGATCAGAGTCAGGACGAGATTCGCGAAAATCGCGGGACGCTGACCGAACCCGGGGTCGAAAGCCCCTACCGGAACCGGTCGGTCGAGGAGAATCTCGATCTCTTTCGCCGCATGCGCGCAGGGGAATTCCCCAACGGCGCCCGCGTCTTGCGCGCCCGTATCGACATGGCCTCGGGTAACATCAATCTCCGCGATCCTGTCCTTTATCGGATTCTCCATGCCGATCATCCCAAGACCGGCGGGCACTGGTGCATCTATCCGAGCTACGATTTTGCCCACGGCCAGTCGGATTCGATCGAGGACGTCAGCCATTCGCTGTGCACCCTGGAGTTCGCCGACCACCGCCCGCTCTACGAATGGCTTCTCGACAATCTGCCGGTTCCCTCGCGGCCGCGGCAGTATGAGTTCGCCCGGCTGAATCTCAGCTACACGCTGCTGTCGAAACGGGTGCTGACCCAACTGGTCGAGGGCGGCCACGTCGACGGCTGGGACGATCCGCGGATGCCGACGCTCGCCGGGCTGCGGCGCCGCGGCGTTCCGCCCGCGGCCATTCGCGACTTCATTTCGCGGATCGGCGTCGCGCGCGCCGACAGTGTGGTCGATATAGCGATGCTGGATGCATCGATCCGCGATCTTCTCAATCGGACCGCGCAGCGACGTATGGCGGTGCTGCGGCCGCTGAAGGTGGTGATCGAAAACTACCCGGAGGGCGATGGGGAAGAGCTGGAGGCGGTCAATCATCCGGATGACGCCGACGCCGGATCCCGCCCAATCCGCTTTAGCCGTGAGCTCTATATCGAGCGCGACGACTTCATGGAGGACCCGCCGAAGAAGTTCTTCCGACTGGCGCCCGGTCGCGAGGTGCGTTTGCGCTACGGCTACTTCGTCACCTGCCGGGAGGTGGTGAAAAACGCCGACGGCGAGGTGGTCGAGCTTCGCTGCACTTACGATCCGGAAACGCGGGGCGGGAATACGCCGCCGGACGGTCGCAAGGTGAAGGCGACGCTGCACTGGGTGTCCGCCGCGGACTCGGTTGAGGCCGAGGTTCGGCTGTATGGTCCGCTGTTCAGCCGACCGGATCCCGATCCCGGCAACTTCGCGGCCGAGCTCAATCCGGATTCGCTCGAAATCCTCACCGACTGTCGGATCGAGCCGGGCGTCGTAGCCACCAACGACGACGATCCGGTTCAGTTCGAGCGCCTCGGCTACTTCGCCCGCGATCGGGAGATCGCCTCGGACAAGCCTGTCTTCCACCGCACCGTCGCGCTGCGCGACACGTGGGCGAAAGCCGCAAAGACGTAGCAGTCGACGGGCGTTCGCGTTTTGCGAGTATTGGTATAACCTCGTCCGACCTTCGGGCGGGCGGGCATGAGCGATCTCGATCATCGCGACACGATTGACATTGCCGGGCAGGGGGACGACTTCGGCCCGGAGCCACGCGGTTGGCGGGCGCTGGCCTTTCGCATCGAGGCGCTGGGATCGGCCACGATGGCGGTGGTCGAACGCGAGATGGAGGCCGGTCGCGGCTTCATCTGGCTTCCGGTTCTGTTTGGCGCCGGGATCGTCGGCTACTTCGGTCTGCCGGCGGAGCCATCGGGCATCGTCCTTGCGGCACTGACGTTGGCTCTCGGCGTTCTCGCCTGGCGCGGCCGCCGCCGCGTTTCGATGTGGCGCGTGTTGATTGGCCTCACCGCCATTGCCGCCGGCGCGACGATCGCCAAGGCACGAACCGAATGGGTCGCGGCACCGGTCCTCGCCCGGGAGATGACTGTCGAGGCAACCGGCTGGATCGCGGCGCGGGAGGCTGCCAGCCGGGGCGGGGTCCGGGTCCTGCTGTCGGTGGAAACGATGAACCGCCTGCCGCCGGCCGATTGGCCGCGCTTCGTCAGGATCACGGTTCGCAGCCAGGCCGACGCGCTTGCCGTCGGCGATTCAATCTCGGTGCTTGCCCGGCTGCGGCCGCCGAACGGCCCGGCTTTCCCGGGTGGCTACGACTTCGCCCGCGCCGACTTCTACACGGGCGTCGGCGCGGTCGGCTTCGCCTACGGCGCGGCGACACCCGTCGACCTCGGCGCGCCGCCGCTTGCCATCCGGCTGGCAATGCCGATTGCCCATCTGCGGCAGACGATCCGAGCCCGCATTCTCGCGGCGCTGCCCGGTGACAACGGTCAGATCGCCGCCGCGTTGGTCATGGGCGATCGGCGTGGCATCCCGGAGGACGTGCAGGAAGCGATGCGCGCCTCCGGCCTCGGTCACGTGCTGGCGATCTCCGGTCTCCACATGGCGCTGGTCGCGGGCTCGGCGTTCTGGCTGCTCCGGGCCTTGCTGGCTCTCTCGCCAAGCCTCGCGGTTCACCATCCGATCCGAAAGTGGGCGGCCGCGGGGGCGCTCGGCGTTGCCGCCGTGTATCTGGCGATCTCCGGCGGCAGCGTCTCGACCCAGCGCGCCTTCATCATGCTCGCCATCATGCTGTTGGCAGTGATGATCGACCGGCGCGCGATCACCCTTCGCAACGTGGCGATCGCCGCGCTGATCGTGCTTGTGCTCGAGCCTGAGTCGGTGCTGACCGCCAGCTTCCAGATGTCGTTTGCGGCGACCGCGGCGTTGGTCGCGGGATATGAGATTCTGCGCGAACGACGCGACCAAGCCGACCGCCGCAACGACGGGAGCCTGACCGGCGTTTGGGGACGCGGCTGGTTTTACGTGAAGGGCCTGTTCGTCACCTCGCTGATCGCCGGCGCCGCGACAACACCATTTGCGGTCTACCATTTTCAGAGGGCGGCGCCGCTGACGCTCATCGCCAATCTCCTGGCGATGCCGGCGGTCGCGCTGCTGGTCATGCCGATGGCGCTGTTCGCGGTGGTCCTCATGCCGCTCGGGCTTGAATCGCTTCCGCTGACGGTGATGGGGTGGGGGCTCGACTGGGTGGTCGGAGTCGCGCGGGTGGTCGCCGGCTGGTCGCACGGTTGGGGCGGCGTCCCTGCACCGCCGAGCACGGCGCTGCTGCTGGTGGTCGTCGGTTTTCTGTGGCTGTGCCTTTGGCGGGAGCGGTGGCGCTGGTTCGGTATCATTCCGATCCTGCTCGCCATCCCTGTCGTCGTGCTAGCGCCCCGGCCCGCGATCCTGATCGACGCCGGTGGCCGCGTCGCGGCAGTGCGGGGCGAAGCGGGCCGCTATCAGGTCATCGGCGCGAAAGACAATCGCTTCGTCACTGACATGTGGCTGCGCGCGGACGCCGATCCGCGCTCGGCGCGCGATGACGGCATCGACGCTGGTGTGCGCTGCGATCCGTTGGGGTGTACCGCCGCACTCGCGGACGGGCGGCTCGTCGCGGTGAGCCAGGAGCGCGCTGCCTTAGCGGAAGACTGCCGACTCGCGGCGGTCGTCGTCAGCCGCTTCGCTGCACCGGACATATGTGCCACATCGGGCGCGATGGTGATCGACGGCCCGGCCCTCAGAGCCCACGGCGCGCATGCGCTTTTCACGGACGACGACGGCGAGGCGCCTGGTTTTCGGATCGAAACCGCTTACCCGGCGAACCGGCGGCCTTTCATGCCGGTCGGCGGTCAGTAGCGGCGGATCAGGCCAACCAGCCGGCCCTGGATCCGCACCTGGTCGGGGCCGAATATGCGCGTCTCGTACGCCGGGTTCGCCGCCTCGAGAGCCACCGATGCGCCCTTGCGGCGCAGGCGCTTCAAAGTCGCCTCCTCGTCGTCCACCAAGGCCACGACGATGTCGCCCGTATCGGCCGTGTCGGTCTTGCGGACCAGCACCGTATCCCCGTCGAGAATGCCCGCCTCGATCATCGAGTCGCCGCGCACATCGAGCGCGAAGTGCTCACCCGGCGCCAGCATATCCGGGGGGACCCCGATGGAGTGGCTGTGGTTCTGGATCGCCTCGATCGGCACACCGGCGGCAATCCGGCCCATCACCGGGATCATCACCGGCTCGACGGTCGGCTCCTCGCGATCGGCCGGTTTGACGCGCCCGAGGCTGCCCTCGATGACGCTCGGCGAGAAGCCCCGCGGGCGCTGCACCTCCGGCGTGGTCGACTCGGGCATGCGGACGACTTCGATCGCGCGCGCCCGATTGGGAAGCCGCTTGATGAAGCCCCGTTCCTCCAGCGCACGGATCAACCGATGGATGCCGGACTTGGATCGAAGGTCCAAAGCGTCCTTCATCTCGTCGAAGGACGGTGGTACGCCAGCTTCCTTCAAGCGCTCGTGAATGAACATCAGGAGTTCGTGCTGCTTCTGCGTAAGCATGTCTCGATCCGCTTGTTGTCGCGCGACTCAGGTACAAATCGCGAACAAAGTACCGTGTTCTATGTGTGTTCCGCAAGGGTTGAAATTATTGTAAACGCGCAAGCTGTCTGATCGGTGGATTTGCCGGCGATCAGTCGCCGGGTGCCCGAACATAATCCTGCCGCGGCTGATTAGCCGGCATCGACGCGCCGCCGAGGGCCACCAGGATGTCGGCGGAGATAGCCTCGGCCGCGGCAATCGAGCGGGCGAGGGCCGATGAAGCCGGTCAGCGGACTCTATTGCCCTCGATATCGAAGATGCGACTGTCGGTCGGTGCAAACGAGAACCGCACTGTCTCGCCTGGGCGGACTTGGCTGGTGCCGCGCTGCTCGATGACGACCGCTTCGTCGTCTCCGGAATTGGCATAGACGAACGATGTCCCACCGAGTTGCTCTGTGACATCGGCGGTGACCTCGAGCCCAAACCCTGCCTGCTCGCCGAGTTGGATGTGTTCCGGACGGATACCCAAGGTGAGATCGGCGCCGGGCTCCGGGGCGCTGTGGCGCAGTGGCACGACCACCTCGGCATCGCCAAGCTTCGGTAGCACGACACGGATTCCGCCGTCAGCGGCTCCCCGCGAGACGGCGGACAAGAAGTTCATTTTCGGTGAGCCGATGAACCCGGCGACGAACCTGTTCTCGGGATCGCCGTAGAGGTCGAGTGGACTGCCGATTTGCTCGACAACGCCCTGACGCAGCACGACGATCTTGTCCGCCAGCGTCATCGCTTCGACTTGGTCGTGGGTAACGTAAATCATTGTGTTGCCGAGGCCCTGGTGGAGCTTGGCAATCTCGACACGCATCTGGACCCGCAGTTCCGCATCGAGATTGGACAGCGGCTCGTCAAACAAGAAAACTTCCGGATGGCGGACGATTGCTCGCCCAATGGCGACGCGCTGACGCTGGCCGCCCGACAACGCCCGCGGCGTGCGTTCGAGGTAGTCTTCCAGTTGCAGGATGCGGGCGGCCTTGTCGACCTCCGAACGGATCCGATCTTTGGGAACGCCGTTCATGCGGAGCCCGAAGCCCATGTTCTCGGCCACGGTCATGTGTGGGTACAGCGCGTAGGTCTGAAACACCATCGCGACGCCGCGCTTCGCCGGGTCGACATTGTTCACCACCGTGTCGCCGATCTTGATCGTTCCCCCTGATATCTCCTCGAGACCCGCTATCATCCGCAGAAGCGTGGACTTACCGCAGCCCGACGGGCCGACGAACACGCAAAACTCGCCGTCAGCAATATCGAACTCGACGCCATGGATGACCTGGATCGGGCCATAGCGCTTGACAACGCTGGTTAGATTCAATCCGGCCATGTTTCTCTCCCATTGGATCTTTGTTGTTTGTGAGCAACGCTAAGCACCAGCCAGCATGTGAAGCGCCGCCTGGGCGGCAATCTCATCGGCGGCTTGGCTGAGTCGTGGCGCGTGGGCAGTCAGTTTCTCCAAGTTCGTGAGTCGCGTATTGCCGGTGATGGAAAGGCCGCCATGTAGCCTTCTGCGATCAGATAGAATCGGCACGGCGATGCAGATAACGCCCGGTTCGTACTCCTCGCGATCGAGGCTGTAGCCGGCACGGCGAATCTCGGCAAGCTCCACTCGCAGCGCCTCGGCGTCTGGTACGGTAGAGCCGGTGTATCGATGGAATGCTTGCCGGTCCAAGGCATCTTCCAGTGCCTTTTCGGGCAAGTAGGCGAGCATGGCCTTGCCGATGCCGGTGCAATAGGCCGGTGCGACCTTGCCGACCGACGCATAGAGCGACATCGGATACTCACTGTGGCGCTTGTCGACATAAAGAACCTGGGCGTGGTCCAATACTGCCAAGTGGATGGTCTCGGCGATTTCGGATGCCAATGCGTCGAGGGCGTCGCCCGCCGCCTCGGGAAGGTTTGATTGCCGCCAAGCGTAGTGTGCGAGGCGGATCAATCTGAGGCCGGGTCGGTAGGTGTGGTGCTCCGGATTGTGTTCCAACATCCCCTGGCTCACAAGAGTCCGCAGCAGCCTATGAAGTGTCGACTTGGGGAAGGGTTGGCTCTTCAGAAGATCGACGAAGCGCACCGCGCGGCCTTCGGACGCAACCGCTTCAAGCACCTGCAGAGCCTTTGAGACCGTGGTGGAGATCGGCCCGCACGGCGGCGCGCGATCGACGTTCCGCGTCACCTCGTTCTCGTTTCCGACCATCGATCTGGTCATCCCCCGCGTTTTGGTTGGCGTTCGAAACGGTTCCTGATTGGGTTGACAGGACACCCCTACGCCAACATAGTTTTCAGTATAAAGGACCTTATCCCACATTGTGGGCATTAAAGCGGACCGATCAAGGTCGCGTATGGGAGGACATTGCATGTTCAGAACTGTTGCGGCGGCTTCGCTCGCGCTTGCGACCACGTCGTTCGTTTCGGCCAGTGCCAACGAACTCGTTATCAACGCCAATACGTCGGACCCGGCACCGAAGGCAGCTTTCACCCAAGTTGTCGAAGACTTCAGGGCGGCAAATCCGGACATCGACGTCGAATTCAACATCACCGACCACGAAGCCTACAAGACCGCTATTCGCGGCTGGCTCACGGCGCAAGCGCCGGACGTTGTGTTCTGGTTCGCAGGCAATCGTATGGCCGCGTTCGCGGATCGCGGCTTACTGGAGGACGTGTCGGACGTTTGGGCCGACAACAACATGTATGAGAACTTCGCGTCGACGCGGGATTCCCTGACCATCGACGGCAAGCAGTTCGGGGTTCCTTACGGCTACTACCAGTGGGGGGTCTATTATCGAAAGGACATCTTCGACGAGGTTGGCCTCTCGGTTCCGGAGACGTTCGACGATCTGCTCAATGCGTGTGCGGTGCTAAACGAAAACGGCATCACGCCGGTGACCATTGGCACCAAGTTCCTGTGGACGGCTGCTGGCTGGTTTGACTATGTCAACCTGCGCACAAACGGCCTGAAGTTCCACATCGACCTGATGCTCGGTGACGTGCCCTACACCGACGACCGGGTTCGCGCGACCTTCGATAACTGGCGGAAGCTGATCGACGCCGACTGCTTCCTGGAAAACCACACGTCCTATTCGTGGCAAGAAGCACAGCCGTTCCTCTACAACGGTGAAGCGGCGATGTACCTGATCGGAAACTTCATCACCCCGAACTTCCCGGACGAGGTGAAGGACGACATGGATTTCTTCCAGTTCCCGATCATCGACGCGAGTGTGCCGATTGCCGAGGATGCGCCGACCGATACGATTCACATTCCGACTCGCGCCGAGAACAAAGACAATGCCAGAAAGTTCCTGGCGTTTGTCGCCCAACAGGATCAGCAGCAGAAGATCAACGAAGCGATGCTCCGTCTGCCGCCGCACAAGGGTGCCAAGGCGAAGGACGACAAGTATCTGAACAAAGGCGCTGCAATGCTTAGCGCCGCGGCTGGTACGGCTCAATTCTATGACCGCGATACGACGCCTGAAATGGCCAAGATCGGCATGGAGGGCTTCCAGGAGTTCATGGTGCGACCCGACAACATCGACGAAATCCTCGAACGGCTCGAAAAAGCGCGTCAGCGTATCTTTGAGAACTGATCGCCGGACGCGATGAAATCAATCCCGCCGCGTCGATGTAGGCGCGGCGGGTCTAGCTGCAAGCGACGCTTCTGAGAGAAGACATTCATGGCGGTCGCCGGCGAAACTGAGGCAAGCACGGCCTACGTCACTCCGCGCTCGCGCTGGTCGCAACAGCGGATCGCGCCGTGGGTGTTCCTCGCGCCGGCCCTGCTGTTCTTCGGCGTCTACGTCATCTACCCGATCATACAGAGCTTCCAGATCGCCTTTTTTGATTGGGACGGCTTCTCGGAAAGCACATGGATCGGCTTCGGTAACTACGAAGAGCTGCTCGACGACGATCGCTTTTGGACCGCGGTCTGGAATAACGTGCTGTGGTTATTCCTGTTTCTGCTCGCGTTGCCGATCGGCCTGGCACTCGCCCTCTTTCTGAATCAAACGGTTTTTGGCATTCGCCTGGTCAAGTCCCTTTTCTTCTTTCCCTTCGTCATCAGCCAAGTGGTCGTCGGCCTCGTCTTCGCTTGGTTCTACGATCCCGCGAACGGTATGCTCAATCAGGCGCTCGGACAGTTTGGTCTCGGTCCCACGGCGCTCCTGTCCGACGAAAACACGGTCACTTTTGCAATCATCGCCGCAGGTCTGTGGCCGCAGGTCGCATACTGCATGATTCTCTATCTGACCGGACTCAACTCGGTTGACCCGGAGCAGATCGAGGCGGCCCGTCTCGATAACGCCCGCGGCATGAAATTACTGTGGTTCGTGGTCCTGCCGCAGCTTCGCCCGGCCACCTTCATAGCCTTGGTGGTGACCATGATCGGGGCGCTGCGATCATTCGACTTGGTCCAGGTGATGACCGACGGCGGACCTTTCGGACAGTCGCTGGTCTTGGGGCTGTTCATGTATCACTCCGCGTTGTTCGAGTACCGCATGGGCTATGGCGCGGCGATCGCGACCGTACTGTTCCTGATCATGTCGGTGTTCATCGCCTTCTTCCTGTGGCGAATGGTTCGCGCCGAACGGCGGCAAGGGTAGACGGCGCTGTGTTTCCCCGTCCGATCCAGAAGGCGTCGCCGATCGCCAATGTGTCCTACCGGGTGGCTCTGCCGGTGGCGTTGATCCTGTGGCTGTTACCTCTGGGCGCGGTGATGCTGACATCGCTCCGCTCCATCGAAGACATCAATCAAGGCAACTACTGGGGATGGCCGGATACCTGGGAGTTCGCGAACTATCTCGTCGTCTTTGAATCGACGCCGATGGCGCGGTTTATCCTGAACTCGCTGATCATCACCATTCCAGTGATGATCGGCTCGGTGGCGTTGGCCGCGGCGGCCGGCTACGCGCTCGCCAAGTACCGGTTCGCGGGCAACATCTGGCTGTTCGCGCTTTTTGTCGGCGGCAATTTCGTCCCGTTCCAAATTCTGATGATTCCGGTGCGTGACATGGCACTGGTCACCGGCGTCTACGATACGCATTTGGCTTTGATCCTGTTCCACCTCGCTTTCCAGGCAGGATTCTGCACTCTTTTCATGCGAAACTTCATCTCCGGCCTGCCGAACGCACTGATCGAGTCGGCGCGGGTGGAGGGCGTCAGCGAGTACAAGATCTTCTGGTTTATTGTGTTGCCCCTGGTTCGGCCGGCGCTCGCCGCACTCGCTGTGCTGATCTTCACGTTTGTTTGGAACGACTACTTCTGGACTCTGGTTCTCGTGCAGAGCGATAGCGTCAAGCCGGTCACCGCCGGTATCAGCGCGCTTCGCGGCCAATGGCTCGCCTCTTGGCAACTGATCTCGGCCGGCGCGATTCTGGCGGCCTTGCCGCCGGTGGCCTTGTTCTTCGTCCTACAGAGGCACTTCATCGCCGGCCTGACGCTTGGCGCTACCAAAGGCTAACCTATCCGTGCCGGTCTCGGTGATCGCATGAAGTTCGCAGCCCATGCACAGCGGACCGCCCAACAGACTCACCGGCCACGCAAGCGGATGATCTGACACGGGTCGCCTGGCCACGACGGCTCGGCGTGCGGTTCGCGGACGATCAGGCAGTCGGCTTCCGCGAGGACGGTCAGCATGGCGCTGTCCTGAACCGGGAGTGGCGTCGCCAGGGGCCGTCCGTCCGACGTCTCGCCGAAGCGCGCGCGGACGTAATCCTGCCGCGCCTGATTAGCCGGCATCGGCGCGCCGAGCACGGCAGCCTCCGTTGGATCAACGCGCGGCCGGCCGAGCAGAGCTCCGACCAGCGGCTTCAGGAACAGGAGGCCGCACACCATCGCCGAGACCGGATTGCCCGGCAGGCCCAGCACACGCCGGTCTCCCAGTCGACCGAACATCAGCGGTTTGCCGGGCCGCATGGCGATCCGCCAGAAGTCGAGCGTCATGCCGGCGTCGAGCAGGGCTTTCTGAACCAGGTCGTGATCGCCGACTGACGCGCCGCCGAGGGTCACCAGGATGTCGGCGGAGATGGCTTCGGCCGCGGCGATCGAGCGGGCGAGCGCCGACGGTTCGTCCGCGGTAATGCCGAGATCGTGGGGAGCGCCGCCGGCGTCCCGGACGATGGCGGCAACACCGACACTATTTGACGAGACGATCTGATCGGGACCCGGTTCGGCCCCGGGCGGAACCAGTTCGTCGCCGGTGGCGACGATCGCCACGATTGGCCGCCGCCGAACGGGCAGGGCGCCGTATCCCATCGCTGCCGCGAGGGCGATTTGGCTGGGGGTCAGCCGCGATCCCGCGCCCAACAATCCGTCATCGGCACGAAAATCGAGACCCGCCATGCGGATATGGCGTCCCTGTTCGGGCGGCTCGCGGACCAATACCGTGTTCTCGTCGAGGCGCTCGGCGTTTTCTTGAATGAGGATGGTGTCGGCGCCGGGCGGAACCGGCGCGCCGGTAAAAATGCGAACGGCTTCGCCCGGCGACACGGCACCGCCAAAACGATCCCCGGCGGCCGCGGTTCCGATCACGGTAAGGCGCGCGCCGGCGGTCGCGTCGGAAGCGCGGACGGCGTAACCGTCCATCGCGGAGGCGGGGAAGGGCGGCTGGTCGCGTCGGGCGACGAGCGGTTCGGCCAGGACCCGATCATGGGCATCGGCGATGGCAACGGTCTCCGCCGACAGCGGATCGACGTCGCCGACGATGCGGTCGATCGCCTCGGCGACAGGTAGGAGGCTCATGACTGGGCGCGCCAGGCGCCGCTTTGCCCGCCGGTTTTTTCGAGCAGGCGGATATCGCCGATTGTCATGCCGCGATCGATTGCCTTGGCCATGTCGTAGATGGTCAGACAGGCGACCGAAACGGCGGTCAAGGCTTCCATCTCTACGCCGGTGCGCTCGGCGACTTTCGTGGTCGCCGTGACGCGGAGCCCGGGCAGCGCCTCGTCTGCTTCGATATCGACGACCACCTTCGACAGGCCGATCGGATGGCAGAGCGGTATCAGTTCATGGGTTCGTTTGGCCGCCATGATGCCGGCAATCCGGGCGGTGCCGATAACGTCACCCTTGTGAGCGTCGCCCGCCAAAATCGTTTCCAGCGTTTCGGCCTGCATCACCACATGGCCCGTCGCCACCGCCGTGCGCTCGGTCACCGGCTTGGCCGAGACATCGACCATGTTGGCGGCGCCGGTCGGGTCGAGATGGGTGAGGTCGGACTTGGTCATTCGGTATCGAACCGCATAAACGCCCGTTGATCGACCGACAGGCCCGATTCGATCTCGTGTTGGCGCAGGATGAACAAGGCCGGCGTCCACTCTGCTTGTTCGAGATAACGGAAGCCCAGCCGTTGGTAGAATGGTCCGTTCCAAGGGATGTGCCTGAAGGTCGCGAGTGTCAGCGCGCTGACACCCTCCGCGCCGGCGAAGCGGCTTGCCTCATCGATGAGCTGGCGGCCAAGGCCGCGCCGCCCGTGTTCCTCGCGCACGGAGATCTCGTAGATGTGAGCCGCCCGATCCAAAAGGCCGACGAGGATGAACCCAATCGGCACGTCATCCGGCTCGGTCGCGGCGACAAAGACGCCACCCAAAGCACCGACAGCGCCGATGAAGGTTGCGTCGGTCGGTTCGCCCGCGGCGATTTCGGGCATGGCCTGCGCCGCGAATCGCTGCGCCGCGCTTCGCTCGATCTCCGGAAGCTGGTCGTATTCGTCGAAACGGGCTGGGCGAACGGTGTACGCCATGGCGGTCAAACGGTAACGGTCGTTCCTAGGAG